>CAYZDK010000001.1:0-98509 GCA_964477255.1 uncultured Polaribacter sp.
ATCCAGGAGAAAACGTTTACATGGGTAAAGATCATACTTTACATGCAAAAGTTGACGGAATTGTCGAGTTTACTAAGAAAAGAGATAACAAATCTTA
The DNA here is from genome assembly GCA_964477255.1 of uncultured Polaribacter sp. GTDB lineage: Bacteria > Bacteroidota > Bacteroidia > Flavobacteriales > Flavobacteriaceae > Polaribacter. Next base: position 98 of record CAYZDK010000001.1, read on the forward strand.
TGTTTCTGTTACGCCATTTGAGGCTTAATAAAGACATAAAAAATATTTTACAGCGCTTTCATAATTTTATGAAAGCGTTTTTTTTGTTTAAACAAGAAATATTTTACTATTTTCATAGAAATAAATTATGTCTATGAAATATAAAATTTCTTTTTTCCTATTTTTTATTGCATTTTTTGCTTCTAGTCAAGAAAAAGAAAAACAATCTACTTTAATAAAAAAAATAGAGGAGTATGTTTTGTATAACAATAAAGATTCTGCAACCCTACTTTTAAAAAAAGTACAAAACTCTTCATATTCAGAAATACTTAATAAGATAAACGAAAAGGAGGTTGTTAATTATTCAGAATACAATACGTATCTTAATAAGGTTTCTAATCGGTTTTCTGTTAACTACAAAGACGTCTCAAACTTTATAGAGACAAGAGTTAAAACTCCACTATCTAAAAGCGTCATAAATGCAGACTATGTAACGCTTAAATGGAATCAAGTATCTAAGTTAAGAGATGAGGTTTCTTTAGAAGAAGCAACAAAAGTGCATGATGCCTTAGAAGCTTATATCAATCAGTTTGATGCCTCAAATTCAGAAGTTTTACGATTAAAAACCAAAATTACAACGCATCCAATTGTAATGTTAAACATAAAAAAAGATATGCAAGGCAAAGCGCTTTGCTTAAATAGTTTAGCAGTAGCCAAACAACTGGGAGATTTGCAATTAGAGATTATCTTTTTGTACCATTTAACAGATTATCTAATCTTAGAAGGTAAATTAGATGAATACATAGAAACATGTGAAAAAGCTTTGGTAATAGAAGTAGAAAACAATATTGAATCTCCATACCATTTTGCAATTGTTACTAACTTAATTGATGCTTATATCTACAAAGGATCTGCAAACAATAGAATTCAAAAATTAATAGATGGTATTTATAATGACGAAGATTATAAATTGTACTCTTATGATTTGTATATGTATTTTTTAAGCACACTAAAAAAAGACAAAGCCGCTGTTAAACAAATTCTTACCAAGTTTAATGTAAACTCTGTGCTGGAGTTAGCAGAAAAGTTTAAGGAAGAAGCTAAAGATTTAAATGCATTAGATTATGAAAGATTAACTGGTTATACAGCAAAAGCACTAGCAGCTTTTGGTTACTATAACGAAGCTATTTTATACAAGACACATCAAATGGAAATGGTAAAAAATATTTATTCGAAAGACTTGTCTAAAACATTGGCTAAATACGAAAAAGAATTGGCAGTGAGAGAAAAAGAAATAGAAGTAGAAAATCAAAAAGAAAAAAATAGAATTTACATTTTTATTACTGCTTTAATTACGGTTTTTCTTATCATTTCATTGTTTGTAATTCGAAAAATTAGAAGGCAATCTAGAGAGTTGAATTCGAAAAATAAAATAATTTCACAGAATTTAAAGGAAAAGGAATTACTTGTAAAAGAAGTGCATCATAGAGTTAAAAATAATTTTCAGATTGTATCTAGTTTATTGGAATTGCAAACAAGAGGTATAGAAGATGAGAAAGCTTTAGCCCTAGCTAAAGAGGGTAAAAACAGAGTGCGTTCTATGGCTTTAATTCATCAAAAACTATATCAAAATGAAGATGGTTTGGTTGATTTTGACGAATATTTAGAGCTCTTAGTAAGAGAAATTCATGCTATATATGCTAGCGATACAAAAATAGAAACTTCTATTGTTTCAAAAAATAAAAAGTTTGATGTAGACACAGCTATTCCTTTAGGCTTGATAATAAATGAGATTATAACCAATGCTTATAAGTACGCATTTCATCCAAATAAAGAAAATTCGTTAACAATTATCTTAGAAAAAGAAAATGAAGTATACTATAAATTAACGGTAAAAGATAATGGCCCTGGTTTTCCAGAGGATGTAGATGCAAAAAAAGCCAAAAGTTTAGGTTTACGCTTGGTGAATAGATTAGTAAAACAACTGCATGGAGAGCTTGTTATTGAAAATAAAAACGGAGCGCTATTTAAAATTTTATTTAAAGATGAAAATGCTAGACAAACAGTAAATTAAACTCCCCCAAATGAAAAAGAAAAAAATTTTAGTTGTAGAAGATGAAGTAATTGTTGCAGATAATATATGTGATGTTTTAACAGAGTTAGGTTACAAAGCGCTAGAGCCAGCAATTAACTTTACAGAAGCAGTAATTCTTATAGGGCAAGAAAAGCCAGATTTAGTAATTTTAGATATTCAGTTGTCTGGAAAAAAATCGGGAATAGAAGTTGCACAACTATTAAGAGAAAAATATAAAATTCCGTTTATTTTCTTAACATCAAATTCAGATACGTACACGTTTTCAGACGCAAGAAAAGTAAGGCCGCTAGCATTCTTAGTTAAACCATTTAAGCCAGAAGACTTGTATTCTGCTATAGAAATTGCGTTTTTAAATTATGCTGAATTAGATTCTAAAAAAGAAATAGATTTAAAGCCCAATCACTTCTTTTTTAAAACAAGAAAAGGTTATGAAAAGGTGTTAGAAGATGATATTCTATTTATAAAAAGTTCTCATGTTTATGTAGAAGTTTATTTGATTAATAAAAAGCCTTTAATAATTCGAAAAAGTATGTCAGAGCTTACAGAAGAATTGTCAGACAGTTTTGTTAGAGTGCATAGAAGTTATATCGTAAACAAAAAGCATGTAACCAGCATAGAAGCTGCTAAAACTATAGTGATACATTCAGAAATACCTGTAGGAAAAAAGTATAAAGAAGGTTTTTTAAAAGCAGTAAATATTATTTCATAACATAAAAAATAACTTTTATAACATTTCTTTAACATTTTAATTAAAATTTCGTTTATTGTACTAAATTTTAAATACTATAATATATTGGGGGATATAAGTAATATTTAAAAAAAAATAAGCTACTTAAATTTTAAGTAGCTTTTTTATTTTCAGCATAGAAGTTCAATTTTGTACTTTTACATTCTATGCGTTTTTTATATAATTTTAGTATTGTAGTTCTTCAATTAGTTTTACCTATAGCAGCTATTTTTAGTAAAAAGTTGCAATTATTTGTACAAGGTAGAAAAGAAACATTCTCTAAATTAGAAGGCTTAAAAAATCAAGAAACTATTTGGTTTCATGCAGCGTCTTTAGGAGAATTTGAGCAAGCTATTCCAATAATAGAACAGTTAAAAAAAGAAAAAAAGACCTCTAAAATATTGGTTACATTTTTTTCACCTTCAGGTTACGAAGTTCGTAAAAATTATCCTTTGGCAGACGTTGTATGCTATCTTCCTTTAGACACCAGCAGAAATGCAAAAAAACTAATAGAAATTGTAAATCCAACTGTTGCTATATTTATTAAGTATGAGTTTTGGCCTAATTTCTTAAAAGAATTAGAAATAAATAATACTCCTACTATTTTAGTATCTGGAATTTTTAGAGAGAAACAACTTTTTTTTAAGTGGTATGGCCAATTTATGAAGAATAGTTTAACTACTTTTCATCATTTTTTTGTTCAAAACACCAAATCTAAAGAGCTTTTAGCACAAATAGGATTTAATAATACTACAGTTGCTGGCGATACTAGATTTGATCGTGTTTACGAAATTGTAAATCAAAATAATCAATTAAAGTATATCGAAACATTTAAAAACAACCAATATACTATTGTAGCAGGAAGTACTTGGCCAGAAGATGAGGCCCTGTTTCTAGATTATATTAATACCGAACTAAAAATTAACGAAAAGGTAATTATAGCGCCACATAACATCAACTTAGAAAGTATTAAAGAGTTTGAAAAAAAAATAGACAAAAAAGTTGTTTTATTTTCAGAAAAAGAAAATAAAGATTTGAAAGATTTTCAGGTTTTTATTTTAGACACAATAGGGGTTCTAACCAAAGTTTATGCAGTTGCTGATGTAGCTTATGTTGGTGGAGGTTTAAAAACAGGTTTGCATAATATTTTAGAGCCAGCAACATTTGGCATCCCTGTTGTAATTGGTAATCGTTTTGAAAAATTTCAAGAAGCAATAGATTTAGTTGCTCAAAAAGGATGCTTTGCTATACGTAATCAAAACGAATTTTCCAGTATTTTTGTAACTCTTAGAGAAGATGAATTACTAAGAAAGCAAACAGGAGAAATAAACAAAAACTACATTAAAAGTAGACTGGGAGCAACAGAAGAAATTACGAACTATTTAAAACTAAAAATTTAATGGATTTTTTATTTGAGCCTTGGCCTTGGTATGTTGGTGGTCCGTTAATAGCCATTACTTTATTACTGTACTTTTACTTTGGTAAAAATTTTGGTATCTCTACCAATTTTGAGACCATTTGCAGTATTGCAGGTGCAGGAAAAATTTCCGAATATTTTAAAAAAGATTGGAAAGAAAGAGACTTTGCATTATTATTTGTTGTTGGACTTATTATTGGTGGTTTTATAGCCTCTAATTTTCTAATTCCAAATCAGACAGTAAACTTAAACCCAAAAACCGTACAAGAATTGCAAGAAATTGGGTTTCAAAATGTAGGTGAATCCTATTTTCCAGCAGAAATTTTTAATGTAGAATCTGCATTATCCTTAAAAGGGTTTCTCCTATTAGTTCTCTCTGGTATTTGCGTAGGCTTTGGAACAAGATATGCAGGTGGCTGCACCTCAGGTCATGCAATTACTGGCTTAAGCAGTTTGCAACTACCATCTTTGTTGGCAGTCATCGGCTTTTTTATTGGTGGTATTATTGCAGTTTGGTTTATAATTCCCTTAATATTTTAAATGATGAAAAACCTACGATTTTTACTATTAGGCATATTTTTCGCTATCGTTTTAAGTAAAACAGAAGCTATTTCTTGGTATAGATATTATGAAATGTTTCGTTTTCAATCCATACACATGTTTGGGGTTATTGGAGGCGCTGTAGTTGTTTCCCTCATCTTTATGCAGCTATTTAAAAAAGGAACTATAAAAGATAGATTTGGTAATATGATTGTTCCTAAGCAAAAGAAAAAAGGGTTAATAAGAACCCTTTTAGGAGGTGCAATTTTTGGTTTAGGTTGGGGCATCTCTGCAGCTTGTGCAGGCCCAATCTTTATTATGCTTGGTTTTGAAATTATACCAGCAATTATCTTATTAATCTCAGCGCTATTTGGTGCTTTTTTATATGGTTTAATTAGCAAAAAATTACCGAATTAATGGATAAATTGGTAGATAGTTTTGGTAGACAAATGCAATACGTGCGATTAGCAGTTACAGATCGTTGTAATTTACGTTGCCAATACTGTATGCCTGCTCATGGAATTGACATTGTTCCTAGAAATGAGTTACTTACATTTAAAGAAATGTATCGTTTAATAAGAGTACTAACAGAATTGGGGGTGCGTAAAGTACGTCTTACAGGTGGTGAGCCTTTTGTGCGCAAAGATTTTATAAAGTTTATAGAAATGCTTTCTTATAACGACTTGTTAGACGCTATTAACATTACAACAAATGGAGCTTTAATTACGCATCATATTCAGAAGTTAGAAGAATTAAAAAAAGTAAAAAATATAAATTTAAGTTTAGATAGTTTACAGCGAAAAAAGTTTGCAGAAATTACCAGAAGAGATGTGTTTCCAGATGTTTATAAAACTTTAGAATTATTAGAGCAAAGTAAACTCAATTTAAAATTAAATGTAGTTGTACAGTCAGGAATTAATACAGATGAAATTGTAGATTTTGTACAATTAACCAAAGAAAAAGAAATTGCTGTTCGTTTCATAGAAGAAATGCCGTTTAATGGAAAAGGACAAAGAGAAATGCAAGAAAATTGGACATTTAAGCGAATATTAAACGAAATTAAAACCGCTTTTGATGTGCAGGAAATGCAATCTGAAAAATCATCAACTTCTAGAAATTATACAATAGAAGGACATAAAGGAACTGTAGGTATTATTCCTGCATTTACAAGAACTATCTGTAACGATTGCAATAGAATACGAATAACTAGTACAGGTACTTTTAAAAACTGTTTGTTTGATGATGGTGTGTTTAACCTCAGAGATTTTTTAAGAAAAGGAGTACGTAATGAAGACTTAAAAGCACTTTTTTTGAGTTTAGTAAAAAACAAACCAGAAAATGGTTTTATAGCAGAAGCAAACAGAACCAAAGGCGATGTTTCAGAAAGTATGAGTACTATTGGAGGTTAATTTTATGGAACAATTAAGGTATATTTTTGAAACTAATGCAGTAGAAACCGGAATTTTTATTTCGGTCTTATGTATTATTGTTTTGATACTAGAAATCATAACTATAGAAAAATCATCTAATAAGAAATTCAAATCTATCACTTGGAAATTCTTTTTTAACAACTTGCTTTATCCACTCTTAATGCTCTTTTTTGCTCTAAGATTAATTTTTACAAACCTTTAATTAAATGGAAAAAGAACTAGAATTTAAACTAAATAAGAAACAAATTATAGTCTTAGTGGTTTCTTTATCCATAACCTATCCTTTTTTATTATATCTGTTTGGTGTTGCCGATGATATAAAAAGTATTGCTATACAAACAATTATTTATGTTGTTATAATGACACTTTTTTTTATCTATATCTTTCCTAGAATGATGAATAAAATGGTTGCTAAAAGAATAAAAAAGATTGTTCCAGATTTACTAGAGGAAGAAGTGGTACAAAAAGAAATTTTAGCCAATTTATTTAGAGGGATAGAAGGAGTTGGTGGTAAAATTTTTCTCACTAGTAATAGATTAATCTTTAAGAGCCATTCCTTAAATATTCAAAAAGGTCAAATCAATATTGAATATTCCAATATAAAGTCTGTTGAAAAGAGAAAAACAGCCAAATTGTTAGATAATGGCATTCGAGTTATTGACATAAACGACACCAAATACGATTTTGTTGTTAACGATAGAGACATCAAACTAGAATTTATTAAAGCCAAAATGCGTATATGATAACATCAGAAGAAGCCTTACAACTTGTACTTAACGCAAAGCAGGATTTTGGAGTTGAAAAAATTCCTTTTTTAAATTCTGTAGGTAGAATTTTAAAAGAAGACGTTGTTGCAGATAGAGACTTTCCGCCTTTTCACCGCGTTTCTATGGATGGTATTGCTATAGATTTTAATCAATTCAACAAAGGGAAAAGAACCTTTCCTATAGAAGGGATACAAGCTGCAGGAAGTACGCAAATGTCCTTAAAAAATTCTGAAAACTGTTTGGAAGTTATGACAGGTGCTGTGCTGCCAAAAAACACAAATGCAGTGATTCGATATGAAGATGTTACCATTAAAAATGGAATTGCAAAAATTGAGATTAATGCAATAACTGACTTTCAAAATATTCACAAAAAGGGAAAAGACAGAAAAGAAGGAGCCATTTTGGTGCCTAAAAACACTAAGATTTCAGTAGCAGAAATTGGTGTATTTTCTACAGTAGGAAAATCTATGCTGAAAGTAAGTAGGTTGCCAAAAGTGATGATTATTTCTACTGGAGACGAATTGGTAGATGTTATAGAGAGTCCAAAACCACATCAAATTAGAAAAAGTAATGTATTTACGCTGTTTAGTCTCTTAGAAAGATTAGAAATAAAGGCAGATATAGATCACATTGTTGATGACAAAATAAAATTAGAGTCAAAAATTGCCAACTATTTACAATCTTATGATGCTTTACTATTTAGTGGTGCAGTTAGTAAAGGAAAATACGATTTTTTACCAGAAGTTCTAGAAAACCTTGGCGTAGAAAAACTATTTCATCGAGTTTCACAAAGACCAGGAAAACCCTTTTGGATGGGCGAAACTAAAAGTTGCAAAGTATTTGCTTTCCCAGGAAACCCAATATCAACTTTTGTAAATTGTATGGTGTATTTTTATCCTTGGTATTATAAATCTAATGCGATTTCAATAGAAGAGGAAACTGCTATTTTAACGCAAGATGTAGAATTTAAACCAGATTTAACGTATTTCTTACAAGTGAAACTTAGCAATAAGTTTGGACATTTATTAGCAACACCAATACAAGGAAATGGTTCTGGAGATTTAGCAAGTTTGGTAGATGCAGATGCTTTTATTTGTTTACCTAAAACCAAAGAAAGTACTTTTAAACAAGGAGATAATTATCCAATAATACGTTTTCGATAAGCCTTCTGTCTGTTCGAGTAATTTTGTGAAGAATGAACAAAATTGTATCGAGAAAAAATATTCATAAACTATGAAAATCTATTTTGTGTATATTATAAAATGTTCAGATAGTACCTATTACACAGGAATTACTTCAAATCTTCAAAAGCGTATTTTTGAACATCAAAAGGGTAAATACATCGAAAGTTATACCTACAAAAGAAGACCTCTTGAACTAGTATATTATGCAGAATTTAATCAAGTAGGTTTGGCAATTGATTGGGAGAAAAGAATTAAGAAATGGTCTAGAGCAAAAAAGGAAGCCTTAATTAATAATGAATATCAAAAACTTCCTAATTTAGCAAAGAAGAATTTTTAATTAAAAACTTGTTAGTTCGATTGTTTTTTCTAATTCACAGAAGAAAAGAGTATTGAGATTACAATTTAACTTCTCGATACAATTTTCTCATAACCATGCTAGCGCACATTTATGAGCAAATCACTCGAAGTGACAACTAAAATAAAAAAAATTGAACTTTTCACATATAAACAAAGAAGGAAATCCTAAAATGGTAAATGTTTCTGATAAGAAAATTACCAAAAGAACTGCGATTGCAAAGGCAACAATGTTTTTAGGATTAGAAGTTGTTAAACAGTTTTCTAAAGACGAATTACAAACCAAAAAAGGACCTGTTTTTCAAACAGCAATAATTGCAGGTATTCAAGGTGTTAAAAAGACTTCAGAACTTATTCCTATGTGTCATCCATTATTAATTAATGGCGTAGATATTAAGATTCGAGTTTTAGATAAAGAAAATGTAGAGGTTCTTTGTAAAGTAACTATTGAAGGGAAAACAGGAGTGGAAATGGAAGCTTTAACAGGCGTAAATATTGCTTGTTTAACCATTTATGACATGTGTAAAAGCATCAGTCAGCAAATGAAAATTACAGAAGTAAAGTTAGTAGAAAAAACAGGAGGTAAATCCGATATTAAAAATGACTAAACATCAAAAACATACAAATTTAGCAAGAAGAAATAACGACACTTTTGCCTTTAATGAAGTTGCTATTTTAGGGTCTAACTGTAGTGTTATTTCAGAGCTGGTTACAAAAGTTTCAGAAAAAATCAGCAACTATAAATTGGCTTATTTTGATGCATCTCATGCAAAAGATGTTCAATTAAATACGCTTTCAGAATTTGTATTTCATCACCAAGGAAATGTACAAATTACTACCACTGGTAAAGTAAATAAGTACCAACAACGCTTAGATTTCTCACAACACGACTTTGTTTTTATTAATGGAAATCATTACCAAGGAAGCAAACAAGTTCTAATCTTAGATGAAAATAAAGAGCAATCTGTTTTAAAACGTTTAGAACAATTACAGAACATTCAGTTTGTAATTAAGTTGTATGAAAATGCAACCTATTTTAATTTTTTAGAAGAACGCTATCCAGATATTAAAAACAAACCTTGTTACACTTTTAATGAGACAGATAAGATTTCCAAGCATTTCTTAGCTTTAATAGAAGAAAAACAAGCACAAGTAAAAGGATTGGTTTTAGTTGGTGGAAAAAGTACTAGAATGGGTAAAGACAAAGCCAATTTAGAGTACTATGGAAAACCGCAAAAAGAAGTTGTAAAAGCACTCTTAGAGAGTGTAAATATAGAAGTTTTTTATTCTGTTAAAAATGCATTGAATGCCAATGAAATTCCAGATGCATTTTACAATTTAGGACCATTTGGCGGAATTTGTTCTGCTTTTCAAAAAGACCCCAATTCTGCTTGGTTTGTTTTGGCCACAGATTTACCATTTGTAGATGAAGAATTGGTAGAAATCTTGTTGTCTAAGCGGAATACAGCCAAAGTTGCTACTGCAATTAAAGGTAAAAATAAAGATTTTGTAGAGCCTTTAATTACTATTTACGAGCCAAAAGCATATCCAATTTTACTACAATATTTGGCGCAAGGTTATTCTTGTCCTAGAAAAATGTTAATAAATTCAGATGTAGAAATTATTGAAGTCGATGATAAATTTATTAGAAACGTTAATACACCTGAAGAGTTTGATGCTGCAAAAAAAGAGATAGAAGAAAATTTATGAACCTAAGCAAGCAAGTACTTTTTTCACGTCAAATAACCTTATCCGAAATTGGAAAATCTGGACAAGAAAAGTTGCAAAATGCTTCCGTTTTAATTATAGGTTGTGGAGGTTTAGGAAGTCCAATTGCTGTGTATTTAGCATCTAGTGGAGTTGGAAAAATTCATCTGGTAGATTTCGATAATGTAGATGCAACCAATTTACATAGACAAGTGTTTTATACCCTTGCAGATGTTGGTAAACCAAAAGCAGAATTGCTTGCCAAGTTTATAAAGGATAGAGCTCCCTTTACTCAAGTAAATTATTCCAATACTGCTGTTACAAAAGAAAATATTTTCGACTTTATAAAAGGTGTAGATATTGTTATAGATGGTACAGATTCGTTACCTACAAAATACTTAATAAACGATGCTTGTGTTTTGCGAAACAAGCCATTAGTGTATGGGTCTTTGTATAAATTTGATGGTTACGTTGCTACATTTAATATCTTACAAGAAGATGGTACATACACTGCCAACTTAAGAGATGCTTTTCCAGAAATAACTTCAGATATTCCAAATTGCGAAGAAGCAGGTACTTTAAATGCAATAGTTGGTGTTGTAGCAATTATGCAAGTAAATGAAGTTTTAAAATTGCTCACCAAAGTTGGTAAACCTTTGGTAAATAAACTATTAATTTATAATGCACTTGAAAACAAACAACTTAAGATGCAATTAACTTCTACATTTGGTAAAGATAAGATTGTAGAACTTTTTGAGAAAGAATCTTATTTTGACGCATCTTGTGAGTTACAAGATAAGCATTTGCAAATTTCACCAAGAGAACTCCAATCAAAGTTACAAGATGAAAATTTAGAAATAATAGCAGTACTTCCTAATTTAAAACTTCCATTTAACGTACATAAAACCATACCAATAAATCAATTCAATGCTAAAGAAATACCTGTAGATTTTAGTAAAACTTATGTAATGGTTTGCCAAAAAGGATTAAACAGTTACAAAGCTACTAAAATGATGAAAGAGGAATACCCTAATTTAAAAGTACTGAATTTAACAGGCGGAATTTCAAGTTATGCGTAACCCTTTAGAATATTACAAAAAGCGACTTTCTGAATTAAAAAAGGAATCTAAAGGCTTGCAAAAAAAACTTGTAAACTTAGCAACGATTCGTTTTGTAACTTTCTTAACTACAGCTATCGGAGTTTATCTAACTTTTGATAATATAAACGCTGTTCTTCTTGTTAGTTTTTTAGGAATTGGGGTTTTTGTATCGCTTGTTCTTAGATATTTAAATGTTAAAAGAAACAAAGCTATTGTTGATGAAAAGATTCGGATTAACTCAACTGAAATTGTTGTTTTACAAAGAAAGTTTACACATTTACCATCAGGTAAAGAGTTTTTAGAACCAAACCATTTTTATAGTAATGATGTTGATTTGTTCGGAAAAGGTTCTTTTTTTCAATACATAAATAGAACAGAAACTATAGATGGTAAAAAAACTCTTGCAGAGTTGCTTTTGGAAAACAAAATTACTTCTATTTTACAAAGGCAAAGTGCTATTGAAGAGTTAGCTTTAAAAGTTTCTTGGAGACAACACTTTTCTGCATTAGCAAGCTTAAATTCTAGTGAAAAAAAGAGTAAAGCTATTATAGATTGGATTAGAGGTTATAACTCTATTATGCCAAAGTTAATGCAGAAACTTCAGCTGTTTTTTTCCCTTATGTCTATAAGTCTTTTAGTTTTGGTTTCTGTTGGAGTTCTTGGGTTTAACTTTTTGTTAGTTTGGTTTTTTATTGGACTTTTTATTACTGGTTTTTACTTTAAAAAGACTAGCAAAATCTATGAAAAAACAAATGCTTACAGAGACACTTTTAAACAATATCATTTGTTGCTAAATGAAATAGAAAATGAAAAATATTCCTCAGAATTATTGTTAAAACAACAGCAAATCGTGCAATCTCAAAATGAAAAGGCAGCATCAATTTTTAAAAAGTTTGTAAGAGTCATAGATGCTTTTGACAATAGAAACAACATTATTATTGCTGTCTTAGGAAATGGACTATTTCTTTGGGAAATTTTAAACGCAACTAGAGTAGAAAAATGGATTCATAAATACCAAAATGCGGTTGCTAGTTGGTTTGATGTAGTTGCATTTTTTGATGCCCAAAATTCATTAGCTAATTTTAAATTTAACCATCCTAACTATGTGTTTCCTGAGATAACTAAAACAAAGAATGTGATTAATGCTGCAAACTTAGGACATCCTTTATTGCAAGAAACAGATAGAGTAGATAATGATTTTACTATAGAAAATAAAGATTTTTACATTATTACAGGTGCAAATATGGCAGGAAAAAGTACCTTTTTAAGAACGGTTTCTTTATCTATAATTATGGCAAATTGTGGGTTGCCAGTCTGTGCAGAATCTTTTTCATACAAGCCAATAAAGCTTATTACAAGTATGCGAACTTCAGATTCTTTAGCAGAAAGTGAGTCGTATTTTTATTCAGAGTTAAAACGATTACAGTTTATTGTTAGTAATATAAAACAAGACGATTATTTTATCATTTTAGACGAAATTTTAAAAGGAACTAATAGTAAAGATAAAGCTTTAGGTTCTAAACAGTTTGTAGAGAAACTCACGAAATCTAAATCTACAGGAATTATAGCAACACATGATGTAAGTTTATGTGAGCTGGTACAAGATTTTGATACCATTAAAAATTATTTTTTCGAAGCAGAAATCAATAATAACGAACTTTTCTTTGACTACAAGCTAAAAGAAGGAATTTGTAAAAACATGAATGCTACGTTTTTACTTAAAAAAATGGAAATTATTTAGTTTTCCATTCCAAACTTTCTAATAGCTTAAAAACATCTTTCTTAATATAATCTACTGCAGGTAAAATAGAGTCGTAATTTGGTTTTGCATAGAAATATAAAGCTCCTTTAATAAAGTTTTTAGTGCTATCTGTAGCATGAAATTGTAAGTGAGAGGCAGCATTTCCTGTAATTTCGTAAACGCTTCCAAATACTTTTTTATCTGTATTTGTAAAATCTTTTGGTATAATTTGATCTGCTTTAACAGCGTGTTTAAATACTAATTTTTCTGCTTCAGTTAACAACTCTTTCATGTTATTATTAACTGGTCTGTAGGTAATATCTATAGATGCTTTTAGTTTTGGGTAGGTAATTTTCAACCAATTTTTTGGAGCATCTACAACATTAGTGTTTTCTAGAATTTTAAAAGAATAGGGTCTTTGTAAAGGTAAGTTGATGTATTTTTTTTTTGGATATTCTAAACTTAAATAAGCTTGTGGTTTTGGAATAGCAGGGTCTTTACACGAAAATAAAAGTGCAAATAAAAGTAAAAGATACAGTTTATTCATTTCGAGTTGCTTTAACTTGTTGAATTCTTTTGTTGTCTAATGCTTCTATAGTAAACGTATAATTCTTAAAGTTTATTTTTTGGCCTTTTTTAGGAAAACGACCTGAAATTTCTAAAATAAAACCTGCTAAAGTTTCACTTTCCCCTTTTTCTTCTTCAAAAATAGCTTCGTCTTCGTCGTCTAAAACTCTGCAAAAATCTTTAATGGTTATTTTACCATCAAAAATGTAATTGTTTGCATCAATCTTAGAATACGATAAGTCATCGTCATCAAATTCGTCATTTATATCCCCAACAATTTCTTCTATTACATCTTCTAGCGTTACTAATCCACTTGTACCACCATATTCGTCTACAACAATTGCTAGGTGGTTTTTTCTAGATCTGAAATCGTCTAACAAATCGTCTAGTTTTTTATTTTCTGGAACAAAATAGGCTTCTCGTAAAAGGTCTTGCCATTTAAAATTTTGTTTATTTAAATGGGCAAGTAAATCTTTAGCGTATAAAACACCAATTATGTTATCGATATTTTCTTTGTAAACTGGGTTTCTAGAGTAACCATTTTTAAGAATTTTATCTAGAACAACATGGTATTCTTCATCATCAGATAATGCAAAAATATCTATTCTTGGTTTCATTATCTGTACCGTTTCTGTGTTACCAAAATTTACTATGCCTTGCAATATTTTTTGTTCTTCTTTAGAGGTAGCTCCTTCTGTTGTTAATTCTAAAGCTTGCGACAAGGTTTCTACAGAAAAGTTAGAGTTTTTATTGCCAAGTTTTTTTTCGATAAACTTGGTTAAACTAATTAAGGGTAAGCTAAATGGCGTTAAAAAATTATTTATTATTTCTATAAATTTTGCCATAAACTTAGAAAAACGCATGGCATTTCTAGAAGCATAAACTTTAGGTAACACTTCGCCAAATAATAGAATTAAAAAGGTTACTAAGATAACTTCTAGTAAAAATCGTACTGGAATAGAAAAAAGAGATAGGTTTATTTCATAATTAAAACCATCAAATAAAGTTTCTGCTAAAGAAGCAAAAAGTAATACTATTAAAATGTTGATAAAATTATTAGTGATTAATATGGTTGCTAATAATTTTCTAGGTCTGTTAAGTAGTTTTATAATTGTATGTTGCTCATTATTCTCTTTAGCAAGTTCGTCTAACTCTGTTTGCGACAATGAGAAAAATGCAACTTCAGTACCAGAAACTAAAGCAGAAATTACCAATAAAAACAATAGTGCAACTCCACTAGAAGTAAGAAAAACTAGATTAGACGTTAGTATGATAAGATGTTCAGGATCTGGATCCAAAATTACTGGTTTTTATTACTAAAATGGCAAGTCATCTTCTTCTTCTACCTTAGAAGGTGAAGGGTTATTTTGTATATTTTGAGACTGCATGCCGTTATTATCGTCATTTCTTTTATTAGACAAAATCGTCATTTCATTAACATGCACTTCTGTTGCGTAACGTTTCACACCATCTTGTTCCCACTGACGATTTTTAAGTTTGCCTTCTACATATACCTTATCTCCTTTATTTAAATACTTTTCGCAGATTTCTGCGAGTTTATTTCTTACAACAATATTGTGCCAATCTGTATTGGTAATCTTTTCTCCAGTTTGTTTGTTGGTATAACTTTCGCTTGTGGCAATAGGAAATCTGCCAATAGAATTACCGCCTTCGAAATAATGCATTTTTACATCATCTCCTAAATTACCAATTAAAATAACTTTGTTTATAGTACCAGCCATAGCTTTTGTGTTTTATATCAAAAGTAATAAAAATAATTAGTTTCCCGTTAAAGATATTTGTCTAAGAAATTAGCTATAAGAACTGGAACAGCATATGTGTTAATATCAGACCATGAAATAGTTGCTTTCTCTGTGCTATCTACTTCAACAATCCAAAATCGCGTATGTAAATGTTGGTGCGATAATTTGTGTACAATTTCTTTATTATTAAACAATGATATTTTGGAGTTGTTAGGAATTATATTAAAAATTTGTTCGGTATTTATTAACTCTTCTTCATTAATTGTTTTTGATGTTTCAATTAGCGGAAATTGATATAAGCCTTGCCAAATGCCTTTGTTTGTTCTTTGTTCTAAAATGGTTTTGTTATTACTAGTTCTTAGCACTAAATAATTAAAATATCTTTTTTTAACCTTCGTTTTCTTTTCTTTTACGGGTAAAGTATCTATTTTATTTTTTTGCAAAGCAAAACAGCTATCAGCAAAAGGACAAAACATGCATAATGGTTTTTTTGGTTTGCATTGTATTGCACCAAAATCCATAATTGCTTGATTAAAAGTTCCAGGTTTTTCTTTTTTTAAAAGTTGTTGAGCTAGTTTTTTAAACTCTTTAATACCTTTTGAGGAGTTTATAGGTGTTTCAATACCAAAATATCTAGATAAAACTCGATACACATTACCATCTACAACAGCAGTAGGTTCTTTAAAGCAAATAGATGCAATTGCAGAAGCAGTGTAGTCTCCTATACCTTTTAGCTTTATAATATCATTGTAGTTGTTGGGAAACCTTCCATCTAGCTCGTTTACGATGAATTTAGCTGTAAAATGTAAATTTCTAGCTCGAGAATAATAACCTAAGCCTTGCCACATTTTTAAAATCGTATCTTCATCGGCGTTTGCTAAATCGTTTATTGTAGGAAAAGTTTCTACAAATTTTAAATAATAATCTAGACCTTGAGCAACTTTAGTTTGTTGTAACATAATTTCAGATAACCAAACATAGTAAGGATTCTTAGTTCTACGCCAAGGTAAATCTCTACTGTTTTCTAAGTACCACGAAATTAGTTTGTTAGAAAAATTCATAATTAATTAATAGAATTGTAAAATTACATTTTAAAAATCAGATAAAATTAAGACTTATTGTTTTTGGAATTGATTAATTATCATATATTTGCATCCGCATTTTTTAAATAAAAAATAAAAAATATATAGACATGACGAAAGCAGATATCGTATCAAAAATTTCAGACAAATCAGGGATCGAAAAGACAGATGTTTTAGCAACAGTAGAAGCATTTATGGCTGAGGTTAAAGATGCATTAGAAAATGGAGATAACGTTTATTTAAGAGGGTTTGGTAGCTTTATTATAAAGACAAGAGCAGAAAAAACAGGTAGAAATATTTCTAAGAACACAACAATAAAAATTCCAGCACACAATATTCCAGCATTTAAACCTGCAAAAACGTTTACAGAAGGAGTAAAGAAAAACGTAGCTGTTAAATAAAATATATTAACATACCTTTACAAGGTTAAAACATTAAATAATTATGCCAAGCGGTAAGAAAAGAAAGAGAGCGAAAATTTCGACTCACAAAAGAAAAAAAAGAGCTAGAGCAAATAGACATAAGAAAAAGTAAGCAATTGCTTACTTTTTCGTTTATTGTATAAGCATTAAAGACAAAAAGTTCATTGACATCGAGGCTTTATGCCTCAACTGGTAAGTAATTACCTGACATTATTAATCCATCTGTACATAAAGTACAGTGTTAAAACCATTTCAGCATGAAAACAGAATTAATTATTCGTTCGAATTCATCTGATATTGATTTTGCCTTGTTAAGAGATGGAAAACTTATTGAATTAAATAATGAAACAACAGATAATAAATTTTCTGTAGGCGATATTTTTTTAGCCAAAGTCGGAAAAGTTTTATCTGGACTGAATGCTTCTTTCGTTAATGTAGGATATCCAAAAGATGGATTCTTACATTATCACGATTTAGGAGCACAAGTTAATTCATTAAATACATTCCTTAAGAAAGTAGGCACAGGTAAGTATAAAGAATTCACTTTAAAAAATTTTAAACCCAAAGAAGACATTAACAAAAATGGTAGTATTGTTGATGTTCTAAAATCAGGACAAAACATTTTAGTACAAATTGTAAAAGAACCCATATCTACAAAAGGGCCAAGATTAAGTTCAGAGCTTTCTATAGCAGGTAGGTATTTAGTATTAGTTCCTTTTTCTAATCGTGTTTCTGTATCACAAAAAATAGAAGACACCAAAGAAAAAGAACGTTTAAAAAGATTAGCAAAAAGTATTAAGCCAAAAGGTTTTGGTGTAATCCTTAGAACTGTAGCAGAAGGTGTAAAAGTTGCAGAATTAGATAGAGATTTACAAAATTCTCTAGATCGTTGGAAAACAATGTGTAAACGTATTCCAAATACAAATACACCCACCAAAATTTTAAGCGAGTTAAACAGAGCATCCTCTATTCTTAGAGATGTAATGAATGAAACTTTTACAAATATTGTAACTAATGATGAGGCTCTTAAATTAGAAATAAAAGAGTATTTGCAAGAAATTTATCCTGAAAAAGAAAAAATAGTAAAGCTACATAGAGCTAACGTACCAATTTTTGAAAAGTACGGTATAGAAAGACAAATTAAAACTTCTTTCGGCAAAACAGTATCTATGAGTAAAGGAGCTTATCTTGTAATAGAGCATACGGAAGCTTTACACGTTATTGATGTTAATAGCGGAAACCGTTCTAACAAAGCTGGTTCTCAAGAAGAAACAGCGCTAGAAGTTAATTTAATTGCAGCCACAGAAATAGCACGTCAATTACAGCTAAGAGATATGGGTGGAATTATAGTGGTAGATTTTATTGATATGCATAAATCTGAAAACAGAAATAAGCTATATCAGCATTTAAAAGAAGCCATGTCTTTTGATAGAACAAAACACAAAATTTTACCTCCAAGTAAATTTGGACTTGTACAAATTACAAGACAAAGAGTACGACCAGAGGTAAGCATTAAAACTACCGAACCAAATCCAAATAAAAACGGACAAGTAGAAGCACCTATAGTTTTATTAGATAAACTAGAGGCAGATTTAGAAAAAACGATAGTTAGTTTAAGTGAGCAAAAATCAACCAATAAAAAGATTCATTTACACATTCATCCTTTTATTGCTGCTTATTTATCTAAAGGCGTAAATTCTATTCGTTTTAAATGGTATTTGAAACATAAAAAGTGGATAAACATTATACCTAGAGATGCCTACACATATCTAGAATACAATTTTACAACAGAAATTGAGTAAAATTAAAAGGCAATAATTTTTTATCAAAAAAGCTCCATAATTTTTAATTATGGAGCTTTTATTTTTTACCTACTTTCTTTAATTAAATACATGTAAACAGGAAAGTGATCAGAGTATCCACCTGTATAGGCACCATTAGAAAAACTTCTAAATGGGTAGCCTTTCCATCTACCACGTTTTTCTGTTAAAAATCTTTTGTTAAAAATATTTGCCTCCCACATTTTGTATGTAGAAAAGTCTTTTTCTCCTTTATCTAATAAAGGCTCAGAGATTAAAATCATATCAAAAAGATTTAAATTATCTCTGTAGGCTAATGTATTATATCCTTTTCTATGTAATTCTTCATAAGGGTTATAAATATCTAATTCGCCAACGTTATTTTTTTTACTCTTTGTTTTTAAGACCTCTTTAAAACTGGTGTTAATAGGGTCATCATTAAAATCACCCATAGTTAAAATCTTTGCATTTTTATCTTTTTCTCTAATTTGAGCAATTATTTTAGTATTCTGATAGGCTGCTTTTTCACGTAATGGCCTACTTTTAGCTTCACCACCACTTCTAGAAGGCCAGTGGTTTACAATTACATGAATTAATTCATCATCTAAATACCCAGAAACCAAAAGCTGATCTCTGGTGTATACTTTTCTATTGTTTCTGTAGATATTTGGGTTAAAGGCTTCGTGATAAACTGGTTTAAAATATCTTTGTTGGTATAATAAAGCTACATCTATACCTCTTTTATCTGGCGAATCATAATGTACAATTCCATATCGCATTTTTACTAAATGCTTAGATTTAATTAAGTCTTCTAAAACACTTAGGTTTTCTACTTCTGAAACACCAATTAATGCGGGACCTGTTTTTGCTTTGTCTGCCCCAATTTGGGCAATTACACTTCCAAGCTTATCAATTTTATCCCAGTATACTTTAGACCTGTTAGACTTAAGCTCCATCATAGGGCTTGCTTCGTCGTTAATAGTAGTATCATTTATTGTATCAAATAGATTCTCTAAGTTGTAAAATGCAATGGTTCTTATGTTGTATTGTTTTCCGTTATTTTGGCTTTGAACCCCTAGTATACTTAAAGAAAAAAATGTTATTAAGCAGAATATCTGTTTTTTCATAGAAATTAGTTTATGAATAACAAACTTATTAAAAGTCATTAAAAGACTAAAATGATCAGCTAATAATTGTTAGATTATTAAAATAAAACACTTTTTCCTTTGATAAAAAATGTTACTTTTGAGCCGGTTATTACCAAAAATTTAGCAAAAAATCATTTATGAAAAAAATTGTTTTAGTAATGTTTCTGCTTTTTGTTGTAGTATATACTACAGCTGCGCAAAACATTGTAAAAGGTATTGTTAAAGATAACGATTCCGAAGATTTACTGCAAGGCGTAAAGATTACAATTCTAAATACTCCTAACAGTACTGTAACTAAAGCAGATGGTTCTTTTAGTTTAAATAATATTCAAAACGGAAGTTATTTATTAGAAGTTCGATTTACAGGTTACGAGACCCAAAATTTCCCGATAGAATTATCTGGAAAAATAATTGATTTAGGTACCATCTTTTTATTTAAAGATATTACAGAAGATCAAGATTTAAGCTTAATTACCATAACAGACGATGAATTAAACGACGATGCTAGTGCAGCAGATAATATTGCAGGGCTTTTACAAGCAACTAGAGATGTTTATCTAAGAGCAGCAGCGTTTGAATTTAGTTCTTCTTTTTTTAGAATTAAAGGGCTTGATTCTAGGCATGGTAAAGTTTTAATAAATGGTTTAGAGATGAATAAGCTATTTGATGGAAGAGCACAATGGAGTAATTGGGGAGGTTTAAATGATGTCTTACGAAATCAGGAATTTAGTAATGGTCTAAATCCATCTAACTTTACTTTTGGTGGCGTTTTAGGATCTACAAACATTAATACAAGAGCTTCACAACAAAGGCCAGGTACTAGAATTTCTTATTCTTCTTCTAACAGAAGTTATGTTCATAGAGCAATGGCTACCCATTCTTCAGGTTTGTTAGAAGGTGGTTGGGCATATACTTTTTCTGCTAGTAGAAGAGCAGGTGCAGAAGGTTTTAATGATGGGACAAGCTATAATGCCTATTCCTTTTTTGGTGCTGCAGAAAAGAAAATAAACGATAGTCATAGTGTTAGTTTAACTGCAATATTTGCTCCTAATAGAAGAGGTAAATCTGCCCCAAGTACAGAAGAGGTTATAGACTTAAAAGGCATACGTTACAATGAATATTGGGGATATTTAAATGGAGAACGAATTAACTCAAGAATAAAAGAGGTAGTAGAACCTATTATAATGCTTAACCATTATTGGGATATTAACGATAGAGTTCGTTTAAATACTAATATTGGATATCAATTTGGTAGAATTGGTAACAGTAGAATAGATTTTAATGGTGGCGCAAACCCAAGTCCTATTTATTACCAATACTTACCTAGCTTTTATGAAAGAGATGGAGATTTAGCAGGAGCTTATCAAGCTAGAGAACGTTTTATGGCTGGTGGTCAAGTAGATTGGGATCGTATTTTTGATGCAAACATAAACAATGCAAATAGTGGTTTAAATAATGCATACGTTCTTTACGAAGATAGAAATGACGATAAACAGCTAAGTTTTAACTCTATACTTACAGCAGAAATTAACAATAACATCACTCTAAATGCAAAAGTTGAATATAGAGCACTGCGTTCTCATAATTTTGCAGAAGTTATTGATTTGTTAGGAGGTAATGGATATCTAGATGTTAATCCATTTGCAGATACTCCAGATAGACAGCAGAATAACTTACTATCGCCAAACAGAGTAGTTGGCCAAGGAGATATGTTTCGATACAATTTTAATCTAAATTCAGATTTTATCAATGCCTTTGCACAAGCACAATTCAAGTACAATAAGGTAGATTTCTTTGCTGCTTTTGATGTTTCTAGAACAACACATCAAAGAGAAGGGCTGTATCAAAACGGAAGGTTTCAAGACAATTCATTAGGTTTGTCAGAAAAGTTAGATTTCACAAACTATGGTGTTAAGGGTGGTGCAACGTACAAAATTACAGGACGTCACTTAATTAGTGCAAATGCAGCTTATTTATCGCAAGCACCAACAATAAGAAACTCTTTCTCTAACTCAAGAGAAAACAATAATGTTGTTGATGACCTACAAAGTGAGAAAATTTTAACAGCAGACTTAAGTTACATTTTAAGAAGTCCAATAATAACCTCAAGAATAACGGGTTACTATACAGGTATTTCAGATGCTACAGAAATATCATTTTATTTCGCAGATGGTGTAGGAGGAGATAACACAGCATTCGTACAAGAAGTGCTATCAAATATAGAAAGAAGACATATTGGTGCAGAAATCGGAATAGAAGCACAAGTTACGCCAACAATAAAACTTAAAGGAGCAGCATCTATAGGAGAGTATATTTTTACCAATAACCCAGATTTATATTTAACTTCTGATGTTGCTAATAACGGTGGTTTTGATGCAGATTTTAGATCGAAAGATTATGTATCTAACCTAAAAAATTACAGAGTTGCTTCTGGACCTCAAAATGCATATTCAGTTGGCTTCGAATACAGAGATCCAGATTATTGGTGGTTTGGTGCAACTACAAACTTTTTCTCTAATATTTATGTAGATGTGGCACCACTTACAAGATCAGCTAATTTTTATGAAGATCAAGATGGGTTACCTTTTGCAGATTACGATCCAGAATTAGCAAGAGATTTATTACAACAAGAAAGATTTGACGATTATATGATAGTGAATCTTATGGGAGGTAAATCTTGGAAAATTGGAGATAAGTTCATAAGCTTATTCGCAACTGTAAATAATTTATTAAACCAAAGATTTAAATCTGGAGGATTTGAGCAAGGAAGAAATGCAAACTTTAGACAGTTAAGAGATGATAAAGCGCTAGATAATCCAGTTTTTGGGAATAGATATTGGTTTGGTAGGGGAACAACCTACTTCATAAACGTTAATTTAAGCTTCTAATAAAACATTAAAATAGATATGAAAACACAAAAAATAATCATAGTATTTCTTGCTCTTATGGCAAGTATATCTTTTACCTCATGTGTAGAAGATGGAGACTTTTCGGTTCCACAAGCTCTTGGTTCTGAAGAAAATGCTGCAGTAGAACAGATTAAACAAGATCTTAATGCAGGTAGTTTACAAGAAATTAGTATTAGTAATTTAAAAGACCTTTTCATAGACGGACAAACAGTTCAGATAACTTCAGATATTGTTGTTAGAGGTTTTGTTTCTTCTTCTGATGGAACAGGAAACTTTTTTAGAGAGGTTTTCTTACAAGATAGTCCAGAAAATCCTACAGATGCTATAAAAGTAGTCTTAGACTTAAATGACACATACAATAAATTTAATGTTGGTAGAGAAGTGTTTATACTTCTTAGAGACTTATACATTGGCGAAACTAGATCAGGAGATGGTGTTATTGCAATAGGTGGTTTGCCAAATCCTGAAGGAGATGAGGTAGAAAACTTAACAGTTAATCAAATTCAAGAAAAAATGTTTCGTTCGGCAACAACAGAAACAATTGTACCTTTACAATTACCAATTTCTGCAATTTCTTCTAACCATATAGGAATGTTTATAGAAATTCAAAACGCACATTTCCCAGCAAACATTCAAGGGAAAACATATGTAGATCCAAACGATAGTTTCGATACACAAAGAACAATACAAAGCTGTGAAGGTTTTGGGTTTAGCTCTTTTACTTTAGAGACAAGCACCTTTGCAGATTTTGCTTTTGCTGTAATCCCTTCAGGGGGTGGTACTATTGGAGGTGTTGTTAATAAAACGTTTGATGGAAGCCAATTAGTTTTAGTATTAAACAACATTACAGATGTTAATATGACAGGACCAATATGTGAGCCACTAGATATTTCAGAATTTCCACCTGTATTTGAACAAGATTTCGAAAATACATCAGGCAGCATAAGCATAGCTGGTTGGACTAACTATAGAGAAGCAGGTTCTGAATCTTGGGAATCGTATAATGATACAAATTCAGATAGTAGAGCTGCAAGAATTGGATCTTTTAGATCTGGAGATGCAAGTACTATATCTTGGTTAATTACAGAAGGTATAGACCTAGATGCTACAGCACAAGAATTCTTGTCTTTTGAAACTTCTAATAGTTTTTCAGATGGAAGTACTTTAGAAGTATTAATTTCTACAGATTGGGATGGCTCTACAGGCTCTATTACCTCTGCAACTTGGTTACCTTTGCCAGGAAGAATTGTAGAAAACTCAGAAAACTTTAGAAATTGGGTGTCTTCTGGCTTTGTAGATTTATCTGCATACTCAGGCACTGCTTATATTGCATTTAAATATGTAGGAAGTGGTGATACTGCTTTTGACGGAACATACGAATTAGATAACTTAGTAATTAATGCCAAGTAATAAAAATCAATAAAATATTAAAAACCAGTAAAGATTTCTTTGCTGGTTTTTTATTTTTACACCATGAAAAAAATTGAACATATAGGAATAGCTGTAAAAGATTTAGAAAAATCTAACCAACTATTTGCAGGACTTTTTGGTAAACCTCATTACAAGGTAGAAGAAGTTCTTACAGAAGGTGTTAAAACTTCTTTTTTTAAGTCTGGGCCTAATAAAATAGAGCTATTAGAAGCAACAAAATCAGATAGTCCTATTGCAAAATTTATAGAAAAAAAAGGAGAAGGTATTCATCATATTGCTTTTGCTGTAGATGATATAAAAGCAGAAATAAAAAGGCTTAAAAAAGAAGGTTTTACTATCTTAAATGAAACACCAAAAAAAGGTGCAGATAATAAATTAGTAGTTTTTTTACATCCAAAAACAACAAATGGGGTACTAATTGAGTTATGTCAAGAAATTAATTAATGTCTAAAAACTTCGATTCATATAATAAAAGAAGACTTGCTACATCCTACATTTCTGTTGTAGTAAGTATAGCACTGGTTTTATTTATGATTGGTGTTTTAGGACTGGTAGTATTAAAGTCTAAAATAATTGCAGATCAGGTTAAAGAGCAAGTTGCAATTACATTATTTTTAAAAGAAAGTGTATCAGAAAAACAGATTTCTAGCTTTCAAAACTATCTTAAAGAAGAACCTTATGTAAAATCTGTGGTTTTTACAAGTAAAGAAGAAGCTGCAGAAAAATATAGCAAAGAAATTGGAGAAGATTTTTTAGCTTTTTTAGGAACCAATCCTTTAAAAAACGGAATAGATATTTACTTAAAAGCAGAAGCTGTAACGCCAGAGAAAATGCTAACCTTAGAGCAACAGTTCTCTAAAAACTTATTTGTAGCAGATGTTTCTTATGATAAACCTTTAATCAATTTACTTACAAAAAATATTCAGAGAGTAAGTTTTTGGTTATTAATTGTTAGTGGTTTTTTTAGTGTTATAGCAATTATACTTATCAATAGTTCAATTCGTTTAGCGATTTATGCAAAACGTTTTAATATTAAAACCATGCAAATGGTTGGTGCTACCAAAAGCTTTATTAGAAAACCATTTATATTAAGAAGTATTAAACTAGGTCTTTTAGGTGCACTCATAGCGCTAATAGGCTTAGCAAGTGTTATTTTTTACTTAAACAATTGTGCTCCAAGCTTACAGTTAACACAAGATTACGTAACTTTAGGCTATATTGCAGGTAGCATTATCGTTTTAGCCTTTTTAATAACTTGGTTAAGCACTTATTTTGCTACACAAAGATTTTTAAATCTTAAAACAGATCAACTTTATTATTAGAATAATGAAAACAGACAAACTAAATAAACCAACTTTTTTATTCGGAAAAAGAAATTATATAATCATGCTAATTGGGATTGCATTTATAACGCTTGGATTTATATTAATGTCTGGTGGTGGAAGTGATAATCCAGAAGTGTTTAATGAAGAAATATATAATTGGAGAAGAATACGATTAGCACCAACGTTAGTAATAATAGGTTTAGCTATAGAAATATATGCAATTCTTGCTAGTCCTAAAAAATAGGCCATGAGTATTATAGAAGCTATAGTTCTTGGAATAGTTCAAGGCCTTACAGAATTTTTACCTGTATCTTCTAGTGGGCATTTAGAATTAACCAAAGCAATCTTAGGAGACAATTCTATCCCTGAAGAAAGTTTAACTTTTACAGTGGTTTTGCACTTTGCAACAGCTTTAAGTACCATTGTTATTTTTAGAAAAGAGATACTTACCATTATCAAAGGTTTATTTCAATTTAAGTGGAATGAGGAGTTTCAGTTTTCATTAAAAATACTAATCTCTATGTTTCCAGCTGTTTTTGTAGGCTTATTATTTGAAGAGCAATTGGCAGCTTTATTTGGAGGGAAAATATTTTTTGTAGGATGTATGTTACTTGTAACTGCAATTCTTTTATTGTTAGCAGATAAAGCTAAAAAAACAGATAAAAATGTAACTTTTTTAAGTGCAGTAATTATTGGAGTTTCTCAAGCTATAGCAATGTTGCCAGGTATTTCTAGATCTGGTGCTACTATTTCTACCTCTGTTTTGTTAGGTGTAGATAGAACTAAGGCTGCAAGATTTTCTTTCCTTATGGTAGTTCCTTTAATTTTTGGAAAGATTGGTAAAGATATTTTAGGTGGAGATATAAATTTTCAATCTTCAGAAATACTACCATTAACGGTAGGCTTTATTGCAGCTTTCATAGCAGGTCTTTTAGCTTGTAAATGGATGATAGCTCTTGTTAAAAAGAGCAAACTTTCTTACTTTTCTATATACTGTACTATTGTTGGTATTATTGCCATTACATATTCTGTTTTAAATTAATTTAATGATATTAGAAGAATTTAAGAATGGGCAAGTTTTATTAATAGACAAACCTTTGCATTGGACATCTTTTCAAGTTGTAAATAAATTGCGATGGCATATTAAACAAAAGTTTAAAATAAAAAAGATTAAGGTTGGTCATGCAGGAACACTAGATCCTCTAGCAACTGGTCTTTTAATAATATGCACAGGAAAACAAACTAAAGAAATTGCAAAGTATCAAGGTCAAGTGAAAAAGTATACAGGTACTTTTACTTTAGGAGCAACTACTCCTAGTTACGATTTAGAAACAGAAGTAGATAAAACGTATGCTACAGACCATATAAATAACGAATTAATAAAGAAAACGATACCTAAGTTTATTGGTAAAATTCAACAAAAGCCCCCTATTTTTTCAGCTATAAAAAAAGAGGGCAAACGTTTATATGAAATTGCAAGAAAAGGAGAGCAGACAGAAATAAAATCTAGAGAAATAGAAATCTTTGATTTTGAAATTACCAATACAAACGATTTTCCAAAAGTAGATTTTAAAGTTACTTGTAGCAAAGGCACTTATATAAGATCTTTAGCATACGACTTTGGTAAAGCACTTAACTCTGGCGCACATCTTTCTGCTTTAAGAAGAACACAAATAGGTGATTTTAAAGTAACAAACGCTTTAACTCTAGAGGAGTTTATAGACAAATATAATTTACAGAAAGACTAGCCCAAATACAAACGCAACGCTTCTGTTTTAGTTTTAGTTTGCAATCTTCTAATTGCTTTTTGTTTTACTTGTCTTACTCTTTCTCTAGTTAAATTAAATGTTTCTCCAATTTCTGCCAAACTATATGGAGATTTGCAATCTATACCATAGTACATTTTAATAACTTTTGCTTCTTTATGAGTTAATTGCTCAAGAGCTCTATTAATCTCTGTGGTTAAAGATTGTTGCATAAGTTCTTTATCTGGTTTTGGAGAATCTTTATAACTAACAACGTTATATAAATTAGAATCTTCACCTTCTTTAAAAGGTGCATCCATAGAAATATGTCTACCAGAATTTTTTAAACTTAATTCTACATCACTAACTGTCATGTCTAATGCCTTTGCTATCTCAGCAGCACTTGGCATACGCTCGTTTTGTTGTTCTAAATGCGAGTAAATTTTATTAATCTTACTTATGGTACCTATTTTATTTAATGGAAGTCTAACAATTCTAGATTGTTCTGCAAGAGCTTGTAAAATAGATTGCCTAATCCACCAAACTGCATAAGAAATAAATTTAAATCCTCTAGTTTCATCAAAACGTTTAGCAGCTTTAACTAATCCTAAGTTACCTTCATTAATTAAATCGGATAATTTTAATCCTTGGTTTTGATATTGTTTAGCAACTGAGACAACAAAACGCAAGTTTGCTCTAACCAATTTGTCTAATGCTCTTTGGTCTCCTTTTTTAATTTTTTGGGCAAGTTCTACTTCTTCATCAGCAGTAATCATGTCTAACTTGCTAATTTCTTGAAAATACTTTTCTAATGATTTTGTATCTCTATTGGTAACTTGTTTTGTTATTTTTAACTGTCTCATGTTTTAAAAGTATAAGGTTTGGGGGTTATATGAATAGATTACAATCTTCACAATCTTTAATTTCTCCGTAATATGTTTCTCTATATTCGTGCAATGTTTCTACTGGTATACCTAGCACGTATTTTTTAATGTAGGTAACTCTAGAATTTAACATTCCCATGGCAGAAGAGTAGTATTTTTGTTGTTTGGTTTGTCTTTTAACTTGTATCAGTTTCATAAGTATAAATTTTTAGGTGCTAGTAGCACTAGATTTGTTGTATAATGAGGTGTTTTTGTTTTACAAAGAGTTAGTTCGTAGAACTAGAAAACTTGAAGAATAGAACTAGAATATTGATTTTTTAAGAAAGCAAAATCAATACTAAATATTCTAGAAAAAAAATTATTGTAAAACGTAAGAAATATCATTCTTGCAATATTACAAAAAAAGGCTGTTTTATTCAAAAAAACAGCCCTTTTTAATTGAAAATGCATCAAAAATGCTTAAATTTTACCAAAAACTTAACAAAATAGAACTATTTAAAATCGTAGCGTAGCACCTATTAAGAAGTTTCTCGTAGCTTGTGGGTAATATCCTGCACCATCAACAGTAACTTCTGTACCTGGATTAGAGTAATCATCAATAAAAGTAAAGTAGTACCCCCTATCTACATATTCAACATTAAAAATATTATTCACAAGCGCAGTAAATGTAATCGATGTAAAGATATTTTTTGGTTTAATTTGATAGACAATATTTAAATCGTTTATAAAAAAACTATCTAAAACATCGGTAGTAGAAATTGCACTACTAAAATTGCTCATAAACTGCTCGCCAACATATTTAGACAAGAATGTAAATTGTAAATTATTACTTGCATTATATACAAACATGTTTCCTATAACAACATTTGGAGAAAAAGATAAATTGGTATTGCCTAAAGCTTGTGGTTCTTCTATACCATCTCTTGTAATAAAAAAGTCTCTATTTTTATTTTGACTAAAGGATGCATTTGGTCTTAACATAAATTTATTAGAAAGTGTAATTTCTGCATCTAGCTCTAAACCTAAACGATAACTACTTCCAGAAGTTGCTCTAATTGGTTGCCCAACATCATCTATTGCACCAGTTAGTACTAATTGATTTTTGTAGTTCATGTAATAGATGTTAGTATTTAATTTTACGTTTTCAGATTTAAACCTCCAACCAACTTCTAAATCTTGAAGCGTTTCGTAATCGTTAACACCATTTTCAAAATCGTTTCTATTTGGCTCTCTATTGGCAATTGCAAAAGATGCATATAAATTATTTGACGTATTTAATTCGTAGGTTAGACCAAACTTCGGATTAAAAAAGTTAAAATTTCTATCTACATTAATTGGTACAATATCATTAGTAATACCTTCTGTTTGGTAACTTATAAAACGCCCTTGTAAGTCTGCATAGGCAGATAAATTTTCTGAAAGTGAAAAATTAGCTTTTGCAAAAATGGAAAAATCGTTTTTGGTAGCATCAGAAAAGTAATAACGGTCACGTATTGAGACGTTTGGTGCTAAATTAGACCCCCATATTACTTCACCAAAATGATCTCCAGTATAATTAGAATATGATATTCCAGTTATAAAATTTATATTTTCGTTTTGGTAATTTGCATTAAAATTAACCACATAAAAGTTGTTATCTAACCATCTTCTAACTATAACATCGCTTTCGTCTTCTATTAGGTTTGCAAAATCTGCAGCATCTTCTTCTTCACCAAATTGTTCGAAAAAACCAGCTCCTTTTGTATAATTTAACCCAAGATTTGTAGACCATTTTTCAGACCATTGTTCGTTCCAATGAAATTGAAAATGATCTTGTTGGTAATCGTCAACTTCATTATCATACGTATACGGATTTTGTCTTCTGTCTTCTTCTAATTGTTCTGCAGTAAGGCCAAACCATGCTTGATAGGTTCTTTCTTTTCCTCCAAAAGTTATGGCTTTAATAAGGGTATTATCATCAGAGTAAGTTGCTTGTAAGAAATACGATTTTAAATCTGCAAAGGCTCTATCTACATAACCATCAGAATAAATATTAGATAATCTTCCTGCAATTTCTATACGATCGTTTATTTTTCCGGTACTAAATTTTATGGTATGTTTTCTGGTGCCAAAAGAACCAAAAGAGTTTGCAATTTCTCCATAACTTTCTTCAGAAACAGCATCTGTTAAAATGTTTAAACTGGCACCAAAAGCTGCTGCTCCATTTGTAGAGGTTCCTACACCTCTCTGCAATTGCAAACTTTCTGTAGAAGAAGCAAAATCGCCTAAATTTACCCAAAATGTTCCTTGGCTTTCTGCATCATTATAAGGTATACCGTTAATGGTTACATTAATACGTTCGCTATTAGAACCACGAACATTCATGTATGTATACCCAATTCCTGCACCTGCATCTGAAGAAGAAACAACGTTTGGTAAATAATTCATTAAGATTGGAATGTCTTGCCCTAAATTTCTTTTGGCTATTTCTTTTTTAGATAAATTAGAAAAAGTTACAGGTATGTCTGCATTTACACGAACAGCAGATACTAATACTTCATCTAACATGGTGTTGTTTGGCGATAAAGTAATAGACAAATCTTCGTTTTTAGTAATCGTAATAACTTTAGTAACGGAGTTGTATCCTAAATAAGAAAATACTAAGGTATACGTTCCTTTGGTAAGTTTGATACTAAATTTACCATCAAAATTGGTGGAGGTTCCTATTTTAGTTTCTTTAACTAAAATACTTGCATTTGGCAATGCTTCTTTGTTTTCATTAGCAACTTTCCCAGTAATCGTAAATTGTTGGGCAAAACTTTGAAGCCCTACAAAAAGTGTTAAAAAAAAGAATATTTTTTTCATTTTAAATAAATTAAAACGAATAAAAAGAGGTAATTATTCTTGTTGTTATTTTTTGAATAATTAGTTAATAAAAGAATGTAAAACATTCACAATCCCTAAACAGCATTACCTGTTCTAGGTTCATTGGGTATGATCTCAGCCTGAATTTCATTATGACTACGAATTTTTCATTCATAATTCAAAAAAGGCACCCCTTTATGAGAACGGTGCAAAGATAAAGCAAAATTTTAATCGAAAACTAAAATAAAAGCTTTAAAGTTTAGGCTTTTTTCTTAGTTCTTTTTTAAGAGACTGTTTTTGTTTAGTTTCTAATCTTTTTTTTACGGCAGATTTGGTGGGTTTTGTTGGCTTTCTCTTTTTTGGTTTTTTAAGATTTTCTTTTAAAAGTGAAACACATTTCTTTATTGCAATTTCTTTGTTTTTATGTTGCGATCGTGTTTGTTCGCAATAAATAGTTAAGATGTTTGCATTACTTAATTTCGATTTCAGTTTTTGTTTTAACAGCTCTTTTTCTTGTTCTGATAAAGCACTAGAGTTCTCCAAGTCAAAAGTTAATTCTATTTTAGAAGACACTTTATTTACATGTTGACCACCAGCGCCTGAACTGCGTATGGCTTTAAATTGAAACTCAGATTGCACTACTTTACTGTTCAAAATATTTTATTATTGTGAATAAGAATATAAATGCTTTTTCTCTACTAGAATTGCATTAATTGCTGCAGTTGCAGTTTTAAGACGAATTTTCTTATCTCCTTTTAATACAATATAGTTTTTTTTGTTTTCTATTAAAGCTTTTTCAAAAGCAGTAAACATTTCTAAACGTTGTTCTGGTCTATCTCTTAAATCGTCTTCTTCCCAAGGTGTATCTATGTAGGTTAGTAAGTACAAATCGTATTCGTTTTTTAAAGTAGCTTTGTGTAGATCTTCATCTACAAAACCATTGTAAAATTCTTGCGAATATACTTTTGTTTCAAGCAAATCTGTATCGCAAATAAGAATCCTATCTGCTTTTTTAGCTAACTTATTTTCTAATTCCATTTGTCCGTATGCAATTGGCATCATGTCTTTTTGTTCACAAGTTTTACGTTCTATATTCCACTTTTCTTGAAGGTAATTTCTTGCATATTCAGGTACCCAAACTGTATTGTAAAATCTTGCCAATTGTCTGGATAACGTAGTTTTTCCAGAAGATTCTGGACCAAAAAGTACAACTTTTACTAAGTTGATTGGGTCTTGTTCAAGCTTTTTTTCCATGATAAATAACCTTGTATGGCTAATATTGTAAAGATAAGGTACTGCAAAGATAACATTCCTAAGCCACGATATGCGTATAGAGGAACTGTTATGATATCTGCAAAAATCCAAAGTGTCCAATTTTCAATTTTCTTATTTGCCATAAAGTACATCGCTGTAAAGAAAATACCTGAAGTAAAAATATCTATGTAATTTTCTGTTGCTATTTCAGTTCCAAAATAGGTATAAACACCATAGGTTATAATCATGGTTAGAATTACTAGAAATGTACCAATAAGTTTTTCTTTTGCGTTTGTTCTAGAAATTGGAATTACATATTTATCTCCTTTCTTTCTACTCCAATTCCACCAGCCATAAATGCTCATTACAGAGTAGTAGAAGTTCATCATCATATCTCCAAAATATCCAGCTTGGTAAAGTAGATAAACGGTTATAATAGTAGCAACTAATCCTGTTGGATACACTAAAATATTTTCTTTTTTGGCATACCAAACACTGGCAATTCCAAAAATAAAAGCAATACCTTCTAAAATGATAAATAAAGTAGAAGTGTTTTTGTAAGCTTCTATAAAAAAGTCTAGGAATTCGGTCATCTATTTTACCTTAGTTGGTTTCATGAATATTCTTAGAAATAGGTTTATATAAAATGATAAATGGCATCAATAAAAGAACAAGTAATGCTATTATGTTTATGGATCTTCCATACAATAGATTGGAAGCAACAAAAGCACCAAAGATTATTCCATCTATAAATAAGGAAAGTAAAATTAATGAAAGTGCCTTTTTAGTAATTACTAAAGCACCAATTTTTAAATCTTTCATTTGTATTTAATTAATACGCAAAAACGCAAGTAAAATCTTCAAATTCTAAATAATTTATACAATAGGTTTCTTCTTCACCATCAAAACGTATGTCTCCTGTAGTTTTACCATCTGTTAGTCTAAAATCGGCAATAAATATATCTCTCAAAAAAAGCAATTGCTTTTTACCATAAACTTTGTATAGGCTTTCTTTTGCTCCCCAAACAATCGTAAGTTTTCTAATTAAGGCATCTGTATTAGCTATGGTTCTGTATTCTTGTAACGGAGTAAATTTATGTGCTATTCTTAAGATTTTTTCTCTTTGTTTTTCAATATCAATTCCAACTTTACAGTCAGAAGAAATAATAATACCTGTAAATTGAAACGAATGCGTTATCGAAATGAAGCGACCATCTTTAAGGTGTGGTTTTCCAAATTCATCATACACTAAATCACTATCTGAAAGATTAGCTATCGCTAATAAATGGCGAATAGAAAGAAATCCTTTTTGATGAATTTCAGATTTCATAGAGAGCAAACGATTTTCGCTATTTTTAGAAAGCGTAATTCCCTCATGTAACTCGTTTATAGACTCTTCTATCTTCCAAATGAGTACGTTAGTAGTTTCGTTAACCGTTAAACTTTTATAAAGCGCCATAGTTTTTTAAAATTGATGTTGTACCTTTGCTGCTCGCAAAAAATTTGATATAAAGATACATAATATGAGCACAAAAACAGCTTACACACCTTTTAAAGTAAAAGATATTTCCTTAGCAGAGTGGGGAAGAAAAGAAATTGAACTAGCAGAAGCAGAAATGCCAGGTTTAATGAGCTTAAGAGAAGAATATGGAGAAAGTCAACCGTTAAAAGGCGCAAGAATTGCAGGTTGTTTACACATGACCATTCAAACTGCGGTATTAATTGAAACTTTACAGGCATTAGGTGCAGAAGTAACGTGGAGTTCTTGTAACATATTTTCTACCCAAGACCAAGCTGCTGCTGCTGTTGCTGCAAACGGAACTGCAGTTTATGCATGGAAAGGAATGACAGAAGAAGAGTTTGATTGGTGTATAGAGCAAACCTTATTTTTTGGAGAAGAAAGAAAACCACTAAACATGATTTTAGATGATGGTGGAGATTTAACAAACATGGTTTTAGATAAATATCCTGAATTAGCAGAAGGAATTAACGGTCTTTCTGAAGAAACTACTACAGGAGTGCATAGATTGTACGAACGTGTTAAAAAAGGTACACTTCCAATGCCTGCTATTAATATTAATGACTCTGTTACTAAGTCTAAGTTCGACAATAAATACGGTTGTAGAGAATCTGCTGTAGATGCAATTCGTAGAGCTACAGATGTAATGTTGGCAGGTAAACGTGTTGTAGTTTGTGGCTATGGAGATGTTGGTAAAGGAACAGCTGCATCTTTTAAAGGAGCAGGATCTATTGTAACTGTTACAGAAATAGACCCTATTTGTGCTTTACAAGCTGCAATGGATGGTTTTGAAGTAAAGCGCTTAGAAACTATTTTAAGCACTGCAGATATCGTAATTACTACAACAGGGAATAAAGATATTGTAAGAGGAGAGCATTTTGAAATGATGAAAGACAAAACTATTGTTTGTAACATAGGCCATTTTGATAATGAAATTGACGTGGCTTGGTTAAATGCAAATAGTGAAAAGATAGAAATTAAACCTCAGGTTGATAAGTATAACATCAACGGAAATGATATTATCTTATTAGCAGAAGGTCGTTTGGTAAACTTAGGTTGTGCAACAGGTCATCCAAGTTTTGTGATGTCTAATTCATTTACAAACCAGACTTTGGCCCAAATGGAACTTTGGAATAATGCAGATAAATACGAGAACAAAGTATATATGTTGCCAAAGCATTTAGATGAAAAAGTAGCAAAACTACACTTAGAGAAGATTGGTGTAGAATTAACAGAGTTAAGAAACGATCAAGCAGAATATATTGGTGTAACTGTAGAAGGACCATTTAAACCTGAGCATTACAGATACTAGAATAAAGTAAATCTAGATAAAAAACCTCTCTTTTTAGAGAGGTTTTTTTATTTTAGAAGAAAATTATTACATGCAAATCTCCAAAAAAATAGGTCTAATACTTGGTCCGCTTTTATTCTTTGCAGTACTAAGTTTTCCTACAAATTTGGTTTCCGAATTGGGAGATAAAGTAATTGCTGTTGCACTTTGGATGGTTATTTGGTGGATTACAGAAGCTGTTCACATCGCAGTTACAGCATTATTGCCTATTTTACTTTTTCCATTACTTGGCATTATGACGCCATCAGACGTGGGTGCAAACTACGGAAGTCCCATTATCTTTTTATTTTTTGGAGGATTTGTTTTGGCGTTAGCACTAGAGAAGGTAAACCTTCATAAACGAATAGCACTAACCATAATAAATTTTACGGGAACTACGCCCAATAAAGTGGTGCTTGGTTTTATGATTGCAACTGCATTTATGAGTATGTGGATTAGCAATACAGCAAGTACAGTTGTCATGTTACCCATTGCCATTTCTGTGATAAAATTATTAATAGATGATGAAGATGGGTTTACAAAAAAAGATAAAAATTTCGCGTTAAGTGTTATGCTTGGTATTGCTTTTGCAGCTAATGCAGGAGGAATAGCAACAGTTATAGGAACACCACCAAATTCCGTTTTAATTGGGTTGCTAGAAAATGAATATCAAACAGAGATTTCCTTTGTTAGATGGATGAGTATGGGGTTGCCATTTTCTATTGTAATGGTCTCCTTTTGTTATCTGGTTTTGGTAAAATGGATGTTTCCTTGTAACGATATTCAGTTTGCAACTTCTACCAATCTTATTCAATCAGAATTAAAAAAATTAGGAGCAGTTTCTAAGGAAGAAAAGATGGTTCTAGTAATATTTGGCGTCACTGTTTTTTTATGGGTTACAAGAACAATTCTTAATTCTATATTTCCAGAGTTAAGACTAACAGATACCATTATTAGTATTTTTGGAGCAATTGCATTATTTGCGTTTCCTTTAGAAATAAAATCAAGTACTTTTATTCTACATTGGAAAGACACTAGTAAGTTAGCTTGGGGTATTTTATTGCTTTTTGGAGGTGGTTTGGCATTGGCAAAAGGCATGGCATCATCTGGTTTGGTAGATGTAATCACAGAAACCATAAAAAACGGAAACTTTCCTGTTTTTTTAACAGTTGCATTTTTAGTGATATTTATGTTATTTATGACAGAATTGATGAGTAATGTTGCTTTGGTAGCTGTTTTAGCGCCTGTTGTAGCAGGAATAGCTATAGGTTTAGAAATTCCTATGTTATATGTATTAATACCAGTAACTATGGCCAGTAGTTGCGCATTTATGTTACCTATGGCAACACCACCAAATGCAATTGTATTTGCAAGCGGTTATGTAAAAGTAAACCAAATGGTTAAGGCAGGTGTAATTTTAAATTGTATTGCTGTAATTTTACTGCTACTATTCTACCAATTTGTTATTCCGTTTTTCTTTTAGAAAGGAACCACACCATAAGCTTCATTTAAAAGAAATATACCTAAGAAAAAGATTAAAATATACATAGCTTGTACAAATTTAATGTTAAGCTTGGTAATTTTTTTAGTGGTTGTTTTTGGAAAGGTAAATAACATCATCCCTTTTAATAAAGCTAACCAACCAAATAAAGTAACAACAATACTAATGTTAGGTTCCCAAATATTGTGAACAAGTATATTAAGTAAACCAATAATAATTGCCAAAAAAGATACAAGAATGGTAAATTTTTAATCTTGCAAATCCTCAACAATTTGTTTGATACGTTTTGGGTTAAAACTTAAAATAAAAAAGAAAACTACACAGTACCAGCCCCAAAATTTTAATAAGAAAACAGTTGTATCCATAACGTAGAATTTAGTTCTTCTAAATTACACGCTTTTATATTTCTTTGGTATGATTTTTATCATGTAAGCCGCTAAAAAACAAATAGTTTAGAAGCTCCAGCCAACATTTACACCAACTCTAGGAACAATAGCAGGAGAAATATCGCTAAAGAAATTTCTACCAGCACCTGCATGTATGTCAATTACAAAACCTCCATTAGATACGTATTTAAGCCCAAAGGCTACACCTAAAGCAGCATCTGTATAGTCTAAATCAAAATTTTCAGAATCTGCTATAGACTCTTCTTTACCAGAATTTATACCTAAAAATAATTCACCAAAAAAGTTCCATTGGTATTCTGTAGTAAAGAAATGACGCACATAAGGCGTTAACATAAAGTTTTCATTATACTGAAAATCTGTTGTTTCGTCATTAAGATTAAATAGCACAGACAAGCCTAAAGAGGTATCTTCAGACACAAATTTTTCGTAAGAAATATCAATGGTTTTCATTCCTATACCATCAGCAATATCTAGCTTTAATTCTTGTTGTGCTTGTAAGGAGCAAACAAGTAGTACAAAAACGATAAACATCCATTTTCTCATTTCTTTTTCTATGAATAGTTACTTTAAAAGTATGAAAAATTTAAAAACGATATCCTAAAGAAATTCCACCTCTAGAAACTAGTTCATTATCTATAAAATTATCTGCATCACCATTGAATAAGTTTCTACCTACACCAATAAAAATCTCTGCTGTAAACCCACTTCGAATTACAAATTTACCACCTACAGAAACTCCAAGAGCAAAATTGGTTTCTCTTTCTACATCAAAATTATTTGAATTAAAAAAATACACCTCATCTTCAAACGTATTTAGCATTCCAAAACCCTCTACAAAAAAACCTCTAGCATATCTTGTATCGGAAAAAAACCAACGATAAAAAGGCGTAATTGAAAAGGTTTTAGGAAAATAAACGTCTGAAGAAATATCATTAAAATTGTAAAAAACAGAAACTCCCAAAGAAGTATCTTTATTTAATAATCTTTCATAGGTTACATCAAAAGATGAAAAAACAATGAGGCTAAAAGCATCTAGTCTTAGTTCGTGTTTTTTATCTATGTCTTGAAGGTATTGCTTATCGGAGTTCTGCCCTTTAACAGACAAAACGGTAAGAAGAATAATGGTAAAAATTGTTTTTTTCATTGGTATATAACTTTTGTGTAAAAATATGTAAAAACGAAATGTAATTCGAATTTATAACATAAAACCTCCTGCAATTAGTATTGTTTTATCTGCTAATACTTCTTGCTCTTTAACTTGTACATGAGTATCGTCAGAATTTACAATAGTAATGTGTTGTTTTACAAAGATGTAATTCTTTTCTTTTTCTTCTTTTTTAATTAAGATATAATCAACCTCTCCATCATTTATTAGAGCAGTCTTAGGAACTGCTAAAGCTTCTTTCTTCTCAAAAATTATATTCGATTCTACAAACATACCAGACAAGAAGTTTTGTTCTTTTTCTTCTACATGACCGTGAACTTTAACGGTTCTGTTTTCCTCGATATTGGTACCAACTAAATATACTTCTCCTTTAAAAATTTTAGTTGATGCTTCTGGCACTGTAAACGTAATTTCTTGTCCTTTTTTAACCTGTAAAATATCTTTTTCAAAAACATTTAACTCTAAATGAATATGATTGGTATTTATAATTTCTAATACATTGTTTTGATCGGAAACATAAGCTCCTTTATTTGTAAAAATTTTTGTTACGTAACCACTAATAGGGGCATGTAATGCTATGGTTTCTGAGATAACTCCTTTTTTTACTTCTACAATGTTAATTTTCATCATGCGAAGTTTTTTTTCCAAACCTTGATATTTAGCTACCATACTTTTATAATCGCTTTCTGCTTTTATAAACTTTTTTTCGGAACTTATTTTTTGGGCAAATAGTTTTTGCTGTCTTTTGTATTCGTTTTGTAGGTATTTTAATTGTGCATCTACCTCAAGAAATTCTTGCTGTAATTCTACAAAAGAAGTATTGGTTAAAGTTGCAATAACTTCGCCTTTTTTTACTTTATCTCCAATTAGTAAAGGTATTTCTTTTATGTATCCTCCTGCAAAAGAACTAACCATAGCTCTGCTATCTGGTGGAACATCTATTATTCCAGTTGTTTTTAAAGACGATAAAAAAGAATGCTTTTTTAACGTTCCTAATTGCATATTTTCGCTTTTAAATTGCTCTTTTTGTATAACAATTTCATTCGGATTTATAGCCTCAATTTTTTCTAA
This sequence comes from uncultured Polaribacter sp., assembly GCA_964477255.1. Taxonomy (GTDB): domain Bacteria; phylum Bacteroidota; class Bacteroidia; order Flavobacteriales; family Flavobacteriaceae; genus Polaribacter. The sequence continues at coordinate 39,305 of CAYZDK010000001.1, forward strand.
TTCTGTAGTTTTTCCACAGGATAGAAGTGCTAAAAAAACAAGACTTATGTAGATAGTTTTCATGATTATATTAGGTTTATCAAAAGGTGATTGATTTGTATGCTAGTTTGGTTATAGTTGTTTAGATTTTCTATATATGTTAGTTCTATTTCTTGCGCGACTTCTAAACTCTGAATGTATTGGAAAAAATCTAGTTCTCCTTCTTCATACGATTTATTAGCTGTTGTAATAATTTCTTTTTTTAGCATTTTACCTTGCGAATTGTAGTAGCTAATAGCCGCTTCGTATTTTTTTAAAGTTGCAAGTAATGCTTTATACTTACTGTTTAAAACGCGAGTATATTGTTGTTTTTCTTCTATCATTCTTTCTGTTACAATTTTAGAAGCTTTTATTTTAGACTTATTTCCAGAGAATAGAAGAGGTATTTTTAATCCAACTCTAAATCCATAAAGAGAATTATTTAGTTGGTTATTAGTGCCTTGAAAATACTCTAAATTAACATCTGGCAATAGGCTTTGTTTTTCTCTTTGTACTCTTCTATTTTGAAGGTCTAAAAGTTCTTCATAATATGCAACTCCTAAATTATCTAGCGTTGAGAAGCGCTCTAAACCTATCTGTTCTAGAGATACTTCTGCTATGGTAAAGTTTTCTATTTGTACCAAGCTTTTTAATTCTTCTTTTGCTAATTCAACCTCATTTTTTGCTTGTAATAATTTAGTTCCTATCTTTTTTTGTTTAGATTTTGCAGTTATCATTTCTAGGTAGTTAGTTTCACCGTATTCGAATTTTTTTTCTGACTTTTCTGCAAAATCTTGGTATAAACTATCTAAGTATTGGTAAGTTTTTGCTTTTCTTCTATTATAAAGAAGTTGATAATATTTAGAGTACACTTCTTTTTTTAAGTTGTTAACTTTTATTTTAAAATTAACTTGTTCTAAGTTTATCTCTTTTTCTTTTATCTTTTTATCTGCAAAGTATATTGTAGGAAACTTAAAATCTTGGCTTACACCAAAAACACGAATTGGCAAATCATTAATAGCCAAGTTGTTTTCATCGAAACTGTAATAAACAGAAGTTTTATCAAAATTAAAAGCACTTGTAACTATGGCTTTCTTTTCTTCTACTTTTAGTTTTGCCGATTTTAGTTTTGCATTATTTTCTAAAGCTAGTTCTAAAGTTTGTTGCAATGTTAAATTCTCTTGTGCATTGGTATTTGCAATTCCAATTGTAAAAAACACAAGCATGAAACTCAATTTAGTTACTTTTATTTTTTTTCGTTCTTCGAACCAAGCATATAGAGCAGGTAAAACAATTAACGTTAGTAAAGTAGCAGATACAAGACCACCAATAACTACAGTTGCTAAAGGTCTTTGTACTTCTGCACCTGCATTTGTAGAAATGGCCATTGGTAAAAACCCTAATGCTGCAGCTGAAGCAGTTAGTAAAACTGGCCTTAAACGTTCTAGAGTTCCTCTTGTGATTCTTTCAGTAATATCTGAAACGCCTTCTTTTTTTAACTCTTTAAAATGTTCTATAAGTACAATACCATTTAAAACAGCAATTCCAAAAAGGGCAATAAATCCAACACCAGCAGAAATACTAAAAGGTAAATCTCTAAGCCACAATAAAAATATGCCACCAACAGCAGATAATGGTATAGCAGAATATACAAGTAACGCTTCTTTAACGGATTTAAATGCAAAGTATAACAGTACAAATATTAATAACAAAGCTACTGGTATAGCAACCAGTAAGCGGTTTTTTGCATTTTGAAGATTTTCAAATTGCCCACCATAAGAAATTCGGTATCCTACAGGTAGATTTAGTTTGTTGGTTAATACTTTTTTTACATCGTCTACAACAGATTGTAGGTCTCTATCTCTAACATTAATTCCAATAACAATTCTTCTTTTTGTATCGTCTCTAGAAATTTTAGCAGGGCCTTTGGTATACCTTACTTCTGCCAATTCATGTAAAGGCACTTTTTCTCCGTTAAAAGTATCTATAAGTAAGTTTTTAATATTAGAAATATTTTGACGTTGCGATTTGTTAAATCGTACAACTACATCAAAGCGTTTTTCTCCTTCAAACACACTTCCAACTTCGCCTCCAGCAAATCCCATAGATATTATTTTATTTATATCTGCAATGTTTAATCCATAACGTGCAATTTTATGCCTATTAAAAAGAATACTAATTTGTGGTAAACCTTCTACTTTTTCTACAATTATATCTGATGCTCCTTCAATATCTTGAATTAAAAATTTTACTTGGTCTGCCTTTTGTGCCAATATAGATAAGTCTTCTCCAAATATCTTTATTGCTACATCTGCTCTAACACCGGTAATTAATTCATTAAATCTCATTTCAATTGGTTGGGTAAATTCAACTTCCATATTTGGTATGATAGACAATGCCTCTTTAAACTTACTAGCTAATTGGTTTTTAGTGCTAGCATTAACCCAACTAGATTTTGGTTTTAGTTTAATAATTACGTCACTTTCTTCCATAGACATTGGGTCTGTTGGTACTTCTGCAGCACCTATTCTACTTATTACTTGTTCTACTTCTTCGAAATTATCTAGAAGAGTTTTTTCAATTTTAGTCGTAATTTTTATGGTTTTATCTAAAGAAGTGCCTGTTTTTAATACGGGTTGAATCACAAAATCTCCTTCATCTAATGTTGGTACAAATTCTCCTCCCATTCTGCTAAATAGTCCAAGGCTTACCAAAAACAAGATAGTAGCTAAAGAAATAACCATTTTCTTGTTTGTTAAACCCCAATGTATTGCTGGAGAGAAAATTTTATGAATAAAATTTAATATACGTGTTGTAATATTGTTTTTTTTCTGTTGTTGCGGTTTTAGAAATAATGAGGATACTACTGGTATATATGTTAAACAAAGAATAAGTGCACCTATTAAAGCAAAACTAAAAGTAAGAGCCATTGGCCTAAACATTTTGCCCTCAATACTACTTAAAGATAATATGGGTATAAAAACTATTAAAATTATGAGTTGTCCGAAAATGGCTGAATTCATCATTTTTGTAGCACTTTTTTCAGTGATGAAATCCATTTCCTTTTGTTTCTCACTTTTAGAAATTCCTATTATTTTATTACGCTGTCTGGTAATTTGAAAAGCGATAAACTCAACAATAATAACAGCACCATCTATAATTATACCAAAATCTATTGCTCCTAAACTCATTAGGTTTGCATCTACTCCAAAAAGAGACATAAGAGAAATTGCAAATAGTAAACTTAAAGGAATTACAGAGGCAACAACCAAACCTGACCTGAGATTACCAAGTAATAAAACCACAACAAAAATTACAATAAGTGACCCAAGAATAAGATTTTCTGAAATAGTTCTGGTAGTTTTAGCTATAAGTTCACTGCGTTCTAAGAAACCGTTTATAAAAACACCTTCTGGCAGTGATTTTTGAATTTCTGCTACTCGCGCTTTTACGTCACTTATTATCTGATTAGAATCGCCACCTTTTAGCATTAAAATTTGTCCCAAAACTTTTTCTCCTTCACCATTTCCTGTAATAGCTCCAAATCGAGTTGCTTTGCCATAACTTACTTCTGCAATATCTTTTATATAGATTGGTGTTCCATTATTTTTTACAACAATTTTTTCTAAATCGCTTAATGACGTAATTAAGCCTTCTCCTCTAACAAAATATGCTTGACTATTTTTTTCTATGTAACCACCACCAGCAATACTGTTATTTTTTTCTAGTGCATTTAATATTTCAGATACACTAATTTTCATAGCTGTTAGTTTTTCTGGACTTATGGCAACTTCATATTGTTTTAAATAACCTCCCCAAGTATTAATCTCTACCACACCAGGAATACCAGAAAGTTGTCTTTTAACAATCCAGTCTTGTATGGTTCGTAACTCCATTATAGAATACCTGTTTTTAAACTCAGGCTTAACATCTAAAATGTATTGGTAAATTTCTCCTAATCCTGTAGAAATTGGCCCCATTTGCGGTGTTCCAAACTCTTGCGGAATTTTTTCTGCAGCAAGTTTAATTTTTTCTGCTATTAACTGTCTGGGTAAATAGGTGCCCATATTGTCATTAAAAACAACAGTAACCACAGATAAACCAAATTTAGAAATAGATCTTATTTCTTCTACACCAGGAAGATTGGCCATTTCTAATTCTACAGGATATGTAATAAATTGTTCTACATCTTGTGTAGATAAATTGCGAGAAGTAGTAATAACTTGTACTTGGTTATTGGTGATGTCTGGTACTGCACCAATTGGAATTTTGAATATTGAATAGCCTCCAAAACCAATAATAAAAGCTATACCTATAAATACGATTAGCTTATTTCTTAAGCTAAACTTAATAATGGATTGTAACATAGTTCATTAAATAGATAAAACAAAAAGAGCAGACTGCTCCGTAAAAACCTTCTATTTTATAGGAACTTTGGTGGTTGAAACAACGATTTCAAAACAGAATTTGTACTAGGTTCTTGGTAGAAAAAACCTACTTTATTTACAGATGAAGTTATTATTTGAGTAATCTCTATCGTTGGTGAAATGCTAAGGTAAATTAATTGAAAATTTGAATGATTTATATCTTGTTTAAATGGTAAGTTTTCATGATCACTGTGGTGTACTATATTTTCATCATCAGATTCAGAATAATGCTCTAAAACAAATTCTATGAAGCTATCTCCATAGTTTTCTTTATGAAATTGAGCATGTTCTATGAATGTTTGTATTTTACTAAAGTCATGAACACACAAATTGCTACTTTGTAAAAGTATGAGTTGAGATAACAAAAGAGCAATAATTTTTAACATACTAATAAAGATACAAAATTCTTTTAAAATAGTGCTCTTAACTGCACATTACCAGAGTGTATAGCACTAGAAGTTTCGCTTTTTCTCCCAAAATAGCTTAGATTTAAGTTAAGAAACGAGTTTATTTTCTTGGTATAAACTAAGTTCCACGTATAGTTTGTGCCACTTTGTAACCCTTCTAACATTTGATACGCAACTGGGCTATTTGTATTTCCTACAAAATCGTTAAAAAACATATTGAAATTAATAGAAAATTGATTGTTTTTTTTGTCCATAAAAAAATATTCTACTCCATACTGTTGCTGCTGTAGTTTTTCTAAATTCCCTATTTGATTCTCTTTAGAATTGAACTCAAAAAAAGCAGAAAATCTATTGTTTTTAGAATAAAGAAAACTAATTTTTGGATGCAAACCATAAGAGATAACCTTAAAATTTCTGTTGTTAAAGTTTTCTGTTTTTAATTCGGTTAACGCATTATTTGCAGAAAAATTAACTAGCCAAAATTTTGCAAATTTATGGGTGTAATCTACTTGATGTATGGTATTTGTATTCTCTTGGTTACCAACTAATAATTGTTGTTTTAGTTGGTTATTTGCATACAGGTAAGTAATACTATGCTTTTGTAAATCTTTATTAAAAAAAAGATTATTTCTAATCCCTAAGTTTAAACTAACCAATCTATCTTCATTAATAGAAAAAGGATTAAATTGAAACGAATCTCCTTGCCTTTCTTGTTCATTTTCTGCAGTTAAAAATGTTTGGTTATACAATTTAGACACAAAACCTAGAACCCCTTTCTTATTTCGCCATTGATAAGGATTAATTGTTATATTTTGTTGAAATTTAGCACGCTGGGTTGCTATAAAAGTTAGGTTAGGTTTAGGTAATCGTAAATAATTTGCTTGATCTTGAAATAGTGCTACTTCAAACTCATTAAAGTCTTTAACACCATCATTATTATAATCTATCCAAGTATAAAAACCCAAACCAGGTTCGGTTTCAATGTAAAAGAAATCCTGACGTGCAACATTTCCAGAAGACGTTTCATAAGTGCTATTTAGGTTTATGAAGTTATTCCAAAGTCGTTTTCTAAAAAACACCCTTGAGTTAATTGTTTTTTCATCTTTAGTGAAGTTGTTTTGGGTTGTTCTGTAATTTGCATAAATAGATAAACTTGTATTTTTAGAATCTATAAGTTTACTTTGAAAATATATTGTTTTACGATTGTTTATTTCTTGAAATCGATTGTTTCTAATACTATCATTATTTCTAAAGTTAACCCCTATTTTAGCATATATTTTAGTGCTATCCCCAACTCCAAAAAAGGCTTCATAATCCTGATATTTGTGTGATGTATTTGCAAAAGAATTTGTTTTAATATTTTTTCTTGAATTATCTTCTATGTCTATCTTGCCTCCAAGCCAAGAACTTTTAAATTTTTGAATGATTCTTCCGTTTAAGCGAAAAAAGTAGTTGTCTTCTATATTGGATGTATTTGTTAAATAACTACCATTAAAATTTAACAGAGTGTTATGGATTATAAAATGAGAAGTAAGCGTATGTTTACTTCCTGCAAATCCATTGTCATAACTTAGATTATTAAAACGATAAGAGAGAAAACTTTCTTTTTTATTGTTTAATTGAATACTTGTAGTTAAGTAATTTTTTGTAGCTCTATTGGTTAAAATATTCCAATCTCTATTAAACTCTACAGGTTCCCATCTCTGAAGAGTTCTAAAGTTTTTATGTGCATACTCATGACTAATTTCTGAACGTAACTGCCAATCTTTATCAAAAACGATCTGTTTCCAATTAAATTTGGCTGCTAGCGCTTTGTTTTGATCATCATCAAGAGATGAAAATAAATTTGCATCATTATTACTCAGGGCAACTTCTGTATTTATAGATGTTTTTTCATTCGGAGAATAATCTGATTGAACAATAAAATACTGTGCTTTAGTTGGGGCAATTAAACGAATAACTGGACTAAAATTTCCTTGATTTTGCCCAACATACACATAAATATTACCAACGGTTGTTGTACGATCTAATTGATAATCTCCTTGGTTTTCGCCAACATTACTAAAAGAAACTGTAAATAATTCTTCATTCTCATCTGTAGAGTATTCAAAGATTTCTATGTTGTTCTGGTTTACTTTTCTATACAAAACCTTGTTTTCGCTAAATGTATCTGCAAAAGCACTTTCTGCAAACATTTCTTCTGTATTGTTACCTGCATTTGCAAGTATTTCTATTTGTTCGTTAGAGAGGCTTTGTTGTAAAGGTTGATTTTTCACATCATTTTCGCTGTAAAAATAGCCAGCAACTTTTAGTTTTTCTGAAGTGTACGTAGCTTCTTCATAAGTTATAAATCTTGTATAATTTCTTTCTGCGTATTGAAATTCTACCCAAATTCGCATATCGTTATTGATTGGAAAAGTGGTGTTAAATGTAATTTCACCTAAGTTGTAATCTATGGTGTAATCTTTATCTTCTCCACGCTCTATTTTATTTCCATTAACAAAAACAGCGTCACTACCTTCTATTATTAGAATTACGGCTTCATTATTTGCGCCAAATAACTTGTAAGGCCCTTGATTTCCTTCTAAACCAACAAAATTGAATCTATTAAACTTACCACGTACAATGGCGCCAGAAGCAGAAATATTTACATTATCTAATTTTACTTCTGCTTCTAAACCAGATACTTGTTTTTTAAAAGGCAAAAAGAAAGAGCTTGTATTTTCTAAAGATAAATCACCAGCTTTAACACGCCAAGAATCACTTTCCATTTCTAAAAATATACGATCAAAATCTGTTAGGTTTTGCGAATATCCATTTTGTTGAATTGGAATATTTGTATCAAAAATATTTGCATTGAGGGTGATGTTATTAGAAATTTTCCCTGAAATTTTTAAGTCTAATGCAGAATTAGTTACTGCATTCTGATTATTACCTGTTGTTATTCCTCTTGAAATAAAACCACGCGTTTTTAATCCATCAAAAAGTTGTACCTCATTTTTCTTCTTATTGGTTGTTAAACTATATAAGGTGCCATTTGTTGTTCTTGATTTTAAGATAATACTTTTATTTAGTGGTGCATAAGTTTTTGTAATAAAAGCTGGATATATAAAATAGGCTACTGTAATTTTTGGATATTTCTTTGCGTTAATTATCAACCTAGCTGTTTTAAAATTCATTTGATATTCAGTAGCTGAAATCAGCTTATTTTTAGCATTAAAAATTTGAAATTTTTGCGGATTGATAGAAACCGAATCTAATTGTATGGTATCGCTTTTAACTTCGATAATTTTTTTTCTAAAGTCTGTAGATTTTACTTGAGTTTGTGCAAAAAACCCAATAAAGAAAAAACATAAAAACAATACTCTTGTTAGCATACGTACAGGTATCTAAATAACGAAAAAATATGAGTTTCTGTATATTTTTTTAGAAAAGAGATTGCTGTTTTACTGGGTTTTCGTGTTCTAACAGCCATTTTTTTCTCCAAATACCTCCTGCATACCCAGTTAAGGAGCCATCAGAGCCAATAATTCTATGGCAAGGAATAATAATCCAAATCGGATTTTTACCATTTGCAGAGGCAACTGCACGTATGGCTTTAGTATCTCCTAAGTATAAGCTTTGTTCTTTGTATGAAAGGGTTTTGCCAAATGGTACTTGTAATAAACTCTTCCATACTTTTAGTTGAAAATTGGTGCCTTTTGGGTTTATTGTTAATTCAAAATCTTTACGTTTACCCACAAAGTATTCTTCTAGCTGCGTAATACAATTTTGCAAACATTTTGCAATAGTTTTACTTGTTTCTATTTTATCTTCTAAAACAGATACTTCTTGTATCCCATTTATACTGCCAACAATTTTTGCAGTGCCAATAGGAGTTTTTAAGTAGGCAACCTCTGTTTTCATTATACGCCAAATACAGCTTTAGAGTTATCTGTTGTTATTTTTGCTATTTCTTCTGGAGTTTTTTCATATAACTCTGCTAATTTTTCTACAACTTTAGTAATGTAAGCACTTTCATTTCTTTTACCACGAAAAGGTTTTGGAGCAAGATAAGGTGAGTCTGTTTCTAACACTATGTGTTGCAAATCTATTTCATTTATAAATTGGTCTATCTTTCCATTCTTAAACGTTACAACACCACCTATCCCTAATTTCATATTAAATGAAATGGCACGTTCTGCTTGTTTTTTTGTGCCAGTAAAACAATGAAAAATTCCAAAAAGAGTGTCGTCTTTTTCAGATTCTAATACTTCAAAAATTTCATCAAATGCATCTCTACAATGAATTACAATAGGGACGTTTTTTTGTTTAGCCCATTTAATCTGAGTTCTAAAAGCATCTTGCTGTTGTTTTAAAAAGCTTTTGTCCCAATATAAATCAATACCAATTTCTCCAATGGCTATAAAATTACGTTTGTCAATCCAACTTTTTACATGATTTAACTCTTCTTTATAGTTTTCTTTAACAGAGGTAGGATGCAATCCCATCATCAAAAAAACATCTTCTGGAAATTGTTCTTCTAATTGAAACATGCTTTCCGAATACGAAGAGTCTATAGCAGGAATAAAAAACCTAGATACACCAGCTTCTTTTGCACGTTTCATCATGGCTTGTCTATCTTCATTAAACTGCTCAGAGTATAAATGAGTATGGGTGTCTGTAATCATTATTATTTTTTAAGTCGCAAAATTACAAATAGTTTATGGTATTGTTCACTTCTATTTAAAACGTAACTTTGTAGAAAATAAATGAAATGACTTTTAAGGATTTAGACCTGTCTAATCAATTGAATTATGCGTTAGAAGATTTGGGGTTTGAAAAACCAACACCAATTCAATCAGAGGCGTTTTCTGTGGTAAGATCTGGAAAAGATGTTGTAGGAATTGCACAAACAGGAACAGGAAAAACCTTTGCATATATGTTGCCAATTCTTAGAGATTTAAAATTTTCTAAGCAAATGCACCCAAGAGTTTTGGTTTTGGTACCAACTAGAGAATTGGTTTTGCAAGTTGTAGAAGAAATAGAAAAATTAGCAAAATATATAAATGTTCGTGTTTTAGGCGTTTATGGTGGTACTAATATCAATACGCAAAAACAAGCCATTGTGCAAGGTCAGGATATTATTGTTGCAACTCCTGGAAGATTGTATGACCTTGGTGTAAGCAATGCACTAAAGCTAAAATCTATTCAAAAATTGGTAATAGATGAGGTAGATGTAATGTTAGATCTAGGATTTCGTTTCCAGTTGATGAATATTTTTGATTTAATTCCTGAACGTAGGCAAAATATACTTTTCTCTGCAACAATGACAAGTGAAGTTGATGCCTTAATCTACGATTTCTTTAAAAGTCCAGAAAAGATATCAATAGCAGTTAGCGGAACACCATTAGACAACATTTCTCAAAAATCATACAATGTACCTAACTTCTTTACAAAGGTTAATTTATTAAAGCATTTGTTATATGATAAGAATACTTTTACAAAGGTTTTAATTTTTGTAGCCTATAAGAGAACAGCAGATTTTTTATTTAAATATTTAGAAGAAGATTTTAAAGAAGAAATCTGTGTTATTCATTCTAACAAAACACAAAATTATAGAGTTCGTTCTATAAGACAGTTTGAAGAAGGTGTAAATCGTATTTTGTTAGCTACAGATGTTATGGCAAGAGGATTAGATTTTGATAATGTTAGTCATGTTATAAATTTCGATACGCCAGATTTTCCGGAAAACTATATGCATAGAATAGGAAGAACAGGAAGGGCAGAACAAAAGGGAGAAACCATTTTATTTTCTACAGAAAAAGAAATAGAAGCAAAAAGACAAATAGAAGCTCTTATGCATTACGAAATTCCTTTAATTTCTTTACCTGAAGAAGTAGAAATTTCTAAAGAACTTACAGAAGACGAAAGGCCTAAAGAAGAATCTATACAGTCTAGAAATAGAACTGGTTTATTATATGAACCAGGACCTGCTTTTCATGAAAAGAGCGATAAAAATAAAAAAGTAAATCTTGGTGGAAAATACAGAAGAGAAATTGCTAAAAAATATAAAAAACCAAAAACCAAAGGAGACAAAAACTATAACCGAAGAAATAAAAAGAAATAATGCAGATTTTAACAGAACAAGAACTACATAATTTAGCAATGAATATTGTAGGAGAAAAGTTAGAAAAAATGGGCTATGAGTTTCAAGCTATAAATAGCCAACTAAAAAGGCACCCTCAGTTTGTATTGTTTAAAAAAGGAGAACCCACAATTTTTGTATTGGTAAAAGCAACTAATAATTTGCAAAACCCTAACGAATATGACACTATTTGGATGGAGACTTTTGTACAGCACGCCAAAAAGAATAATGCAAAAGTTTGGTTTGCAGGCGTGGGTATTGCCAATGCAGAGAGTATAGAAAATCCTGTGTTTAAAAATCAGCCATATTATGTGGCATTCGAAGATTTTCTTAAAATTGTTGAATAAAATACATTTACAATAGTTTCTAGTAATAAAAAAGGCTACCAATATTTTGGTAGCCTTTTTTGTTTAATTTAATATAAAATTATTTAGCATCTTGCTCTAATAAGTTAAAGAACTGGTCTAACTTAGGCATGATAATAATTTTTGTTCTTCTGTTTTTAGCTTTATTTTCTGCTGTATCGTTTGGCGCTAAAGGAATGTACTGACTTCTACCTGCAGCAATTAAACGCTCTGGCTTAACACCAAACTTGTATTGTAAAATTCTAGTAATAGAAGTAGATCTTAGAACAGATAAATCCCAGTTATCTTGAATTACAGTTCTCTTAATTGGGTTAGAATCTGTATGTCCTTCAATCATAACCTCCATCTCTGGTTGGTCTTTAATTACTGTTGCAATCTTCTCTAAAACAGAATAAGCTTTATCATTTACATTATAGCTACCGCTTTTAAATAATAATTTATCAGAAATAGAAATCATAACCACAGTTTTTTCTACATTTACTTCTATGTCTTCGTCCTGAATACCTTCAGTTAAGTTTTTCGTTAAATGGTATTTAATAGCTAAATTAATAGAATCTTTCTGCGTCATTGCTTCTCTAATTCCATTAATGTACTTGTCTTTTTCACTTAATTGAGAAATAACTTTGTTAATTCCTTCAGAAGAAGATTTAGACAATACAGTTAAGTTTTCTACTTGTTTTAAAGCATTTCTTTTATCGTCTTGTAAAGAAGCAACTTGGTCTGATAAAGAAGCTACTTTACTATCTTGTCTTTCTTTTTCTATCATTAACTTCTGTAGAGAAGTTTCCACTTTAAGTAACTCTTCTTTGGTCTGAGCTTGCTCCGTTTCTAATTCAGTATATTTCTTTTTAGACACACACGAAGTTGTTACAACTATCGATAATAAAATTAATACTAGTTTCTTCATATTTTACTTTTATAGTTTATATTGAACTACAAATTTAAAAAATTACTGATACTATATAGCGTATTTAAGACTTTTTATGAAAAATTTTAATAGTATTTTTGTAAAAAATTAGTTCGATGAATGCTAGATTCTTTATAATTGTTTTCTCCATATTACTTATTACAGCGTGTAGTAAGCAAGAAAAAACCAAAGATTTCGAGTTAACTGGAAATGTCTTTGGAACAACTTACAAGATTGTTTACTTAAATGGGAATGTAAATTATCAAAAGGAATTAGATAGTATTTTCGGTGCTTTTAACAAATCTGTTTCTACTTATTTAGACAACTCCTTAATAACGCAGATAAATAATGGAGACACTTTAGTAAAAGTTGATCCTATTTTTAAAGAAGTTTTTAAAAAGTCAAAAAAAATTCACAAAGAAACTAATGGTTATTTCGATCCTACTGTTGGTAATTTGGTAAATGCATATGGTTTTGGTCCTGAAGACAAAGAAATTAACCTTAGTAAAGAAGAAGTGTCTTCCTATATGGAGTTTGTTGGTTTAGATAAAGTTACTTTAGTAAACAATACATTGAGAAAAGAAAAAAAAGGCATTTATTTAGATTTTAATTCCATTGCAAAAGGTTTTGGAATTGACGCAGTTGCGCGTTTTTTTGATTCTAAAAATATTAATAGTTATTTAATTGAAATTGGTGGAGAAATAAGAGCGAAAGGTGTTAAAGGTAATGAAGATCCTTGGGTTATTAAGTTGGTAAATCCAGTAAATGTAGATTCTGGATTTAGAATTATCAACCTATCTAATAAATCTATGGCAACTTCTGGGAATTATAGAAAGTTTAGGGTAGATAATGCTGGCAATAAATACGTACATACTATAAATCCTAAAACAGGTTTAGCACAAGAAAGTAACTTATTAAGTGCATCTGTTATTGCAGAATCAGACTGTGCAGATGTAGATGCTTATGCAACTGCATTTATGGCAATGGGGTTAGAAAAAACCAAAGCATTTCTAGAAGATAGACCAGATTTAAAAGTTATTCTAATTTATATTAATGATAAAGGTTTGTTAGAAGAGTATACAACCTATAAATAATTACTTAAAACAAACTGGTAATAATTCTCCTGGAGTTAAGCAATATTTTTTTATAGAATTAGGGCTAAGTTCTTTTGAGTATTCTATAGCTTTTACGCGAAAGCCAATATTTTGTAGTTTATCAAAATAATCTAAACCATATACCCTAACATGATCGTATTGCCCAAAAATTTTGGTTCGTTCTTCTTTATCAACAATAGAATTATCTTCAAAAGTTACGTCTCTAGATAAATCTTGGGGTATCTGAAAAATACCATAACCTCCTTTTTTTAGCACTCTAAACAATTCTTGCATCGCTTTTTTATCATCAGGAATATGTTCTAATACATGATTGCAAAAAATAACGTCAAATTCTTCATCTTTAAAAGGTAAATTGCAAATATCTGCTTTTACATCTGCGATTGGCGATTCTAAATCTGCAGTGATATACTCTAGATTTTTTTGCTGCTTAAACTTTTTTAAAAAACACTGTTCAGGTGCAATGTGCAACACTTTTTGGACTTTTTTAGTGGTAAAAAAGTTAGTTTCGTTTTGCAAGTACAACCATAATAAACGATGTCTTTCTAAAGATAAAGTTGATGGTGATAATGCATTTTCTCTTTGTTTTGCATAACCATAAGGTAAAAGCTTACGAAATGATTTTCCGTCTATTGGATCTGTATAGGTGTTGCCTTTAAGATAAAGCGTTAGTATAGGTCTTACCCAAAAACTTATTTTTATAAGCCATGGTCTTGGAACCGCATTTAGTATGCTTTTAAAAATAAACATAGTGTTAAACAACTAAAGGTTGTTCACGAAACTCATCTTCTCTATTTGTTTCATTACCAAGTGCTTTATCTATGTATTTAAAGGTAGATAACAATTCTGGTTTTCCATTTACAATTGCTACATCATGCTCAAAATGTGCAGATGGTTTACCGTCTAAAGTAGTAATAGTCCATCCATCTGAATGTTGACGAATTTTATGCGTACCTAAGTTTGTCATTGGCTCTATGGCTACAACCATGCCTTCTACAAACTTTTTTCCTCTTCCTCTTTTGCCGTAATTAGGCATTTCTGGATCTTCATGCATCTTTCTGCCCAAACCATGCCCTACTAATTCACGCACAACTCCATAACCGTGTTTCTCTGTGAAATTTTGAATTGCAAAGCCTACATCTCCAACACGATTTCCTGCTTTAAATTCACGAATTCCAACATATAAACTTTCTTTAGTTATTTCTAGTAATTTTTTTGTTTCTTCATCAATTTCACCAACGGCAAAAGTGTATGCATGATCTCCATAAAAACCATTTTTTATAGCACCGCAATCTATAGAAATAATATCTCCTTCTTGTAAGGGCGTATTGTTTGGAATACCATGAACCACTTGCGAGTTCGGACTCATGCAGAGTGTATTTGGAAAGTCATATAAACCTAAAAACCCAGGAACTGCGTCTTGCGAACGTATATACTCTTCTGCAAGTTTATCTAAATAGAGTGTTGTTACTCCTGGTTTTACTTCAGAGGCTAACATGCCAAGTGTTTTAGATACCACTAATGCACTTTCGCGCATTATTTCTATTTCTTCTCTAGTTTTTGTTTTAATCATCACTAAAAATTAGGGCACAAAGGTACTTAAAATCGCAAGAAATTTAGGAACGTTTAATGCTTACCTTTTTTTGTTTTTGAAATGGCTCACCGATAATTGTTTTTAATAAGTATTTTTCAATATTTCCCATTGGGTACTTTGTTAGCCTGCCTAATTCTTTACCGTTTTTAGTAAATATAAACTCAGGAACAGTACCTATTTTATCTCCTTTATTTTTTCCAACAGGAAGAGTTCTGCTTCTATCTACAGAAATTAATTCTAGATTGTTAAAATCAAAACCTATTTCTTCTAAGATTTTATAGAGTCGTGGAACATCTCTTCTGCTTTCCCAACACCAAGTAGCGATGTATCCTTTAATTTTTACACCTTTAGAAACAGCTTTTAATTGCTTAATTACTTCTTTTTCTGTATTGTAACTGCCATAATAGTCTGCAAACCATTTTTCATAATTTTTATGTTGAAAAGATTTTTTTGTAGCATAACCTACTAAGTAGCCATCGTTATCAATTATTGTTTTTTCTTTTTTCTGAGAGAATGAAAATTGTACTACAAAAGCAATCAGGATGTATAAAAAGTGTTTTCTCATAAGTTTAGTAAGGATTTTTGCGTCATTTCTTCTGGTTGTTCTACTCCCATTAAATCTAATATTGTTGGGGCAATATCTCCTAGTATTCCACTTTTTACAGAGCTAATATCTTTATCAATTAGTATAAATGGTACTGGATTAGTAGTATGTGCTGTGTGTGGTGTACCATCTGGATTCATCATAGTTTCACAATTTCCATGATCTGCAATTAGTAATGTAGAGTACCCATTTTTTAATCCTGTTTCTATAACATCTTTTGCACAAATATCAACAGCTTCACAAGCTTTTATTGCAGCTTCCATAACTCCTGTATGCCCTACCATGTCTCCATTTGCAAAATTTAAACATACAAAATCAGTTTTTCCTTTTTCCAAGTTTTTGCAAAGTGCATCTCTTAGTTCAAAGGCAGACATTTCTGGTTTTAAATCGTATGTAGCTACTTTTGGCGAGTTTTTTAAGATTCTTTTTTCTCCGTCAAAAGGTTCTTCTCTTCCTCCAGAAAAGAAAAAAGTTACATGAGGATATTTTTCAGTTTCAGCAATTCTAATCTGAGTTTTTCCTGCCTTTGAAAGAACTTCTCCTAAAGTGTTCTTTATATTTTTGTTAGTATAAATAACCTGAATGTTCTTAAAGGTTTCATCATAAAGCGTCATTGTTGTATAGTACAAATCTAACTTTTTCATTTCTTGTTCAGGGATATCTTTTTGAGATAGTGCATAGGTTAATTCTCTACCTCTATCAGTTCTGTAATTAAAAAATAGAACCACATCTCCTGATGTTATTTTTGCTTTGGGTTCTCCATCTGAACCTGTAATTACTATCGGTTCTAAGAACTCATCAGTTACGTTGTTTTGGTAAGAATTTTCTATTGCTTCTTTTACATTGGTAGTTGCTTTTCCTTTACCATGAACTAGACAATCATATGCTTTTTTAATTCTTTCCCAACGATTATCTCTATCCATGGCATAATAACGACCAGTAACTGTGGCAAGTTTGCCAGTTGTTTTATCCATATGCTCTTGGATATCATTAATGAAATAACTTCCAGATTTTGGGTCACAATCTCTACCGTCTGTAAAGGCATGTACAAACACATTAGGCACTTCATTTTCATGTGCAACATCTAAAATTCCTTTTAAATGATTGATGTGAGAATGAATTCCACCATCAGAAACCAAACCTAATAAATGTACTTTTTTATTATTTTTTTTTGCATGTTGCAATGTATCTAATAGCACCTTTTCATTACCTAATGTTTTCTCTTCAACAGCCTTGTTTATTCGTGCTAAATTTTGGTAAACAATTCTACCAGCACCTAAATTCATGTGTCCAACTTCAGAGTTTCCCATTTGTCCTTCTGGTAAGCCAACATGTTCTCCATCAGTTCGTAATTCTGCATTTGGAAATTTCTTGTACAAAGAATTTATATATGGTGTTTTTGCATTATAGATGGCAGAAACTTTAGGGTCTTGCGTAATTCCCCATCCATCTAATATCATTAGGATAACTTTCTTGTTCATTTTTTAGAATTGAAATGTAAAAATAAGAAAGATTTTAGTGTTCTACTTTTTTATTTACGAAACCGTTTACATCAAAGCTTTTAAATCGAAATACATAATCTATTTCAATAACTATGAATTACTGATTTTATAGCAATTTGTTACTTTTAATTAGAAAGTCATTTTTAATAACAAATAGAGGTAGCAATTATTGCAAAATTCGTAAATTTACGAAGCTAATATTACTACAATTCATGGAATTAAATTTTGAACTGAATGAGGTAACTAAAAAGTTGCCAGCACACTTGCATAAATTTATTGTTAAACAGCCTTATGAAGAATATACTCCACAAAATCAAGCTGTTTGGAGATATGTAATGCGTATGAATGTAGATTATTTAACCAAGGTTGCACATGGTTCTTATGTTGATGGATTAAAAAAAACAGGAATTTCTATTGATAGTATTCCTCATATGGAAGGAATGAATAGAATTTTGAAAGATATTGGTTGGGCAGCTGTATCTGTTGATGGTTTTATACCTCCAAATGCATTTATGGAATTCCAAGCATACAATGTTTTGGTTATTGCATCTGATATGAGAACGATAGATCATATTCAATACACGCCAGCACCAGATATTATTCATGAAGCTGCAGGTCATGCACCTATAATTGCAAATCCAGAATATGCAGAATATTTACGAAGATTTGGCGAAATAGGTAGCAAAGCCATTTCTTCTTCAAAAGATTATGAAATGTATGAAGCCATACGTTTATTATCTATTCTAAAAGAAAACCCAAATTCTACCCAAAAGGAGATTGATGAGGCACAAGAAAAAGTAGAATGGTTACAGGAAAATATGGGAGAACTTTCTGAAATGGCTATGATTCGAAATTTACATTGGTGGACAGTAGAGTATGGTTTAATTGGCTCTGTTGAAAATCCAAAAATATATGGTGCAGGATTGCTTTCTTCTATTGGTGAAAGTGCAGGTTGTATGAAAGATGAGGTTAAAAAAATTCCATACTCTATAGAAGCTGCAACGCAAAATTTTGATATCACAAAACCACAACCTCAATTGTTTGTTACGCCAGATTTTGCCTATTTAAGTTTGGTTTTAGACGAATTTGCCAATACAATGGCTTTACGAAAAGGAGGGTTAAATGGTGTACGTAAATTAATAGACTCTAAAGATATTGGCACCATAGAATTAACTACTGGAATACAGATTTCTGGAAATTTTGATAGAGTAATTGCTACAGACGATGGAGAAGTAGCGTACATACAAACTAAAGGGTTAACTGCTTTGGCTAACAGAGATAAAGAATTGGTTGGTCATGGAACAAATGTTCATAAAGATGGTTTTGGAAGTCCAATTGGTAAATTGAAAGGAATTAATTTGCCAATTGAAGATATGAGCCCAAGAGATTTAAAGGCTTATGGAATTTATGAAGGAGAATTTATGACATTAGAGTTTGAAAGCGGAATAATAATTAGTGGAAAAGCCATAACTGGAACTAGAGATTTAAGAGGTAAAATTTTGCTTATTACTTTTGACGAATGTACAGTAATTTATAAAGATGAAGTACTCTTTAAACCAGAATGGGGATTATATGACATGGCTGTTGGAAAAGATGTTATTTCTGCATTCGCTGGTCCTGCAGATCCGCTTTCGTTTCACGATTTGGGCAAAGTGTCTAAGACTAAAACACATAAGATAAACTATTCTGATAGTGAAAAGAAATTATACAAACTTTACCAAGAAGTAAGAGATTTACGTGAATCAAAAAAGTTTACAGAAGAAAAAGTAACGTTTATTTATACAAAGTTAAAAGAAGATTTTCCTAATGATTGGTTGTTAAATTTAGAATTGTATGAAATTGCTTTACAAAACAATTATGCAATTAAAGAACAATTATTGCAACGATTAGAAGAATTAAAATGTAACAAAAGCTACACAAAACTAATAGAAGATGGCTTAGCTTTGTGCCAAAATTAACAACTATAAAATGAGATTTTTAGATTTATTTAAAAGAAAAGACATGAGTGCAGAAATTAAAGAATATTTAAGTAACGATGCTGTAGTTTTAGATGTTAGAACTAAAATGGAGTGGGATGAAGGGCATATAGATGGAGCTAAGCATATCGTTTTGAATTTAATACCGTTAGAAATAGAGCAAATTAAATCTTGGAATAAGCCAGTTATTGCAGTATGTAAAAGTGGTGGTAGAAGCGGACAGGCAGCACAATTCTTAAGACAAAACGGAATTGATGTCATTAATGGAGGACCTTGGCAAAATGTTGCACAGTATTTAGATTAAATTATTTTTTTGCGCTTTTAAAACCGCTTCCATTTTACTGTGAACTTGTAACTTTTTGTAGATATTTTCTATATGTTTTCTTACCGTAGCTGGAGAGATAATTAAGTTTTTTGAAATACTAGTATAATTTAACCCTTTACTTAACTGAACCAATATTTGCGATTCTCTTTTAGTTAATAAAATCTTCTCTTCTTCGTTTTTTAAAAACTCAATTTTTGGTTTTCTAAGAAGGTTAAGGGTTTTTAGCGCAATACTTGGGGTCATAGGAGCGCCACCTTCTACTACCTCTAAAATGCTTTTGTACAGTTTCTTAGGATTAACTTCTTTTAATAAATAACCATTTGCACCTGCTTTAATAGCCTTAAAGACAAACTCATCATCATCTATAACTGTAAGCATTATTATTTTTATTTGAGGATATCTGTTTTTTATTAATTCTGTAGCCTTAACACCATCTATAACAGGCATTTGAATATCCATTAAAATTACATCAATATTGCTATCTTCTTCTAGCTTACCTATTAGCTCTGCACCATTTAGCGCATGGTATTTTAAATTTATCTCTTCAAAAAAAGATAATTTCTCTTTTATAGCTTTGTATAAAAAGTAATTATCTTCTGCAATACAAACTTTTAAATTCATAATTTCATAGTTAGATTTATATAGGCACCTCTAATTTTACTTCTGTTCCATTTTTTTCTGAAGAATTAATTGTTGCTTTTCCAACAATTTCACTCATTCTTTTTTCAATATTACTGAGTCCGTTTCCTAAAGAAACTTTTTTCATATCAAAGCCTTTACCATCGTCTTTTATAGAAATTAAAAGAAACTGTTTGTCTTTTACAACAGTAATTGATATGTTGTTAGCTTCTGCATATTTTAATGCATTATTTATTGCTTCCTGAATTGCCCTAAAGCTATTCATACCTTTTAAAGAGTCTAAAGAGATCTCTTTATCTACTTTGTTTGTTATTGTAAAGTTTACATTATTTGTTGCATTTTTTGCTTTTTCAACGAAAGATAAAATTCGGGCGTGTAAATCTTCTACAGAGATTTCACTTTTATTCATTGCCCAAATGGTATCTCTTAATTGGTGAATGGTGTCTCCTGTAAAAACGCTTATTTCAGTTAATTTCTCTTTTAATTTCTCACTTGTGTTTTTAGAGATATATTTTAGGTTGTCTATAGATGAGATTATAAAAGTTAGCTGTGAGCCAATATTATCATGCAAATCTCTAGAAATTCTAAGTCTTTGTTCTTGTAGTCTGTTTTGAGTAGTAATTGTTGCAAGAGCATCTTTAAGGTCAATTTCTTTTTTTAATTGTTTTCTCTTAAGTTGATTTCTCTTGTAAATAGCAAAGAAGATTATAGCTAAAATAAGTAATGCAGACCCTAAAAGGAGTGCATATAGATTTCTGTTCTTTATTTTTAACTCTTGCTCTAATAGTAGTTCTTTTTGTTTAAGTATTTCTTTTTCCTTTTTTTCTGTGTCGTATTTTGTTTCTATTTCTTTTATAGATTTTATTTTTTCATCATTTAAAATGCTGTCATTATAACGGATATATTTTTTTAAGTATTTATTTGATAAATAATAATTTTTGTTTTTATCATGAATTTTTGATAACAAGATAGAGATATCTGCAATGTATTCTTTTGTATCTACTTCTCTAGCTAAGGTTAGTGCTTTCATACCTTTTTCAAGTGCTAAATCATATTTTTTTTGTTTGTAATATAAATTTGCTAATGAGTAATTTAAGAAAGTAAGTTCAAAAGGTTCTCTATTTTCTGTATGTAACTTTATAGCCTCTACATAATTTTTTTCAGCAATAGTATATTGCTTTAAACTATCTTGAGCTACTGCAATTACACTTATTGGGTATGCTGTAAACCTTTTAAATTTTAACTTTAAAAAATACTGTTTAGATTTTAAGGCATATTGTATTGCGTTTTTATACTTACCTAATTCGTTTTGAGTACCAGCAATATTGTTGTTTACCATTGCAATTCTCAAAGAATCTCTTATACTTTTATAAATTTCTAGAGACTTTAAGTTGTATGCTAAAGACTTATTAAATTCTTTTAATTTTCTAAAATCCCAAGCAATGTTCATTAAAGAATTTCCAATTCCAAGACTATCTTTTAGTTTTTCATAGACGGCAAGCGTTTTAAATTGATAATCAATAGACTCTTTTAAGTTACCTTGTTTAGAATATACAATTGCAAAACCATTATACATATCAGCTATAGAGGTGCTATCATTTAGAATAATACTTTTTGCTAATGCTTCTTCAAATTTTAGAAGTGCAGCATCATAATCACCACTTTCAAAATTTCGAAAACCAAGTATTTTTAGTGCTTGTAACTTTAATGTATCATTTTTTAATTGTATTGATAAATCATAAGCTTTATTTGCATACTTTTTCGCACTATCTAAGTCAATTCCTACAAACTCTTTAGAAAGATTAGTGTAGGTATAAAACTTATTTTTTCCTGTGTGTGTTTTTAAATTGTTTTTTAAGCTATCTATTCTTTTAGATTCTGTTTGAGAGTAAGTATTGAATGAGAAGATAAAAGTTAGTAGAAATACTAGTATAAAGTGTATTTTCATAGCGCTTTATAAATTTATTTGGTTGATGAAATAGAATAAATAAGTATCTCTTCTAAGGAGAAACCGATATTAAATATATTAATTTTTAGATAAGCCAGTTTTTTTTGCGTCTGTTTCTCTAATACCTGCAGTTCTTTTTCTTTTAAATGAAGCGATTTCTGCAGTTCTATTTCATTATTTAATTTCAGTTCTAATTTTCTAAGTTTAGATGCGCCTTTAACTGAAGTTTTAAAGCAATAAAAATAACACCAAATACTTATTGCAATAAGTATTGGTGTTAATAACAAGATGATATTTAAGTTGTTTAATACCATGCTTCATTTATTACTTAAATTGTCCTAAAAACTGAAAATTTGTAGTTCCTAAATTGATTTCATTAAATTCTCCATTTTGATTTTGTGAAATTCCATAGATATAATTATCTCTACAATCATCAATAAATGTCCACTCGCTTGTGCCAGTTTGTATTGGGTTTTCTAAAGTAATGCATGCTTCACCAGAAATTTCAACTGTTAAAACGTTGTTAGTCAGTGTAAAAGTTGCAGCTGTACCTTCTGGAAAAGGAGATTGAGCAGTTGCAAAATCTAAAACTACATTGTAAGTACCTTCTAAAGAAGAGGGTGCAATACCCGCTGTTTCATTAGATTTTGGAGTATAAGTACAAGTTTCGCAATCACTTAGATTTTCATCTTCATCATTAGAGTTGCAAGCTAGAATTGTTAGAGTCATAAATGCGATTAAAACATATTTTAGATTTTTCATACTATTAATTTTTTGGAGCATTAAATTTTCCTACAGTTATTGTTTTTGAAGTTGTGTTGCCATCAGAATTAATTCCTGTAAAAGAAAACGTTCCTTTTATTGTTGTGTCTGTTTCTTCTGTAACCTCTATAGTTCCTGATCCAATATCAAAAGTAGATACCCAAGCAATTACTGGATTAACTGATCCATACATAGCAGAGCTTACGTTAGAAATAGAGTTGCCTGTAGTGTAGGTTCCAACGCCATTGTAATTCGAAATATTTAAACGAATATATTCTCCATCAGAATTAGACCCTTGTATAGCAGCTACATTATTACTTATTGTTGCACCAACAGCAACAGAAAGTGCTTCAAAATTAGAACCATCTACTTTTGCAGTTAACGTTCCTTCTCCTGATAATCCTAAATCTTCGTCTGACGAATCTGAACAAGATAAGAGTCCTAAGATTATGGTGAATGCAAATAGTAATTTTAGTGTTTTCATAGTTGTGAATTTTTTAAGTTGATTGAATGATTACTTTTTTAGATTATAAGCATAGATAGTTTTGTCGTTGGCTTTGTAGTACAAATACCCACCAAATTCGTCTACTTTATACTCTGGTTTTTTGTCTTTAAGGGCTATTTCTTTTTCTAGTTTACCTGTATCTTTTGATACCTTAGCTAAACCTACACCATTACTTAATTTGGTAAGTATAAATTGCGAATCTTCTGTGGCAGCTGTTGCTTTAAATCGCTGAGACATCATTTTAAAAGAAGCGCTAGCAATTCCAGAAAACATGTCTGCTGCGCGTTTAGCATCTTTACCATAATCATTGTAACTGTCTAAATCATTCATATTAGATCCAGTTCTATTTGCACCTGCAGATGCTGATGTAGCAACCATTGCTAAAGTTGAAGCAGCTGCTACAACACCACCTACTACTTTCATAAAACCACTTTTACCTGGAGATTTGTAATAGCTATGGTATAATTCTTTACCATTACTATCTACAGCCATTAAGTTTTGTGAAGCACTTACAAAGATGTTACCATCTCTTACCTGAATACTATTGGGGGATTCTTTTTCATCGAATTTAATTTTAGACAACTCAGAAACTTTTCCAGAGCTTGCAGCAACAGCGTATAACACATCTCCAGCAGCTATTAAATACCTATCATTTTCCGAATCGAAAGTAGATGCAACAGATGCTGCTTTTTTGTATTTAAGAGGTTTATTCCAAACAGATTCTCCTGTTTCTAAATTAACAATATTGGCATCAGAACTGGTAATATAGATTAAACCTTGCGGAGTTTTTGCCATTGTTAAAATGTTTTCTCCGGTTTTTAATGGTTTTTTAAAGAGTGTTTTTCCATCATAAGAAATTTTATTTACTCCTCCAGAATACATGCCAAACAAAATTCCATCATTCATAGTATAGAAGTGTTGCACATATCCTTTTGTTTTTGGGGCTTTATCCCAAAGATCTTCACCATTTTTTGCATTAAACATGGTTATTTTAGATTCTGATTTTGCTGCTAGAGCTCCTTTTCCTCCAGTAACATTACTAACAACAGCTAATCCTTGAGGTAAAATTTCGAATTTAGAAACCACACCTTTTACTTTTCTGTCATCTTTCCAAAGTTCTTCGCCATTGGCTCCAATTTTATGAATTCTGGTGTTCTTTTTGTTTGCAGAAACTTCAAAACCATAAATTTCTTTTTCTGTAGCATCTGCTACCAACCAATTAATGCCTTTTATTTTATTTTTCCATAGCTCTTCTCCCGAATGTGATTTTGCAATTAACCCCTGTGCAGTAGGAATTATTAAAGATTTTTTAAGTAATATAGGTGTACCTGTAACACTAAAATCTTTTGAAATACCTACTCTTCCTGGTTTGTCTAAAAAGAAATTATAGTCTAGTTTTCCAGAGTTTAAATCGTAAACAGCGACTTTAGGAGTCATCTTTTCAGCTTTAGATCCTATTTTTTGAATTCCACTGATTACTAATTTGTTTTCTGGTAGCATAACATCACAAGTATATATTTGGTTCCAGTTATCGCTATCAGACCTAAAAAGTACTTTTCCTTGCACAAAGTCTATAACAGCTCTTTTAGTTTTTGTAATACCTGCGAATTTAGAGTTAGTACCTTGTGAGATTACGATATATGGCGAATTTGGAATTAGTTGTGTTTCTTCAGGTTTTAATTTTCCAAAGTCGTTAAATGTAAAAACAGGTTCGTTTTCAGAGGGCATTATACCAACCAAACCTTCATTAGTAGCTACAATTAAAACGCCTGCTTTAGTAAGTGTCATTTCGTTAACTTTTGCCCCTAATTCGTAGTTTTTATCTGGCGAATCTTGTGCAATTACAACAGTTTGAGCTGTAAGAAAAAGTGTAAATGCAAGAATGAGTTCAATTTGAAATATTCGTGTTTTCATAAAAAAAAATTTAAATTCCCTAATTTAGAGTTGATTAGTACAATTCAAAATTCTTTAAAATGAGAGAGTTATGAAATACGGCAAATGACGTATTTTTAAAATTTTAGGTGAGGAAACTGCTTTACAAGAGCATCTTGTTGTGTCTGAAGTTTTTCTAAAAATTTTGTGTGCGCTTCAGATTTCTCGTCAAAAGGTTTGTGTTGTAAACCTTTTTGAATTGTTTCTACTTTATGCATTGTTGCATATGCGTCTTTAGAAATCCAACACTCTTTAAATTTCTCCCAAATGTAGTTTATTGCTGTTTTGTTAGGATGAATCATGTCTTCTTTATAAAAACGGTAATCGCGCAATTCATCCATTTGAATTTCATAAGACGGAAAATAAAAAGTATTTTTAAGACCCTCTATACATTCGTGAATTGCTGCAAGAAGATGTGCTTTACTTCTTGTGTTTTCTACAAAACCATCTTTTAAATGACGAATAGGAGAGACAGTAAAAATGATTTTTACATTGGTATTAACGCTTTGAATTTGCTGAACAGTTTCTTGTAAACTTTTCTTAATTATTGCAATAGATAGAAGTTCTTTCTGAAATTTTTTTTGAGGGATTTTATGACAATTAGAAACTATTTTTTGATTTTCTAGGTAACGATACACCCATGAAGTTCCTAACGTTATAATTATATGTGAAGCATTTTTTATACTACTATTCGTAATATTGTTAGCTTCATTAAGATTTTGCAAAGTTTCTTCTATTCTGGATGAGCTTAATAAAGAATGCGTATCTAACGAGTGGTATTTATTGTTGTGAAAAACGAGATCTTTTTCCGTAAAATGATAGTTGTTTAACGCCTTTTTAATGCAATTTTTTATTCCCCAAGGATGAAACAGAATTCCGTAAGGATTAATGGTATTTTCAAATTTATAATACGCCAGTTTTTTGCCAATATTTTCGGTAAAACATGAACCCAAAAGTAAAACCTTTGCTTCGTAATTTATGGCTAATTCTGTTTGTGGATTTAGCTTTATTTTAGTTTGAAGATCCATGTATTTAATATTATCTCCAAAATTACATTAAAATTAAAAGAGCAGCAATTTCTACTTTAATCTATTTCTTTATTAAACAGCTTACAAAAAAATCCGTAGTTTATTAACTAATGAACTTATTATTAGGTTAAAATCTAATTAATGGATATATTTTTTTACTGTTTCTAATACTTCAGGAATACCTTTAGGGTTTTTACCACCTGCAGTAGCAAAGAAAGGTTGACCACCACCACCACCTTGAATGTATTTGCCTAATTCTCTTACTACTTGCCCAGCATTGTATCCTTTTTCTTTTACTAACTCTTTAGATATGTAACAAGTTAGAAGAGCTTTGTCATTTGTAGGTTCTGCTGCGAATAATAAAAAAAGATTGGTAAACTTATTTCCTAATTTAAAGGCTAAATCTTTAATTCCCCCTGCATCTAAATCCACCTTTTTAGCTAAGAATTTTACGCCATTAATCTCTTCTAATTCGCTTTCTATATCTTTAGAAAGGTTGCTTGCTTTTTCTTTAAGTAAATCTTCTACTTGCTTTTGTAATGCTGCATTTTCATCTTTTAATTTCTGTACAGCGTTAACTGGGTTTTGGGTATTGTTTAAAAGATCTTTTATTTCAAAAAGTGTTCTATTGTTTTCAAAATAGAAGTCTTTAACTGCTTCATTTGTTATGGCTTCTATTCTACGTATACCAGAGGCTACTGCACCTTCTGATGTAATTTTAAAATGCCAAATATCTGATGTGTTTTTCACATGAGTTCCACCACACAACTCCATAGATTTTCCAAACTTAATTGCTCTAACAGTATCGCCGTATTTTTCTCCAAATAAAGCTATAGCTCCTTCATCTAAAGCTTGTTGCATAGAGATATTGCGTTTTTCCTCTAAAGGGATCTTTCCTGAAATTCTTGCATTTACAAAATTTTCTACATCTCGTAACTCCTCTCTAGTTAATTTAGAAAAATGAGAAAAATCGAAACGTAAATATTTAGAATGTACTGCAGACCCTTTTTGTTCTACATGTGTGCCTAAAATTTCTCGTAAAGCTTGATGAAGTAAGTGTGTTGCTGTATGATTGCACTCAGTTCTTGCACGTTGTTTTGCATCTACAATAGCTTTGAAATTTTCATTTACATTTTCAGGAAGTGTTTTTGAGAAGTGAATGATAACATTATTTTCTTTTTTGGTATCTACAATATAGATTACATCACCTCTTTCGTTTTCTAAGTATCCTTTGTCTCCAACTTGACCTCCTCCCTCTGGATAAAAAGGAGTACTATCTAAAACCAATTGGTACATTTCGCCTTCTTTTTTTGAGGTTACTTTTCTAAAACGAGTAATTTTTGTTTTTGTTTCTAATTGGTCATAACCAACAAAATCTTCTTTAGAATCCTTGATTACTATTGTCCAATCATCTGTAGACATTTCACTTGCTGCACGAGATCTATCTTTTTGTTTTTGTAATTCTTTTTTAAACCCTTCTTCGTCTAATGAGAATCCTTTTTCAGATAAAATAAGACCTGTTAAATCTATAGGAAAACCATAAGTGTCGTACAATTCAAAAGCTTTTTCTCCGCTAATTTCTTTTGTAGGTGAAGCTTCAATAATATTCTCCAACAAAAGAAGTCCTTGCTCTAAAGTTCGTAAAAAAGATGCTTCTTCCTCTTTAATAACACTCTCAATAAGTTGTTTTTGCGCTTTAATTTCTGGAAATGCTTCTCCCATTTTTTCACTTAAAACCCCTACTAAACGATAAATAAAAGGTTCTTTTTTATCTAAAAATGTAAAGCCATAACGCACAGCTCTTCTTAAAATTCTTCTAATTACATAGCCAGCACCGTTATTACTAGGTAATTGTCCGTCTGCAATAGAAAAAGCAACTGCTCTTACATGGTCTGAAATTACACGAATAGCAACATCTTGTTGCTCGTTATTGCCATATTTGGTTTGTGTAATAGTTTCAATTTCTCTAATAATTGGGGTAAAAATATCGGTGTCATAGTTAGATTGTACGCCTTGTAAAACCATGCAAAGACGCTCAAAACCCATACCTGTATCTATGTGTTTGCTTGGTAATTCTACCAAACTACCATCTGCTTTTCTATTGTACTGCATAAAAACCAAGTTCCAAATTTCTACAACTTGTGGATGGTCTTCATTTACTAATGTTTTGCCATCTATTTTTGCCTTTTCTTCATCAGATCTAATATCCACATGAATTTCCGAGCAAGGTCCACAAGGTCCTTGATCTCCCATTTCCCAGAAGTTATCTTTCTTGTTTCCTTTTAAAATTCGGTCTTCATCGATAAACTGTTTCCAAATAGCATAGGCTTCTGTGTCCATTTCTAAATTATCTTTGTCAGAAGATCCTTCAAAAACAGTAACATAAAGCATGCTTTTATCAATTTTATACACTTCTGTTAACAACTCCCAAGCCCAAGCAATGGCTTCTTTTTTAAAGTAATCTCCAAAAGACCAATTTCCTAGCATTTCAAAAAGTGTATGATGGTAGGTATCATAACCAACTTCTTCTAAATCGTTATGTTTGCCAGAAACACGTAAACATTTTTGAGAGTCTGTAATGCGATTACTTTTAGGTTTTCCGTTTCCTAAGAAATATTCTTTAAAAGGCGCCATTCCAGAGTTTACAAACATCAAAGTAGGGTCATCTTTTGTAACCATTGGGGCAGAAGGCACTATTAAGTGCGATTTTTCACTAAAGAATTTTAAAAAAGTAGATCGAATGTCTTGAGATTTCATCATAATAAATGACCAAAAAATTAGTTAAAAAAGTACCCTAAAAAAGGCAGTTGTAAAACATTTTGTAAATTTGCGAGTTATTGTAATTAACGATTCAAAAGAATCTTCTAATAACAAACAAAAATAGTATAATTAAAAACATGGCAAAAGTAAAATATTATTATGATGAGGACACGCTTTCTTACAGGAAAATTTCTGTAAGTAAAAGCGACTATTATAAGCGCATATTATTTACTTTATCGGGAATTATTCTAGTGGCTTTTTTAGGTTTTATTGGGTTTAGTCAGTTCATCATGTCACCAAAACAAAAAGCACAACAAAGAGAGTTAGAAAATTTAAAACTTAACTACGAAGTTCTCTCAAAAAAGTTAGACGAAAGCTCAAGCATTTTAGCTCAGATTCAAGAGAGAGATAACAATATTTATAGAAGTTATTTTGAAGCCAATCCTATACCAGAAGAGCAACGAAAAGCAGGTTTTGGAGGAGTAAATAGATATAAATACTTAGACGGATTTGATAATTCTGACATGATTAAGAATTTAACAAGAGAAGTAGATATTCTATCTAAGCAAAT
This sequence comes from uncultured Polaribacter sp., assembly GCA_964477255.1. GTDB lineage: Bacteria > Bacteroidota > Bacteroidia > Flavobacteriales > Flavobacteriaceae > Polaribacter. The sequence goes on from CAYZDK010000001.1 coordinate 68,814, forward strand.
TGTTGTACAGTCTAAATCTTTTGATGAAATAGTTGCTTTAGCAAAAGAAAAAGAAGATATGCTGGCTTCTATACCTGCTATCTTACCAGTAAAAAAAGGAGATTTTTATGTGGCTTCTGGTTTTAAAATGCGAATGCACCCAATTTTAAAGATAAATAAGTTTCATAAAGGAATGGATTTTACTGCTCCAAAAGGGACACCTATTTATGCTTCTGGAAATGGTAAAGTTTATGCCGCTCAACGTAGTAGTACATTTGGTAAAGTTGTAGTTATAAAACATGGTTATGGTTATAAAACCATTTATGCGCACATGAGTAAATACGTTGTAAAAAGAGGGCAAACTGTAAAAAGAGGAGATTTAATAGGCTATGTTGGGAATACTGGTCTTTCTGTTGCGCCACATTTGCATTATGAGGTGCATAAAAATGATATAGCTGTAAACCCAATTAACTTTTATTACGGAGACTTAACTTTAGATGAATTTGCAGCACTACAACAAGATTCTGAAGATAGCCAATCTTACGATTAACTAACGCTATGTTTATAGATTTACCAGAGAAACGATATTACAAAATGGGCGAAGTAGCAAAAGCTTTTCAAGTAAACCCATCTCTTCTTCGTTTCTGGGAGAAGGAATTCGATATCATTAAACCCAAAAAAAACAAGAAAGGAAATAGATTATTTACCCAAGAAGACATAAAGAATTTAAAACTTATTTATAACCTTGTTAAAGAGCGCGGTTTTACCTTAGAGGGAGCTAAACAAAAGCTCAAGAAAAACCCGGAAGGAATTTTTAATAATCACGAAATAATTAGTAGATTAGAAGCAGTCAAAGCAGAACTGCTCAAAATTAAAAATTCACTTTAAACTTCACCAAATGTCTAAAAAGTATGTAGATCTAGAAACTTTAAAATACATACTTTATGATATTCATAAATTAGAAAATATTCTAGAAAACGAACGATTTCAAGACCATGATATTGAGTCTTTAAATTTGTTTATAGATTCCGTTAAAGAATTTTCTGATAGAGATTTATATCCTTTTTTTAAAGAAATGGATGAAACTCCTGCATATCATAAAGATGGGACTGTTTATGTACATGATCAAGTAAAAAAAGTTATGGAGAAATCAGGCGAATTAGGCGTGATTTCTGCTTGTTTTGATTACGATGATGGTGGACTACAAATTCCTTTTTCTGTTCTGCAAGCTGCCGTTTTTATTATGGATGCTGCTAACAATCATTTGCCAGGTTATCCTAGTTTAACACAAGGAGCAGCAGAATTATTGGTAGAATTTGGGAATGAAGCGCTGAAAGAGACCTACGTTCCTAAAATGTTATCTGGAGAATGGGGAGGAACTATGTGCTTAACAGAACCACAAGCAGGAAGTTCATTGTCGGACATTGTTACAAAGGCTACACCAACAAATGAGGGATACTATAAAATTTCTGGTCAAAAGATATTTATATCTGGAGGAGATTACCAAAATGCGAATAATATCATACACTTGGTATTGGCAAGAATAGAAGGTGCACCTAAAGGCACAAAAGGGATTTCTTTATTTGTAGTTCCTAAAAAAAGATTGGATAAAAAAGGTGAATTAACATCTAATAATGTAACAACTGTTGCAGATTTTCAGAAAATGGGACAACGTGGGTATTGTACTACACATTTAGGATTTGGAGATCAAGACGATTGTAGAGGCTGGCTAGTTGGTGAAGCAAATAAAGGATTAGCGCAGATGTTTTTAATGATGAATGGGGCTAGAATTGCTGTTGGTAGAGGTGCTGCTGCAATTGCCATGGCTGCCTACAGAAGTTCATTACAATACGCGAACGAAAGACCACAAGGAAGAAAGTTAACAAAAAATGGTAAAAAGAATCCATCAGAAAAGCAAAACTTAATTATTGAACATCCAGATGTAAGACGAATGTTATTATTACAAAAGTCTATTGCAGAAGGTTCTTTAAGTTTAATTCTGCTCGCATCAAAATACCAAGATATTATACATTCTTCTGCATCAAAAGAAGAAAAAGAGAAGTATCATTTGTTGTTAGAAATGATAATTCCTATAGTAAAAACATATCCTTCAGAGGCAGGTTTACAAGCAGTTAACAATGGCTTACAAGTGTTAGGTGGGTATGGATTCTGTTCCGATTACCTCTTGCAACAGTATTTTAGAGATATCCGTATTTTTTCAATATATGAAGGTACTACAGGCATACAATCTCAAGATTTATTAGGTAGAAAAGCAACCATGCAAAATGGTAAAGGGTTAGAGTTATTATCTGTTGAAATAATGAAAACGACAGCTCTAGCGAATAAAAACGAACCATTTACACAGTACGCTACAACCTTGTCAAAAAAACTAGAACAAACTAAAAAAATTATGCAGTCGTTAATGCCTTTTGCAATGAAAGGTAATTACGAACGCTTTTTAGCAGATGCAAATTTGTTTATGGAATATATGAGCATTGTAGTTGTTTCTTGGTTATGGTTAGAAATGGGCTTAGATGCAAACAGAAAACTAAATAGTAAGCATAAAAAATATAATGATGTCTTTTATGAAAGTAAAATAGAAACCATGAAATTTTACTTTAAATACGAACTTCCAAAAACAGAAGCTCTTGCTATATCTTTACTAGATAAAGAAGAAATTACAATTAAAAAAGATAGAGAATTTATTATTTAATGAATGCAATAAAACAGTTTAATTTAAAAGAAAAAGTAGCCATTGTAACAGGTTCTAGCAAAGGAATAGGTTTAGCTATTGCCAAAGGTTTGGCAGAACAAGGTGCAAAAGTTGTAATTTCTAGTAGAAACCAAGAGGCATGTGAACAAGTTGTAAATCAACTTAATGAAGAAGGTTTAGAAGCAAAGGCAATTTCTTGTCATATTGGAGATGAAAATCAAAGAAAACAGCTAGTAAAACAAACTATAGAGGCTTTTGGAAGAATTGATATTTTGGTAAATAATGCCGCAATTAATCCAGTTTTTGGACCTATTGAGGAAGTAGATCCTTCAATTTTTGATAAAATTATGGATATAAATGTAAAAGCACCTTGGGCATTATCTAATCTAGTTTTACCGCATTTTAAAAATAATAACAAAGGAAGTATTATAAATATAGCTTCTGTAGAAGCACTTACTCCAGGCTTTGGGTTAGGCCTATATAGTACAAGTAAAGCAGCAATATTAATGCTTACAAAAAATCAGGCAAAAGAATGGGGAAGATATGGTGTAAATGCAAACGCTATTTGCCCTGGTTTAATTAAAACAAAGTTTAGTGCTGCATTATGGCAAAATGAAAATCTATTACATCGTCTAGAAAAATCTATTCCATCAGGAAGAATGGGAATGCCAGAAGAGATGGTTGGGTTAGCATGTTTGTTAGCTTCAGATGCTGGAAGTTATATGACAGGTGGCGTTTACACTGCTGATGGTGGTTATATGATTTCAGGATAATAAAAAGATTTATGAATTTTCAATACACTCAAAAATCAATCGATTTACAAAATAGGCTTAACAAGTTTATAAATGATGAAATAGTACCTGTAGAAGCAGAATATCTAGATTTTCAGTCAAAAAACATAAACAAATGGAAGCGATTTCCAAAGATTGAAGTATTAAAAAATAAAGCAAAAGCTGTTGGTCTGTGGAATCTGTTTTTACCCAAAGATCATGGCGAATTAAGTCCAGGTTTAACCAATTTAGAGTACGCGCCTTTAGCAGAAATAATGGGAAGAAGAATATGGATATCAGAGATTTTTAATTGTTCTGCACCTGATACTGGAAATATGGAAGTCTTAGCCAAATATGGTAGTAATTCTCAAAAGAAGAAATGGTTAACACCTTTGATGAATGGCGAAATTCGTTCCGCATTTTTAATGACAGAGCCACAAGTTGCTTCTTCGGATGCAACCAATATTGAAACTTCTATACAATTAGATGGAGAAGAATATGTTATTAATGGCCAAAAATGGTGGTCTTCAGGAGCTATGGACCCTCATTGTAAAATTGCCATAGTTATGGGAAAAACAGATGCTGAAAAACCAAGACATCAGCAACAAAGTATGATTTTAGTTCCTTTAGATACTGAAGGAGTAGAAATTGTTCGTCCACTTTCTGTTATGGGGTATTATGATTCTCCTGAAGGACATGCAGAAATTAAACTGAATAATGTTCGAGTTCCAAAAGAGAATTTAATTTTAGGAGAAGGAAGAGGTTTTGAAATAGCGCAAGGACGTTTAGGTCCAGGAAGAATTCACCATTGTATGCGACTAATAGGAATGGCACAATATGCCTTAGAACTTATGTGTAAAAGAGCACAAGAGAGAAGAACTTTTGGAAAATATTTTTATGAATATAGTAGCATTCGTCAAGAAATAGCAAAATCACAGTGCGAAATAGAACAGGCAAGACTTTTAACCTTATCAGCGGCAGATAAAATGGATAGGTTTGGAAACAAAGAGGCCAAAGATATAATTGCCATGATAAAAATAGTTGCGCCAAAAATGGCTTATACAGTTATAGATAGAGCAATTCAAATTTTAGGCGGAAAAGGTGTTGGTCCAGATACTTATTTAGCCCATTATTTAGCTATCGCTAGAATGTTACGTTTAGCAGATGGCCCTGATGAAGTGCATATGTATCAACTTGGTAAAAGTTGTATCAAAAAATATGGAAAGTAATGCGTGCACAAAAAGTAAGAAAAGGAGAAGAATTACCTGAGTTAGCCTTAAAAACGCATTTAAAAAACGAACAACTAATTCAAGATGTTTCTAGTGATTTAACTATAGAACAATTTACGCATGGTTACTCTAACTTAACGTATTTGTTATCTATTGAAGAAAAACAATTTGTACTAAGAAAACCGCCAAAAGGAGCCATTAAAAGAGGTCATGATATGCATCGTGAATTTAGTGTGCAATCTGCACTTTATGAGCAGTATAAAAAAGTACCAAAAATGTATGCCTATTCTAATGACACCACTGTTTTAGGTAGTGAATTTTACATCATGGAAAAGGTAGATGGTGTTATTTTGAATTATGCTGAAGCTAAAAGGCGAAATATTTCACCAGAAAAGTATCTTACCATTTCAAACCAATGGTTAGAAACTTTAGTTGCTTTACATAAAGTAGATTACAAAGAGGTTGGATTAGCAGCATTAGGAAAACCAGAAGGTTATGTAGCTAGGCAAGTTACCAATTGGGGAAAACAATACCTTAAGGCAAAGACCGAAGAAGTTATAGAGGCAAGCAAAGTGATGCAATGGATGGAAGAAAATCAGCCAAAAAGTTACAAACACTGCTTAATTCATAATGATTATAAGTACGATAATGTCGTTTTTAAAGATAATTCTTGGCAAGAAATAGTTGCAGTTTTAGATTGGGAAATGGCTACTCTGGGAGATCCACTAATGGATTTAGGAACTTCTTTAGGCTATTGGACAGTAGCTTCAGATCCAGAGTTTATAAAACAAGGTATTCCTTCACCTACCATTTTTGAGGGAAATCCTTTACGAAGTGAAATTGTTCATAATTATGCAATAAAAACAGGAACAACTATCCAAGATTTTGTGTTTTACTATGTGTATGGACTATTTAAAATTGCAGTAATTGCGCAACAGATTTATTTTAGATACGAAAAAGGATGGACAACAGACCCTCGTTTTTCTCAATTAAATAAAGCTTCTCAATTATGTTGTAAATTAGCACTACAGGCAATTCAGAAAAATAGAATTGATTAGAAATTCATCTTATGCAAGTAAAAGATAAAGTAGTAATCGTAACAGGAGCAGGTTCTGGTATTGGTAAAGCAACTGCAATTCACTTTGCCAAACACGGAGCAAAAGTTGTTGTTTCTGATATAAATACCGAAAAAATGCAAAATGTTGCAGATGAAATTGTAACAAATTTTGGAAAAGCACTACCTATAAGTGCAGATGTTTCCGATTATGAAGATGTAGAGCACTTAATAACACATACTGTAGCAGTTTATGGTAAGTTAGATGTTTTGGTGAATAACGCAGGTATTGGACCAAATTATTTGAAAACACATGAATCTAGACTTAAAGATTGGGATAAAGTAATAGCGGTAAATCAAACAGGAGTTTATTATTGTATGAAAGTTGCTTTGAATCAGTTTATAGAACAAGGTTATGGTAACATTGTAAATATTGCATCTTTGGCTGGTTTAAAGGCATCACCAAATAATATTAGTTATAGTGCTAGCAAATTTGCAGTTGTTGGGATGACAAAATCTGCAGCTTTAGAATATGCCTCAAAAAATATTAGAATTAATGCAATTTGTCCTGGGTATACAGAGTCTGCATTACTAGATTTGTTGCTTAGTGCAAAACCAGAGATGGATAGTATTTTAAAAAATATAATACCTATGAAACGTTATGGTAAAGCAAAAGAAATTGCAGAGGCTGTTGTTTGGTTAGCATCAGATAATACAAAATTTATTACAGGCCAAACCATCACTTTAGATGGTGGGACATCCTTATAAATTCAATTAATAATCAACGTAAAATAAAAATAGAAATTATGAAAAAATGGTTAATTCCAGTAATTGTTATTGTAGTTATTGTATACGCTATGTATAGTTGGGCAAAAGGTTTTAATAACCAAGCTGTAGTGCTCCAAGAAGATGCAAAAACAACTTGGTCTAATGTAGAAAGTGCTTACCAAAGAAGAAACGATTTAATAGGTAACTTAGTAAAAACCGTACAAGGTGCTGCAGATTTTGAGAAAAGTACACTTACAGAAGTTATTAATGCAAGAGCAAAAGCTACCTCTGTAAATATAAACGCAGGAGATTTAACAGCTGCTAATATGGCTCAATACCAACAAGCACAAGCTGGTTTATCTGGTGCATTATCTAAATTATTGGTTTCTGTAGAACGTTATCCAGAATTAAAAGCAAACCAAAACTTTTTAGAGTTGCAAAGTCAATTAGAGGGTACAGAAAATAGAATAAATGTAGCTAGAGATCGTTTTAATGAGGGTGTAAATCAGTACAACAAGCACATCAAAATATTTCCAAATTCATTATTGGCAGGAATGTTTAATTTCGAAGAAATGGATAGATATCAAGCTAATCCTGGATCTGAAAATGCACCAGACGTAAATTTTGATTTTAATAAAAACGAATAATGTCTGAACTCGAAGATTTTCTTACCAAAAAAGACGAGCAAGAAGTTATAGAAGCGATACAAAAGGCAGAAAAGAATACTTCTGGAGAAATACGTGTACATATTGAAGCGCATACAGATGAAGATCATTTTGAGCATGCTGCACACATTTTTCATGAACTAGGTATGGATCAAACAGCCTTAAGAAATGGGGTGTTAATTTATATTGCTGTTCGCGATCATCAGTTTGTAATTCTAGGAGATAAAGGAATTAATGAAGCTGTGCCAAACAATTTTTGGAATACTACAAAAGATGTAATGCAAGAATCTTTTAAGAAAGGTGATTTTAAGAAAGGAATTATAGACGGAATTTTAAGAGCAGGAGAAGAGTTAAAAACCCACTTTCCTTATCAAGAAGATGATGAAAATGAACTGAGTAATGAGATTTCTAAAGGATAAGAATATGAAAAGCCCTTTTTTTATGCAAAAACGCTATCAATTGCTTTTTTTGGCATTATTATTTTCGATTTCTTTAGTCGCGCAAGGTTTTCAAATTCCTGAAAAACCAAAATATCAGACCAGTGTTTACGATTACATCAACTTACTTTCTGCCAATGAAAAGAAAAGTTTAGAAAGAAAACTAATAAAGTATTCAGATACAACTTCTACCCAAATAGTAGTGGCTATAATTTCGTCTACTGAAGGAGAAAATATTAATTATCTGGCTGCAAATTGGGGAGAAGCTTGGGGAATTGGACAAGCTAAAGAAGATAATGGTGTTTTGATGCTTTTAGCAAAAGACGATCGAAAAATTGCAATACAATCTGGAAAAGGAGTTGAATACTTGCTAACCGATTTTCAAGCCAAACGAATTATAGATCGCGTAATAATTCCTGAATTTAGGAAAGGAAATTTTTATAGTGGATTAAACAAAGGTTCAGACTATATTTTTAGAACACTTCAAGGAGAGTTTAAAGGAACTAGAAAAGAAGGAAGAAAAGAATCTAACGGAATTTCTTTTGGTAAAATCATTTCTATTGTAGTATTTATTCTCATTTTTCTACTTATTTCTAGAGGAAATAGAGGTGGAGGAAGAGGAGGTAAAAGAAGTGCTGCTGGAGATATTTTAACTGCTATTTTGCTTAGTAATGCTGGCAGAAGAAGTGGTGGCTTTGGAGGAAGTTTTGGCGGTTCGTCTGGAGGTTCCTTTGGAGGAGGAGGCTTTGGTGGTGGTTTTGGTGGAGGCTCTTTTGGAGGAGGAGGTGCTTCTGGAGGTTGGTAATTGTTTTAAGAATTCTTATGAAAAAATATGTAGTTATTTTAAGTTTGTTTATTTTTTCTACATGTCAAAATTTTGGGCAACTTAACTTTGAAGCAGATTTGCCTTTTACTTTAAGCGAAGTTTCTGGAATTACCACGGTGCCAAATTCAGATTTAATTTGGATGATTAACGATAGTGACAATCGTCCAATTTTGTTTGGTGTAAACAATCTAGGTAAAACAGAACGAGAAATTCTGGTTAATGCCAAAAATATAGACTGGGAAGATTTAACCTCTGATGCAGAAGGAAATATTTATATTGGAGATTTTGGAAATAACAACAATGAAAGAAAGAACCTTAGAATTCTTAAAATAGATAAAAAATACCTAGACAAAAAAACGGCAGAAGTTGAAGAAATAGAGTTCGAATACGAAGATCAAGATGACTTTCCGCCCAAAAAGAAGAAACGCTTTTTTGATGCTGAGTCTTTCTTCTATTTCAAGAATCATTTTTACATTTTCACCAAATCTAGAGTAAATAAAAAGTATGGCGAAACCAATGTGTACAGTGTTCCAGCCAAAAAGGGGAAACATAAAGCAAAACGTATAGATAATTTTGACAATGGGAAAAAAGATAAATCTTGGATAACCTCTGCATCAATTTCTCCAGATGGCAATAAAGTGGTACTACTTTCGCAAAAAAATGTTCTAATTTTTTCCGACTTCAAAAAAGATATGTTTTTTAAAGGTAAGCGAAAAGAAATTGATTTCAAGTTCTATTCCCAATTAGAAGCAATATGTTTTAAAGATGCAACTACTGTATTTATTACAGACGAACGTAATAAAGATGTAGGAGGAAATTTGTATACACTTAACCTAGAAAATTAAGGAAAAGCAATAACCAACCAGCCACTAAAAATAAACCTCCAATTGGTGTTATTGGCCCTAAAAACGTAAGTTTTTTATTTTTAGCAGAAGATAATACCAAACCATAAATAGAAAAACTAAATAAAATAGTACCAATTACAAGACCAAACACAGCATAGGTTTCTATATTGGAGCTGAAATCTAGATTTAGTCCAAGAGCCACTAATAGAATAGCGTGGTACATTTGATACTTAATACCTGTTTCATAACTTGCTAGTTGATCTGTAGATAGGGTCTTTTTAAGAAGATGCGCTCCAAAAGCACCAAAAATAATGGCTGTTATGCCAAAAAAACTTCCGAAAAGTAAAGTAAATTGAGTCATTTTATAAATTAAATCCAAAATTAAACGTAATTCTAGGGCCATCCACACTGTTGAAAACGCCAAGCCTACCAGCTACCATATTAGCAGCACTAACTAAAATACCACCACCAACGGATGTATTTAAAGATGTTGCTCCGTTAGGAATGTTTAGTAAACTCTCTGGAGTTCCCCAAACCATTCCATAATCAAACCCACCAAAAAGCCCTATTGTTAAAGGAACCATTTGTGTTTTAAATTGCGTGAGATTTAATCGGATATCAGAACTGTGATAGAAAGCATTTTTACCAGTAAATCTTTCGTTTCTAAATCCTCTTAAACCTCTATTTCCTCCAATATTTGGTGCTTGAAAGAATTCGAATGCATTACTAAATAAAAAATGTGCAGAAGCTTTTGTTGCAAAAACAAGCAGGCCATTAGACACTAATTTATGGGTAAATCCAATACTTGTTTTATTGTAGGTAAAGTCTCTTTTTTTAGTAATATTAGAAGTTACGCCAAAAGCAGTTGCAAACTCAAAACCTAGTGTTGGAAACCCTACATTGTCAATATTAGAAAAAGAATAGCTTAATTCTGAGTTAAAAAATTGCTGCGAATTAAAAAGGCGATTATTTTCATTGTATAGGGTTTCTAAAAATCTGCCAGGAGTTCTTTCCACATCAAAATTTTGATAGTTTGCTGCTAATTTAACTGATGCACCAAGTCTTCCTCTCCATTTTAAAAAGGCCCCTAAATTAATTTTTCCAATTCTTACCCTATTAAAATCTCTGTTTTCTTCATCTTTAAATGCTTCTGGATTTGCAGAATTATTTCCAAAGCCAAAAAAGTTTCTAGCAAAATTAGGACTATTTAAATCTGCTTCAATTCCTAAGTTCCAATTTCTAAGTACTTTTGCAAATTCACCATTATAGTTAAGTTCAAACCCTTCTGTTGCAAAATAATAGCTACCAGAAATATTGTGCTGGTTGGTAAAAGGATTTCGCTTAAATCCGTTGTGAGTAGATCTAAAGAGAAACCCTAATTTTACGCCATCGTCTGGATTGTACCCGATTGCAGGGTAAATGGCATTTGCTGTTTTTTTTAATTTTAAATAATTATAAGTATTGGTTTTATAATCATCCGTAAACTTTGTTCTGACTTTAGAGGTTGTAGAAAAGGTGTTTTTCTTACTTTTTTGGTCATAAACTACAATATTTTTGCCTGTAGGAATGTCGTAATAATCATTATTTAAACCACCAATTAGAATTAGTTTTATCGATTTTTTTTCTGGTACTCCAGTAACTTTAAAAGTATCTTTATCATCTAAACCATACAGCCAAATTTCTTTGGTTTCTTTATTAGAGTACGTTTTATCATGAATTTTTACCCCTTTTTCGCCATCTTTTATTCTATAGATTTTAATATTTGTAAATCCATTTGGCAATCTTTCTATATCAAACCAATCGTCTTTATTAGTTCCTTTTACCACCTGAAATCTAGAAAAGTACTGGTAGTATCTGTCAGAAATCTGTTGTAAATTATTTCTACGTTCTATTAATTTTTTTCGAATAGATGTTATTGTTTCGTCTTTTACTTCACTTGGAAAATTTTGAAAAGCTTTATCTATAATATTATTAGATATTGTAGTTTGTAAGAGTTGTGCCTGTTGGTTCCAGTCTTTTTTAGAAGCTTCTGCTATGATTAACATGTCTAAAGGATAAGCAGAATAATTAAAGTGTTCTGGCTTTTTCAAATCTTCACTATAAGATCGCATACCTTGCAAAGCAGGAATAGTTTTCGTTAAATAGTTTAATAGAAATCCATCGCTGTACATAGAGAAAGCTTGGTCTCTATCTCTAGGTACAGGTTTATACACTACTTTTTTACCTTCTTTAAATTCTGCCCAACGCCACTGATCTTGATGTCTATCCCAATCTCCAATTAGCATATCAAATAATCGCGCTCTGATATAACTATTTTCATCTACAACATACTTTTCATCTTTAGCTAATTTTTTTCTAAAATCGTCTGTACTTATCAATTCGTTAGAATACCCAAAATTAGCTTTATCTCCGTGTCCAGAATCTGTTCTTTCTTCTATCATGTATAACGCATTGCCATAATTTTCGTTGTACTGCCCAAGTGCATTTTGCTTTGGTACATAATACAATGTTGGTTTGGTATGATATATATCTGCAGCGGCTGCCAATTCTGCAATTGTGAACGGGGCATAAGGATGTGAGCCTGTAAATACATCTAGCAGTAATTTTTCTGGAAATGTTTTATCGTATTGCCCTTCTATATATTGGTCTTTAAAAACCACAGCTTGTAAATACTGTACTGCACTTTTTCTTAAAGCTCGCATTACATACTGTCTTCCTTGCTTGTCTTCTAACCGTAATGATTTGGATTGATGGCCACCACCTTTTCGTATAGGTTTTAGTCCGCCAAAAAGGGTATCTAAGTTTACTGTAGGTGCGTTTACTTTGGTGCCAAAATATTTTCGATATCTTTTACCCCAGAGGAATTCAAAAAACTTTCCTTTAGACACTTCTTCTTCGGTATAAATCGAAGCTTTTTTAGAGGGTAACTCTATATTTTTAAATTGTTGAAAAGAAGGGATGCTATCTGCATCTAGAACATTTGCTTTAAAAATGGCATCTTTAGTAAAAGCATCAAAAAAGTGAACAGTAGAAGATCCGTTTTCATAAATATCTAATCGTGCATATCCATTGGTTCCGTATCCAAATACTGCGCCATCACCATTTTTTACTGCAGATTTTTTAGATCCAGAACCACTTACAATTTGATGTAAGTTGTCTTTAATTATGTATTGTAAACTATGTTCGTGACCTGAAACAAAAATTACTTTTTCATTGCTTTGTGCAATTGTTATTAATCTTTTTTGCAACTCATTATATTTCTTATTTTGTATGTCTACATTAGCAATACCTGTAGTTTTACGTAGTAGATTTTTTAGAGTTCCAAGTACAGGAAAAGGTTTTAAGTGGCTTTTAAACGAATATTTACCTCCATGAGAACCATTGGTAAACATTGGGTGATGAAGGGCTACAATAGTTGTTTTACCTCTAGATTTTTTAATATCACTTTCAAATTCTTCTAAGAATTTTTCTCTCGTTTTTATTTCACATTTATCATTTATACCTGGGTGTTTATTCCAGTTAGTAATATACCAATGTGTGTCTACAATAATTAAATTAATCTTGTCATTAATTTCTTCTTTTTTTAAAGGACAACCATTTTCTGGTAGAAAAGAATTCTTTCCTAGTTTGTCGTCTACCAGATCTTCTTGTCTTTCCAATCCTTTTAAACCACTATACCAATCATGGTTTCCAGGAATCATAATTGTTCTTCCAGGAAACTGTTCTCCTATTTCTGTTTGTACTCTAAGTTTATGCTTTGCTAATTGGTATTCTTTTTTCTTCTTTTTATTAGGAATTCCTTTTTCGTAAACGTTATCTCCTAAAAACAAAAGTGTAGCATCCTTTGGAGCTTTTTTAATATCCTTTGCTAACCTTTGAAGTGCGATGTCTTTTTTCCCTAATTCAGAACCACCTGCATCTCCCATTAAATAAAAGGAGTGTAAGATTTTACTATTTGGTTTTTCATATTTCACAGATTCATCTACTTGCATTTTAAATGTTGCACACGAATAAAAAAGAAAAAAGCTACAAATAGAAACTGCTAAATTGAGATGTCTCATTTTAGTTAAGTTTGTTAAATTGAGCGATATAATTCGTATAATCTTCAAGAGTATCAATATCAATTAAATTAGCAGTAAAGGTACTTAAAATAGTGTTTTTTTGATTTTTAAGCATCATATTTTTAGCGCCTTTATCTCCATTTATATGTGCTAACTCGTTCCAATAGATTCTTGGAAATATTGCTGGTACTCCAGGACTGTTATTGTAGGATGATGCAATAATTTTCTGACGATTTTGATTCCAAAGCGCTCTTAGTTTTTTTAGGTACTTCATTTCAATAGCTGGTTGATCACCCAAAAGAACAAATACTGCTTTAAAAGGAGCGTTAACAGATTTAAAATATGCGATACCAGATTTAATACTTTCGCTAAGACCTTTATGATAATTGGTATTGTGAATGTAATTTATATTTGATAATCGGATACTTTTTTTTACTTCTTTGAAATTTTCGCCAAGTGTACAAAAAGTTGCTTTTGGGGCAATTTCTAGCGCTTTTTCTAAGACAACTTGAAGCATGGGTTTATCTGCTATTTTTAGCAATTGCTTATCGGTTTTCATACGCGATGATTTTCCTGCAGCAAGCACTAATATTGCAATTTCACTCATTATTTAGAATGAATTTTTCCAGTTAATTCTCTAAGATAAAACGGTTCTTTATTCCTAAAGACAGACAGAATTTCTGCAATTATAGAAATGGCAATTTCTTCTGGTGTACGAGCACCTATGTGTAAGCCAGCTGGAGTATAAATGCTTTCAAGAAATGCATCAGAAACATCAGGAACATAATTAAATAAGTCGTTAAAAAGCTGTTCTCTTCTCTTTGGGGCTCCTAAAATACCTATGTAGGTTGCTTTGTGCTTGCTTAATTCAATTACATATTTTAAATCTCGTACAAAACTGTGGTTCATGATAACAACAGCAGTATTATTCTCTATTTCATTGAATGAAAAAGTTTCAGGTTCTGCACCTTGCATGCTATTTGCACCTGGAAAATCTGTTAGTTTTTTTTGTTCTTTTGCAGGAGTAACTACATCTACTTGCCAACCTAAATTACTTGCAATACTGCATAACTTAACAGCATCGTGTTCACCTCCAATTATTAACAAGCGGAAACATGGAGAAAGAGTTTGTTCCAATAAAAGAGAATCTTTTGATTGTTGCGTGTGGTAATTCTCAGAAAATGTAAATTTTTCTTGATTTATTATAATTTCTGACCCAAAATTACCCTTTGCTTCATCTTCTTTTTGATAGGAAGAAATTATTTTTACTGCTTTTCTATTTCGATAGTTTTGTAAGAAAACAGCATTTAATTTATCAGAAACCAGAAAAGGTTCTATTAAAATGTATAAAATACCTTCACAACCTAGTCTGTACCTGCCATCGTAAGTAATAATTTTAGCTTTATTTTCTTTAAAAACAGATGCAGCTCTAAGAATTATTTCTTTTTCTACACAACCACCACTAACAGCACCAACAATGCTTGAATCTTCAGCAATAAGCATGCGTACACCTGGCTTTCTATAAGAAGATCCATCTAAATGAACCACTGTAGCTAAAACATTTTTTAACCCTTTTTTTTGATTGCTAATGGCTTTCTTGAAAATTTCTTTTACTTCGTGAATCATAGAAAATCTAAAGTACACTTTTTTATGCAATTAAGAACTACAAGACAACATGGAACACCCTACTTTGTCCCTTGCCCATTCAGGTCTTTTTGCATACCATTTTTCAAATATAGGTTGTTCTTGGTACGGTTTTTTTAGTAGTGTATAAAGCTCATCAATTAATTCATATTGTCCTCTATTTGCAGCATCAATAGCTAATTGTGCCATATAATTTCGTAATACATATTTCGGATTTACCGAATTCATTTTATTTTGTCTTTCTAATTGCGATAGTTTTTCTTTTTTTAACCTTTCTGCATATAATCTAAACCAATTTTCCCACTCGTCTTTATTTTTTTGACCTATATTTTCTGCATCATAAAAGGCTTTTTCAATCAATTCTAATCCATTTTTATCTTCAGAAAACTTACTTAATTCGCGAAAAAAAATGGTCATATCTATTTCTTCTAAAAGCAAGCAATCTTCTAATTTACTAATTAAGTTTTTATCTTCTTTCTGGTTTTCGTAAAATCCTAGTTTAGACTGCATCATGGTTAACGATTTTGTTTCAAAATCAATTTTATATTGATTTAGAATTTCTTCTAATGGAGCAGCATCTTCTATAATAGGGTATAAGGCATTTGCCAATTGGTACAAATTCCAAAGTCCAATATTTGGTTGATTTCCATACCTATAGCGTCTTTGTTGCCTATCTGTTGTGTTTGGAGTCCATCCAAAATCAAAACCTTCTAACCAGCCATAAGGGCCATAATCTATAGTTAATCCTAAGATAGACATGTTATCGGTATTCATTACACCATGTACAAAACCAACTCTTTGCCAATGAATTATTAGGTCTAGGGTTTTGGTAGTTACTTCTTTAAAAAACTGAATGTAAGTTTTTTTAGATGGTTTACCTAAATGACTAAAATGATGTTTTATAGTATAATCTACTAATAACTTTAAATTGGCAACATCTTTTCTAGCAGCAAAAATTTCAAAACTTCCAAAGCGTAAAAACGAAGGAGAAACTCTACAAACAATTGCACCTTTTTCGTAAGCAGGATTTCCATCGTACATAACATCACGTAAAACCTTATCTCCAGAAAGACATAAAGACAAAGCACGAGTTGTAGGAACACCCAAATGATACATAGCCTCACTACAAAGGTATTCTCTAATCGAAGAACGTAATACTGCTAATCCGTCTGCGGTTCTAGAATATGGAGTTTCTCCTGCACCTTTTAATTGTAATTTCCAGTTTTTTTTATTTTGCGCAACTTCAAAAAGGTTTATTGCTCTGCCATCTCCTAATTGTCCTGCCCAATTGCCAAATTGATGCCCAGCATAACACATAGCATAAGGATTGGTATTTGGATATATTTCTTGCCCTGAAAAAATGGCTTTAAACTTTTCTGAGTTACTTTCTTCTTTAGAGATGCCTAATTCATTAAGCATTTCATCAGAGGTATGAATCAATTGTGGGTTTTTTGGAGCTTTCGGATTTACATAAGAATACATAGCACCAAAAACTTGCCTTCTACTATTCTCTAAATTTGGATCTGAAGGTAACTCGTCAGTAAAATTATTTGTGATATTAAGCTTCATCTTATTTTAGTTTACTAGCATGTAGTTCTCTAAGCTTAGCCAATTTTGGCTCAATAACAAAGCTACAGTAACTGTTTTGTGTATTTTCTTTATAAAAATTTTGGTGTTCTTTTTCTGCTTCATAAAAAATTGGAGCTTCACTAATCTCTGTTACAATAGGATTATTGTAGTAAGGCTGTAACTTCTTAACAACTTGATGTGCAATCTCTTTTTGTTCGTTAGAATGGTAAAAAATAACAGATCTATATTGGGTTCCTCTATCTGCACCTTGTCTATTTAAAGTAGTAGGATCATGCGTTGTCATGAAAATAATTAATATGTCTTGATAGGAAATAATATCTGCATTGTACGAGATTTGAATTACTTCTGCATGACCTGTTAACCCAGAACATATTTCTCTGTAGGTTGGTTTTCCAGGAGCATTTCCACCAGAATACCCAGAAATTACTTTTTCTACTCCTTTCACTTCTTGAAAAACTGCTTCTGTACACCAAAAGCATCCTCCACCAACAGTAGCAATTTTAGTATTAGGCATTTTCAGACGATTTTTCTAGTTGAAGCGAAGCTGAGTTGATGCAATAACGTAATCCACTTGGTTCTGGTCCATCAGGAAAAATATGTCCTAAATGAGCATCACAAGTATTGCAGAGTACTTCTACTCTGACCATTCCAAAAGTGGTATCTTTTATATATTTAATTGCGTTTTCTTTAATAGGCTGTGTAAAACTTGGCCATCCAGATTTCGAATCGTATTTAATAGTAGAGTCAAATAGAGGGGTGTTGCAGCACTTGCAGTTGTATCTGCCTTTTTCATAAGTGCTACATAATTCACCTGTATGAGGTCTTTCTGTACCTTTTAAACGGGTTACTCTAAACTCTTCTTCTGTTAATTGTTTCTTCCATTCTGCATCTGTTTTTTCTACCCTTTTATCTGGAGCAGGATTTCCGTTAACGCTAAAATTTATAATATCTTTCCAAGTAAGCATCTGTTTTTTTATTTAAATTGATTATAATTTTATAGGTATTTAAAGTAGATAACATTCTTGTAGCCTTACAATTATTTAGTACTTTGTAACCTATTTAATTTACAGTTAAATTTACAACGAAATATAAGACCAAGAATAAGGGTTGTATAGTTTCTAACTATCATTTTATAAAACAAGTTGAATATGTCAGAATTGGTTTCTTTAGTAGAAAAGCATGTTACTCATTTGCTAAACACACAATTAGATTCTAATTATTTGTACCATAATTTGGTGCATACACAACGTGTAGTTAAAAAAGCAGAAGAGTTATTGGATAAAGCAGCACTATCAGATAAAGATAAAGAAGCTGTTTTAATTGCTGCATGGTTTCATGACACTGGTTTTGTTGTAACCCCTAATAATCATGAAGAGCAAAGTGTTCTTAAAGCAAAGTCGTTTTTAGAATCACAACAAGTTAGTGAAGCGCTTATTACTAAGGTTTCTGATTTAATTTTAGCAACTCAGCTAAGCCATCAACCAAAAAACGAGGCAGAAAAAGTGATAATTGATGCTGATTGTGCCCATTTGGCCTCTAAAAGTTTTTTTGATACCAACAGACTTTTACGAAAAGAATGGGAATTGTTAGGACTAAAAACCTACACTGATAAAGAATGGATATTAGAGAATATCAATTTTTTTACAGAAGGGCATAAATACCATACTGAATACGCTCTAAAAGATTGGATAAAATCTAAGGAGAAAAACTTAGCTAAATTGATGAAAAGCTTGAAGAAGCATAAGGAGAATCAGAAAAAATTTAAGCAAAAACAAGAGTCTTTAAAGATTAAAAAAGAGAAAAAAGAACTTCCTGAACGTGGTGTAGAAACGATGTTTCGTGTTGCTTTAAAAAATCATATGGAGTTAAGTAATATAGCAGACACTAAAGCTAACATTTTGCTTTCTGTAAATGCTATTATTATTTCATTGGCGCTCTCTAATTTATTACCAAAGTTAGATAATCCATCTAATGCTCATTTAATAATACCAACTGTGATTTTTGTGATTTTTACAGTAGCTTCTATAATACTTTCCATCTTGGCAACGCGCCCTAATGTAACAGAGGGTACATTTACCAAAGAAGATGTAGCTAATAAAAAAGTAAATTTACTGTTCTTCGGAAACTTTCATCAAATGAAACTAGATGAATTTGAGTGGGGCATTTCTGAGGTAATGAAAGACAAAGATTACTTGTATAGTACATTAACCAAAGATTTGTATTTCTTGGGATTGGTTTTAGACAAAAAATATAAGATATTAAGAGTAACCTACACTGTTTTTATGTTTGGCATAATAATAAGTGTAATTGCTTTTGCATTATCTTTTAGAGTATATGGTGGTGTTTCTTAAAAGTTACACTTCTAACTCTTTAAGTAAATCTTTGTAGGTTATTGCTTTGTTTTCTTCTGTAAACTCTTGGTATTTTACCTCAACCCTTAATGCTTTTAAACCTGAAATACCTTGTAAATCTTCTATTTCTAAAAACTCTAATTTACCTAGTTTGTTTTTAGATTGTAAGAATTTAATGTACTTCACATATTCTTCTGCATCTGCTTCTTGCGAATATACAATTGCAATTTTACCTGGTGTTGTAAGTCTTTCAGTTGTTCCTTTTATGTTAGCCTTGTCTATTCTTTTCTTTATTATTTCGTATCTAATATTGTAAGCACCATCAACATCAAACTGTTTTTCATCCATCCTAAATTTAATAGACATTGCATTACCATGAACAAGAATTAGAGATGCAACTTCTAGCTTAAAAGGCATATTTTTTTGTTCGTGATACACAATATTTTCTAGTTCGCAAGTAGTTTTAAGTTGCCAAATTCGTAAATTATGAAAGTATAAAGGATTAAATTTTTTTGTTTTTGTAATAGATTGCCCTATATACATGTTGTACTCAATTCCATCTGTTTTGTAACGCTCAAAATAGTGCGGAAACATAGCTTGGGCTTCTTTTTGTCTGCTATCTATATGTTGGGCTAACTTATCATTAATGTGATTTACACTTTGTTCATAATCTTTTCGTTTTTCATATACCACATCTAATTCTTTATCTAATCTTTTGGTGTAAATACCAACTTTTTCAAATAGCTCTTTGTTAATCTCTTTTATATGACGAAATACAGGATATATTTCCCTTTTCAGGAAATCTATAATGGTGATTTCATCTCCTGCGTTTAATCCTTTTTTTACATTATTTAAAAAGCCAGTAACTCTAAACATCAATTCGTTATAAATAGGAAGAGGTTCGTTTGTACAGGCACTTTCTAGAACAGAGATGGCTAATGTTAGTTGCGTAATTAGGTCTTCTTTAATGGCGTTATTTCTTGCTTCAGAAGACCCTTTTATATCTGTTTGCCCAAACAAAGGAAATACATCTTTAAAAACAATTTCGTCTAATTTAGCATTACTATTAGAAGCTTTATTAAAATAATATTTTTCTGCAGCCTCATAAAATCGCCATTTTACTGAGTTATGAATAGAGGTGTAATTTTCTTGTATGGTTGCTTCTAAGTTATTTTGTCTTTCTTCAAAGACCCTGTTAACTGCAGCTTCAAAAACAGGAATTATATCCTTTAATTTGTTAATGTTAACAGAGTTTAAATCGTAAGCATTTGGTGAAGATATTTCTAATAAAGCCAAATCTTCAGAGGAGTTAGCTTGAATAGGAATAAGAACAATACTTTTTAAGTTTTGTTTTTTTAAATTTTTATACAATTGATTTTCGTTAGAAAACTCTCCATATTTATCAATATCAGAAATAACAAAGGTTTCTTTATTTTCAAAAACTTTTGTCATTATATCTTCGCAGAAAAAGTCTTTATCACACTTTACTTCATGGTTATGGTTTAAAATTATACTATCTACACTTTTAATTATTGTTTCATAAGCACTACTATGTGCATTATGTAACAAAGAGTAGCCTAGTTTTAGGTCTTTTATGCCATAAAAATCTTTTAAATTACTTTCTAAACTTTCTATTAAATTGTCTTCTTCTGCAAGTAAGTTTGCTTTTATGGAAGAAATCATTTCTTCTGCAGTAACATCGAATAAGTTTATGATACCAAATCCTTTAAATATGTAACTATTTGGCGGAAATTTTTCTCTCCATAAATCTATATTATCATAATTATTTAATAGCTCTTTAAAGTCCTCTTGGTTAAGTTTTGGAGCTTTATCTGTTCTAGATATTTCTGTAAAATCTGCATTAAAAGCAGCTCTATAATATTTCATTGTTCCAGTAGTTTTATCTGGAATATTAAAATAAAATGGACGTTTAACATCTGCTTTAATACCATAACAAAAACCTAAGATATAGGTGCATGCCATGATATACATGCTGTCTTCTTCAAAGTTTCTTACCTTTAACTCAAAGTCTGATCCTGCGTTATTTAAAATATTTTGAAATCTATCTGTAAGTTTAAAAGAAGTAAATGTGAAAGGAATACTGGCTGCTTTAATTTCATTTAAAAGTAAAGCTTCTGGGAAAAGAGGGTCTAATAATAAATTTATTTCTTCGCTGTATTTTTCTATTAAACTTAAGTCTGTAAAACCAGAGATTAACTCAGGAGTTTTACTTAAGTGTGCTACAATATTTTTAGCAGATGCATGAAATGGATGCGTTTCATAGCTGTCTTTGGCATATTTTTCAAACATATCATATACCTTTCTAAAAGATATATTTAGTTGTAATGGTAGATCTAATTCTTCATTAAAATCTTTTCCTATAATCTTCATCTTATGGAACTTTATGTTACAAATTTACAAAAAAGAAAAGGGAGTAGTTACTTTATTAAAATTGGGGCATAAAATCACACAAAAAAATAACTACAGGAACGGCTATTTTAATTATGCATTTTAAATAAAAAAAAGTTGTATTGTGAAATTATGAATTTTACAATACAACTTTTTTTGTTAGAAATATTATTTTTTTAAGGCTTAACAATACTGTCTTTAGGCTGTTTTAAGTAATCTGGCCATAATTCTATTTGCCTTTTTATTTCAGAAGTAACTTCTGTATCGTCTTTTATGTACCAATCTACATTTTTATAGGTTATGGTACCATCACTAGAATAGTGGAAAAACACTATGGCATTTACATAAGGATACTTTTCATTAAAATTATTTAAAGCATCTCCAAACCATTTGGCTCTATCACCACCTGGTTTTAGAGAACCAAATTCTGCAATCATAATTGGTTTTTCAAATCCAGATAGTGTTGTATAATATTTACCAAAGATTTCTTCAAAAGACCACCAATCGCTCCAACTTGTACTTGTTCCATAATTTAAAACTCCAGTTGCTAGTATATCAACATAATCTGGGCCAGGATAATATTCATAAAATTTTTCATAGGATAAATGTGGGCTCCAAACCCAAATTATATTTAATGCACCTGCTTCATCAAAAACATCTTTAACATGTTTAAAAGCAGCAACAAATTCTTCTGGATCGTTATTTTGAGGGCCCCAAGGGTACCTATAAGGATCATTCATTTCGTGCCCAACTCTTAAATAAATTGGGTAGTTAACTTTTGCAGCCTCTGTTGCCCATTCCTTTAAATAAGCATCGTAATCTCCGTTTGCTACTGATGCTAAACCATGATTATCTCTTTGTTCTAAGGGTTTAATATTTGGGAAGTTTTCTTGTGTGAATTTACCTAACCAAGGTTCCCAAGTAATCATGGGAACAGAACCAATTCTAACAATTGCATCTACTTCATCTCTTGGGAATTCGAATTCTTTGCCTTCACCCCAAGCTTTATAAATATGAATAATAGGAAAAGTTATGTTTAAAGAATCTTCTAAGTTTATGATTTTTTCATACGAAGTTCCATTATCTTCATCTGCAGCACCAAAAAGAATATATTTTGATTTTAGAAGTGCAAATTTATTATCTCTTTGGTCGTCAAACCATTTTAGCTTTTTTTCTCTATTTTGTTCTCTATTACCAAGAATGTTTTCATGTTCAATGTCTTTAACTAAGTTACCCAAACTCTCTAGTATACCTCCTAGAGGTCCTTTAGAACTTTTACTAACAGCAGATAAGCCATAAATAATAAAGTAGCCAATAGCCAATGCTAGTAACACATTAAAAAGTCTTTTATACTTGTTTTTAGATGATGACATAGTCTAAGGTTTTTACAATATTAGTTGTTTTTTGTGTTCTTTTATTCTTTAATCTTAAATTTTTTATTTGCAGATATAATTATTCTATCCCAAGCATTTTCTGTTTTAATGAAAAGCGATTGATAGGCAGCAGCAATTCCGCCAACAAACTGTAAAAAAGCTATTAAAGCAAACCCAAACATTGCCCAAGTTCTTTCTGCAGTTAGTATTAATTCTGATTCAGAAACATAATATCTTCTTTCAATATAAACTCCTGTTATCATTAGAATAAAAATTAAACAATAGATTAAAAGAGGTTTAACAAAAGGGCTCATAAATTTCTTATCGGCAACTTTTGCAGTAGGAATGTATGGTACTTTCTTATTAATAATGGCCAAATAGAATGCATAGGTATATATTGGCCAACAAGAATACTTTAAAACCATTCCTCTCCAATGTATGCCTTTTTCTGTTTTTCTATCACAGAAAAAGTTTTGAGCGTAGGCATATATTAGAATAGCAATTACAAGTATTGGTGTTCCTACAGCTATAAACTCTCCAAAATCCATACTTGCAGGAATAATTTTTGTAGCAAAAAATAGCAGAGGTATAAAAACAAAAAACGCTGTCATTGGGCCAACCAAGTAGTAAGTACCTATAGAGATGTAAGAAACTTTTTGCCAAAAAGTAAGGCCTTTTGATGCTTTTGGGAATTCATCAAATAACATTTCATAAACTCCTCTTGCCCATTTTAGTTGTTGTTTACAGTACGAAGAAAAATCTTCAGGCACCAATCCTCTACTCACAATTACCGGGTTGTAAATAGATTTCCAGCCTTTTGAGTGAATACGAATGGATGTATTTAAATCTTCTGATAAACCAGTTGCATGTCCTCCTATACTTTCTAGCGCTTTTCTTCTAAAGGTACAATTTGCACCTATAGCAACAGCACCTCCATAACCATATAAACCCATTTGCGTTGGGCCATAAAAGGTATAAGTTTGTTCTGCTGCACCTTGTGCTGTTAAAGACCTAAACATATTATAGTATCCTTGGCTTACTTGAACAAAACCAACTTTTTCGTCTTTAAAAAAACCAAGCGTTTGGTCTAAAAAGTTTGGAAAAACAATATGATCTGGATCTAAAATTAGTATATAATCTTCTTTGGTTAATTTTAAAGCTTCATTTACTTTACCAGCTTTTGCACCTGGTATACCTACTAATTCTAACCAAACAACACCATATTTTTCGGCAAGCTCTCTAAAAGCAGGATCTTCAGTGTCGTCTAAAAGATATGCTGTATGTGGATAATTTAAATTTTGAAGCGCTTGAAAGGTTTTTTCAAACATTGATAAAGGTTCTCCAGGAGAAGAAGTTGTAAAGACAGCTACACTTAAATCTTTTTCTGGCTCAGGAACTTCTGGTGGTCTCTGAATACGTAGATAATTAATCCAAATCAATGCAATTCTTATACAAGAATATGCAAATAAGAAGCTAAGTACTATAAATAAATATAAATTTTGAACATGCTCTGCTCTATACCACCATTCAGTTAGATTAAACATACTTATTAACCCTGCAATGGTTAAGCCTAAAAAGACAGCTTTATCAAAGCTCGTTACTTTTTTCGCTTTATTAAATTTCCATAAATGGTTATTCAGTTTTGCACTCATTAGATTTTTATATTTAGACCTACATTAATATTTTCTCTTTCATAGAAAAATGTCTTTTGATTTATATAGGTAACTCTTGTTGAAAATTTATTTGAAAACTTATAATTGATTGTGCCTGTAATTTCTTGTGGAGTAAATGTATCAGCATAAAAACCTCCTATTTCTACACTTGTTGGTGTTGCCTGTATTGGATATGGGTTTTGCACATTACCAACTAAACCATAGTTTATTTTAGCTTGTATGGTTAACTTTTTTGATGCATTATAGTTAGCACTAAACAGTATAGAATGTGTTTCTAAGTCTTTTGGTGTAAAATAAGGATCGTATATTCCTGTATTTATATCGCTAAATATAAAAAGAACCTCTTTAGAATCTGTAAAATTGTAACTATATCCCAATTGAAACTCTAGTGATTTTATTGTAATAGGCTTTAGCAATGCCCAAGCAAAAATAGAATATATGTAATTACCATCATCGAAAAAATTATGATGATACCCACTACTTACAGTTATGTACTTGTTTTTGTGATAAAACTCGCCAAACAAGTCTTGCTGTGTTAAATTGAATCTTGTACTAGCAATAGTTGTAAGTAGTTGACTTTTATCGTATCCAAATTTTAGATTTGTGTTCTTAAAGAACTCTTTCACAAAATTTAAACCCCCAATCCAATCGTTACCATCAGATATATTATTATAAACTCCCAAAGAAATTTCTCCTTTTAACTTTAGTTTATCTAAAGAAAATTTGTTGCTAAATCTTGCTGTAAATGCTCTTTCTTCTTCAGGGGAAAATCTGTAGCTAGATATTCTTAACTCAGGATTAAAAAACCTGGATTTATACTGACTAACTTTAAAGTGGCTGGCAAAAAAATCTAAAGGCTGTGAATCTGTTTGATATTCAAAATCTGAAGAAATGTAGGCTGCTGTAATAGCGTCTATTTCAGATTTTAGACTCTTAGCCTTCAATGCACCAGATTCTGTTTTTTTTAAGGCAGCAACAGTATTTTTAGCCTCTTTTATTTTACCTCTCCATAGTTGAATATATCCAAGCATCTCTAAATATTCGATGTTTGAGTTATCAGACTTAAGGTACGCTTTTAAGATAGGCTCTAACTCAATAATTTGTCCAGTTTGGTATAAGAATCTAGCATAATCCAGTCTTAACTCTCTATTATTTGGTGCAAATGATAAGGCTTTTTTAAAAATAGATTTTGCTATTTTTTCTTTATTATTTAACCAAAGTGCATGAGCATAAAGCCAATTTAATTCTAAATTATCTGCATAACTATTGTAATATTTAGAAATTAACAAAACTGCTTCTTTGTAGTTACCATTATCGATAACCTTTTTGGCGGTATCAAAAAGTGATTTTACATTGGTAATCTCTTTTTTTTCAGTATTTGTTGCATTATTATCTTGAGAGCAAACATTTAAAGTAAAAAAAGCAAAATAAATAATTAAGATATATTGTATAACATTAAAATGTTGTCTAGAAGCAATAAAATTTCTCATTTAATTAATGATTAGTTGGTAGTATTACTAAGAAATTTCAGTCTAAATTTAAGCATGGCGTAATGTTTTAAAATATAGCTTTAAATGCAATTATAAACCTGTAATAGTTCCAAAGTCTCTCCAAACATCTGCTGTGTTATAACTAGAAATAGCACTAGAAGGCACTCTTAAGGTTGCACTATTTAAGTTAATAAACTCAAAAACATTACTTTCTATAGCTAATGGATTTATAATATCTACAGACATGTTTGTTAAAACAGAACAATTATAAAAAGCTCCTTCTTCTATAGATGTTACACTATTAGGGATACTTACACTAGTTAAACTAGAACATTGAAAGAAGGCTTGCTCTGAAATAGTAGTTATGGTATTAGGAACTTCGAAGCTTGTCATATTTACACAGTTACCAAAAGCAATAGGTCCAATTTTTGTAACACTGCTTGGAAAGTTTACCTTAGTTAAGCTATTACAGTTATAGAAAGCAATTTCGGGAATAGTAGAAATCCCTTCTGGTAAGGTTATTTCTGTAATACTGCTACAACCTGCAAAAGCACCCTTTTTTATATTTGTAACACCATTAGGAATGTTTAACTCTGTTAAACTGCTACAATTGTAAAATACGGTTTCTTCGATAGAGGTTATATTTGGCGGAATAACAAAGTCTTTTAAACTAAAGCAATTTCCAAAAGCACTATTACCAATTTCAGTAACGGTATCTGGTAAATCTATAGTTTCGATACTTGCACAACCGTAAAAAGCAGAATTACCTACACTTGTTAAGTTTTCTGGTATATTAACATCTTCTAATTGTTCGCACCCAAAAAATAAGTTGTCAGACAAGCTTGTAAATGAATTTGGTATTACAGCTTTCTTTAAGTTAACACATAAACCAAATGCAGATTCGCCAACACTAGTAACTGTATCAGGGATAATTATTTCTTCTAAAATACTGCACTGATAAAATGCTGCATTTCCAATTTCTGTAATATTACTTGGTATTGTATAACTTTTAAGGTTGTTACAAGCGTAAAATGTTTCGTTTGGTATTTTGGTAAAGTTTGTTGGTAAACTTACATCTGTTAAACTAACACAAAGACCAAATACAGCACTTCCCATATTTTCGTCTGAAACACTATCTGGTATAGTTACATTATTAAGACTACTACAATCGTAAAAAACGGCATTACCTAAACTAGTTATAGTATTTGGTATTGTAATATTTTCTAAACTTTTACAACTAGCAAATAAACCATTTGACAAATGAGAAATACCAGCAGGGATATTAACACTATTTAAACTAGCACACGCTCCAAAAGCATCATCTTCTATTTCACTAACAGAATCTGCTATAGAAATAGAGGTAATTAAGGAGTTGTCATAAAAAGCAAATCTTTCTATTTTTCTATAACTATCAGGAATTGTGACACTTGTAATATCGTAGCTGTAAGCAAATCCTTCAAAAGCTATAGAAGTTACGTTGTATGTAATAGAATTAAACTCTACTACAGATGGTAATTCTATAGCTCCACTTGGGCCACTAGTTGTTCTTTTCTTTACAGAAACCTCTTTATTAGCCTTGCTTGTTACTCTAAAACTAAAATCACCATCATTAAAAGTTGTGCCTTCTGGAGCAGTTCCATCATCTGCAGTTACGGTGATATTTACCATTGCAGTTGATCGGTCTCCATTACTATCTTCTATAATATACTCAAATGAATCATCTCCTTGATAATCAGTGTCAGGAGTATATGTTATTGTATCGTCTGTTGGGTTTTCGGGAGTGCCAGAAGTATTTACTTGAACACTACCACCTGCAGCGCTTGTTTGAGATACCAATTCTATGGCAGTGCTACTTGGTCCATCTTCACCAAAGGAATCGTTTTCTAAAATATTAATCGTTATTGAAGTATTTTGGCTTGTTACTGCTTGGTCATCTTGAGCATTTGGTTGGTTTTCTTCAACATTTTCATCTTCAATAATTGATGAAGAACATGAAGAGGTTACTATAGCTGTAACTACAGCAATGCAGTAAATAAATTTTCTCATAAAAAGTTTTATAGGGTCTGAACAAATTTATTTAATTATTTGATAACACAAAACTATTTAACAACAATAAAGTATATAGTGTTTTGAAACTTGTTTGGCTACAACTAAAACCGAAATAAATATGCATTTACTAGTTAAAGATTTTTTTCTTATTTTAAAGAAAAATAATTCTATGAAAAAAATCACTTTACTTTTATCAGTTCTATTCTCTTCATACTACGCTAAAGCTCAAGATGAAATACAAACGGTAAGAATTTTATATAATGTAGAATACATTCAAAGTCCACAAAAACAGTTTGAATTACAATCTAGAGTTTATAAATCTGATTATATGAAGAAGACCATCATTGGTACTTTTTTAAAAACGAAACCAATTACTTCTATTTTAGAAATAGATAATGGTATTTCTTTGTATAGAAATAGCTATGAAGATTTAGACGATCAAAACGATGGCAAACCTGGTATAAATATGTCTCTTTCTTTAGGAGGTAGAGGAGTATATTATCAAGACACTAATGAAGATGAATATTTTCAAAAAGCCAAAAATATGGCAATGCAAGAAGAGCTTGTTCTCTATAAAAAAAAGAAATGGAAAATTTTAGAAGAGGAAAAAGAAATTCTTGGTTTCACTTGTAAGAAAGCGGTACATATTAATAAATACAATTACAAAACATATGTTTGGTTTACCGAAGAAATTCCGTTTTCTAATGGTCCAAAAATGCTCTTTGGTTTAAATGGTGTCATCTTAGAAATTGAAAAAGAAAGAAGAGTGTTTAAAGCTAAAAAGATAGAAATAAACCCCAAAGATATTCTTATTACAAAACCTAAAGCCAAATTTAAAACAACTGCTGAAGAAAAAGAGAAAATGTTTCGTACAATTATGTCAGAAAATTAATTACTTCTGCCTAAAATAAATGGTAATAGGAACTCCAGAGAAATTATAAATTTCTCTAATTTTATTCTCAACAAAACGTTTATAAGGGTCTTTTACATATTGAGGTAAATTACAGAAAAACACAAATTGAGGTGTTGGCGTAGGTAACTGCATGCAATACTTTATTTTTATGTATTTTCCTTTTGTAGCAGGAGGAGGGAAGTTTTTAACGACCTCTAGCATTGCTTCGTTAAACTTACTTGTAGCAATTCTATTTTTTCTGTTGTTATAAACTTCTACTGCAGTTTCAATTGCTTTGTAAATTCTTTGTTTAGTTAACGCAGAAATAAAAATAATTGGAATATCAGTAAATGGTTCTATTTGCTTTTTTACTTTAGCTTCAAAGTCGCGCATTGTATTAGTTTCTTTCTCAATTAAATCCCACTTATTAATTAAGATAACCACGCCTTTTTTATTTTTTTCTGCTAACCAAAAAATATTTTGATCCTGTCCTTCAAATCCACGAGTTGCGTCTATAACTAAAATAATTACATCAGAATACTCTATAGATCTTACTGCTCTCATAACAGAGTAAAATTCTAAATCTTCTTTTACTTTAGATTTTTTTCTAATACCAGCAGTGTCAACTAGGTTAAAATCGAAACCAAATCTATTATATTTTGTATCTATAGAATCTCTTGTAGTTCCAGCAATATTGGTTACTATATTTCTATCTTCTCCAATTAAAGCATTAATAAACGAAGATTTACCTGCATTTGGTCTTCCAACAACAGCAAATCTTGGTAGAGCATCTTCCTCATTTTCTTCTATTTCATTTTCTGCTGTAACTTCTGGTATTTCTTTTACTATTGCATCTAACAAATCTCCAGTTCCACTTC
>CAYZDK010000001.1:98609-106545 GCA_964477255.1 uncultured Polaribacter sp.
TGGTATTCTCCTAGTCCTAAATTATAAAACTCAACAGCATCAGCTTGTCTCATGGAGTTGTCTACCTTATTAACAGTTAAGAAAATAGGTTTCTTTACTTTACGTAAAATTTTTGCAACTTCAGCATCCATAGGGGTAATGCCATCTTCTACATCTACCACAAACACAATAATATCTGCTTCATCAATAGCCAATGCCACTTGTTTTCTTATTTCTTCTTCAAAAATGTCATCAGAACCAATAACATAACCACCAGTATCTATTACAGAAAATGGCTTTCCATTCCAGTCAGACTTTCCATAATGGCGATCTCTAGTTACACCACTAACAGAATCTACAATGGCTTCTCTTCGTTGCACAAGCCTATTAAACAATGTAGATTTTCCTACATTAGGTCTTCCAACAATTGCAATTATACTATTCATTCTAAATGTTAATTTTTTGCAAAGATACAATTTAACCAATACATAATTGTTGTATATTTAACTACAAGTAAACCAAAAAACTATGAGGAAATTTGTAACCCCTCTATTATTTTCTGTTGCTATAATTATTGCTGCTTATCTTTTAGCAGATGCTATTATTAATAGAAATAATGGGCAAGGAAAAATATCGGTAACTGGTCTAGGTAAAGCAGATTTTACTTCTGATCTTATAGTATGGGAAGGCTCTTTTTCTAGACAAAATAAAAATTTACAGCAAGCATACAATGATTTAGAGAATGACAAAAAAGTAATTTCAGATTATTTAATTAGCAAAGGCATTTCTGAAAACGAACTTGTTTTTAAAGCAGTGCAAAGTACTAAGGTTACTGAACCAAAATATGTGAATGGAAAATTTTCTGGGAACGATTTTCTAGGATATCGTTTAACGCAATACCTACAAATCGATTCTAAAAATGTTGAACTGGTAGAGACAACTTCTAGAGAAGTAACAGAATTGCTAAATAAAGGGATTGAGTTTTATTCCCAACCACCTAGATATTATTACACAAAACTTGCAGATTTAAAAGTAGAAATGATATCTAAGGCAACAGCAGATGCTAAAGCAAGGGCAGAAAAAATTGCAGAAAATTCTGGAGGAAATTTAGGGCCATTAGTTACAGCAAGAATGGGTGTTTTTCAAATAACAGGGCAAAACTCAAATGAAAATTATTCTTGGGGAGGTTCTTTTAATACTTCCTCTAAAGAAAAAACAGCATCTATTACAATGAAATTAGATTATAAGTCTGAGTAAATTTTAAGTAAATGGCAGTTATTGTAGAAAAAAGAAATAGCGAAGTTTTTCTTAGACCCAGATTTAGAATAGATTTAGGTGAAAATAAAAATGCAATTTTGGATGCTTTTAAAGCTAAGTTGCAACACAAAGACTGTATCTACATTGGTAAAGTTGTAGATGATCATATTTTTATTAGTGTACCCAAGAATAAAGATCATTTCTGGTCTCCACAATTGCACTTAGAAATTATGGAAAATGAAAACAATACTTCTTTGTTAAAAGGTTTATTTGGACCAAAACCCCATGTATGGACTATGTTTATGTTTATTCATTTTGTGGTAGGAACATCTTTTCTTGGCTTTGCTGTTCTGCTTTATACAAGAATTTCTTTAGATAAAGATTTTACGTTTCCGTTAATCATGTTAATTTTTTTACCAATAATATGGTTTGTGCTTTACTTTTTAGGTAAGATTGGTAAAGATACTGGAAAACAGCAAATGATAGGATTACACGATTTTATGCTCGAGGTTATTGCTAAATAACTACTGTTTATAAAATTTAATAGTATCTACATAACCTCTGTCGTTTTTGCATGTAAGCAGGTACAGCCCTTTTGTTAGATCAAGTTCTGATGCTGTAATACTTACTGTTGAAGCAGCAAATGAAGATGCAATACTTTTAGTGTAAACCACCTTGCCAAGTAAATCTCTTACTTCGATTTGCATATTTTTTAAACTCTCATTTAATGGTAATTTAATGTTTACATGCTGTTTAACAGGGTTAGGGTATAACGTAAGTCTAGAAGATTCTTTGGTAAAGGTTTTTATGGGTATACTTTTACTAGCTATATTATCATTTTCAACTGGTTTACCAACAAATATAATTTCATTTACTCCAGCATTGGGATTGTCTAGTATAGACAACCGTATTTTATCGGTAACAACATCAACATCATGCACTTTCCAAGTATTGTATGCATCACAAGTTTCGTTAACTAGCAACTTCCATTTATTATCTGTAGCATACTGTATGTTAAAGTTGTTAGTAGAATGCATATCATGTAGGTAAACTTTTGTTATTCTATACTTTTTTTGCAAATCTATTTCTGCAAGGTAAGGTGCTTTTTTATCTGTGTAAAATGGTTTCCAATTTTTACTAGTAGGATGTTCATCCAATTCAGGATTTACATTCAATTGCTCGTCAAATAAAAATAAAGGACTATCTACACTTCCTCCTGATACTAAATCTTGAACCATATTAGGAGAAATTATAATTTGATCTTCTAAGTTGGAACTAGTAGATTCTGGTAATGTTATTTTAGAATAACCGTACAGTAAAATTTCATTTATAGAAGCATAAGGGCTGTCTAGCATAGTTACTCTAATGTAATTTGTTGCAATATTTACTTCATGAATTTTCCAGTTTTTATAGGTGTCACAGTTTTCTATGAATAACAATTGCCAAGTGATACCATCTTTGCTTGTTTCAACTACAAAGTTGTTTGTGTTATGCATGTCATGAAGTGCAATCTTTGTAATTTGATAGGTGTTTTTAAGATCAATTACACTATAATATGGCGCTTTGTTATTGTTGTAAAATGGTTTCCAAGATTTGCTAATTGGATGTTCGTTAGCCTCTAAACTTATATTCTGTTCGTCAAATAAATATTGAGGAGAGAAAATACTTCCTCCAGGAACCTTATCTGAAACCATTTCTGGAGTTACTACAATTTGATTAGAAATTTTTTCTAGTGGATATCCAAAGATTAAAATTTCATTTACAGAAGCAAAAACACCATCGTACATTGCAAACCTTAAAAACTTAGTATTGCTATTGGTTTGGTGTGTTTTCCAAACTTCAAAACCATCACAAGATTCTGTGAATAAGTGTTGCCAAAATTCACCATCAAAATATTCTACAGTCAGATTTTGCGTATTATGCATATCATGTAGCCTTATTTCAGAAATATGATGTTCTTTACCTAAGTCTATAGTTGTATAATATGCATCTTTTTGCATAGAGTACGCTGGTTTCCAAGAAATACTCTTAGGGTTTTCATTAGTAGAAATATCTTGTTCATCAAAAAGATATAAAGGAGAATGTATACTGCCATAATCTACATTATCTGTAATCATATCAGAAGTTATGGGAATTTGTTTTGAGGTGGTAGATTCTTCTTTTGTCTTTAAGAATTCTGAACCACCAGTTGCCCCAATATTATTATAGATAATTGCAGAAGCTTCTGTTAACGCATAGTTGCTTGAGGCACTGTCTACAAACAATAGAGGTGCTACTGTTTCTAAAAAGTTTTCAGAAATAATTTCATTATCTGTACTGTTCAAGTCTCTATAAAAATCTATAGAAGTATCATATACATTGTACTGAATCTTTATGGGGTTTTTTTCGTTCATATTTCTAATAACTTCTTGCCCTGTTAACGATTTAAAATAGTTGAGTTCTATATTTAGAGAAAGGGTTGTGTCTGAAAAAATCCGGTTGTCAATAAAAATGCCTTTGTTGTTTTCAAAGTAATTATTGTAAGTGTCAACATTACCTTTTCCCATAATTATTACGCCATAATCAGGTGCACCTTTAAAGATGTTATTATAGATTGATGCTACTGAATTGTCTCCTATTTGAAGATTGTTCTTATGATATTTTTCATTCTCTAATCCTGCATTAATTAATGTGTTATTATAGATTTCTACATTCTCAACTGCATTAGCTATCTGAATAGATTCACGTTGTGTATTTCGCACGATATTATTGTAAATCTTTAAGTTTTTAAACTCCATTCCTGGAGATTTGGTTTCGCCAATATACATGCCTTCTGAAACGTTTTCTATAAAACAATCGTGAATAATTAGATTATTAAAAACAGGAGCAGGATTTGGTGGATTACTGTTGTAGTCTTTTTTAGCAAAAATTCCAAAGAAACCTTCGTGACTAATTTTTACATTTTCTACTTCACAATCGGAACTTAATTCAGAAAATGCTACACCACTTTCCATTGCAGACAACGAAAAACCATATTTGAAACTTGGGTGTCCTTTACCACTAAGTTTTATGTATTTACAATTTTCAAAAACCAAAGCACCCCATGCATTGTCTGTAATTCCGTCAATTTTAACTTGTCCTCCTTGGTTAATTACTACAATTGGTGCTGAGGCATTTCCTTCTATAGACTTAAAACGTAAAGGCCTAGTTCTTTCCGAAGAAATAAAAATAGTATCGCCACCTGAAAGGTTACCAACACTTTCTTGAGAAATTATGTATGGTGAATTGGTGTCTAAAATTATTTTTCTATTCAGTTGAGAAAATGTCCATGAAGTAAAAAACAGAGAAACTACTACTATTAAGTTGTTGATGTTGTAATTCTTGAAAATGAATAAGTTAGTCTTAGGGGGCATACTTGAATTTTAAATAGCAAAAATATTCGACGAATTGATTTAATTGCTAGATAAATGTAATAAATATATAGATAAGTGGAGTTCATATTGAAAAAAACTCATAGAAAAGTAAAAACAAATTGTCTTTGTTTATCTAAAGTTTATATCTATCCAAGAAAAAATAAACAATTAATAGAAGAAGTGTAGACTGGCTTTGTTAATCGTTATAACCAAAGCGTTTTAGTTGACTTTTATTGGTTCTCCAGTTTTTATTTACTTTAACATAAAGCTCTATGTATACTTTTTTTTGAAAAAACTTTTGTAAATCTTTTCTTGCTTCTGCACCAACTCTTTTAATTGCAGCACCTTTATGGCCAATTATTATTCCTTTCTGGGTATCTCTCTCTACCATAATAATAGACCTAATTCTAATAATATCTTCTTCTTCAACAAATTGTTCTGTATCAACTTCTACAGAATAAGGAATTTCTTTTTTAAAGTGGGTAAGTATTTTCTCTCTTATTTTTTCATTTACAAAAAAACGTTCAGATTTGTCTGTTAGTTGATCTTTTGGGTAGAAAGGAGGGCTTTCAGGAAGTAATTCAATTATCTTATAAAATACTGCATCTACATTAAATCTTTCTAAAGCAGATATTACATAGACAAAAGAATTTGGTACTTTTTCTCTCCAATAAGCAATTTTTTCATCAACTTCTTCTTTAGAAGATTTATCAATTTTGTTTAATAACAAAATTACTGGAATTTTACTATGTATTATTTTATTAAAAAAAGCTTCATTTTTTAAGGCAGTTTCTCCAACTTCTACCATGTAAATTAATACATCTGCATCTTCAAAAGCAGATTTCACAAAATCCATCATGGCTTCTTGCAGTTCATAGGCAGGTTTTATGATACCAGGTGTGTCTGAAAAAATTACTTGATAGTCTTCGTTATTAACGATGCCTAAAATACGATGCCTAGTAGTTTGCGCTTTTGGTGTTATAATTGAAAGTTTTTCACCAACTAACGCATTCATTAAAGTAGATTTACCCACGTTAGGGTTTCCTATGATATTTACAAAACCAGCTTTATGTACCATACTACAAAGATAGGGGCTTTACAATGCTCTACAACAATTGAATTTAAAATAATTTAATTAAAGTTTGGAAAATACTTAAAATGTATCTTATATTTGTAGTCGCAAATCGCGGGATAGAGCAGTAGGTAGCTCGTCGGGCTCATAACCCGAAGGTCACTGGTTCGAGTCCAGTTCCCGCTACTAGAAAAGCAACCTTACAAGGTTGCTTTTTTTTGTTAAATATTTTGTTTTCGATTCCATTTCTATATTCAAATCAATATCTTTGGGTTTAAATGATAAATATTAAATGACTCGTTCATTATTAAAGTATTTCTTTCTTGTTTTTGTCTTTTTAGAATTCTCAGGAAATGCACAGCAAACCTTACCAATTTATCAGGACTACCTTTCTGATAACGTATATCTAGTTCATCCAGCAGCAGCAGGAATTGGAAATGCAAGTAAACTTCGTTTAACCGCACGTCAACAATGGGCAGGAATACCTAATGCTCCAGCTCTTCAATCGTTAAGTTTTCACACTCGTTTTGGAGAATATTCTAATGCTGGTTACGGTTTTGTTTTATTTAACGATAAAAACGGATTTCATTCTCAACAAGGAGTTCAAGGTACTTATGCATACCATTTGCAAATGGGCAATGGAAGGTTTTTTAACCAACTATCTTTTGGTTTGTCTTTTACTTTAGTTCAGAATCAATCTGATCAACGGTTGTTTTCTGGAGATCCAGCAGTTGCTGCAATTGTAGAAAGCACCAGTTATTACAATGCAGATTTTGGTGCAGCATATCATTATGGAGGTTTTTCTTCTTATTTCACCGTAAGAAATCTTTTTCTAACAGCTAAAAACAATCTTAATATTCAAGAAAATTTAGATTTGAGAAATTTTATCTTTTCTGCAGGATATTATTTTGGGGAAGATTTGGTTGTTCAATTTGAACCTTCTGCAATGCTTCAGTTTAGAGAGGCAACAGGAGAAAGAATAGCAGATTTTAATATAAAAGCTTATAAGACTATTTCACAAACGCAATTATGGGTTGCTCTTTCTTATCGTACCAATTTTGATAGTAATCTGATTGAAAAAGCGGAATTTGTTTCCCCTATAATTGGAGTTAATTACAAAAACTTTATGTTTTCGTATACTTATACTAACCAAACAAATGAAACTGTTTTTACAAACACTGGATTTCACCAAGTTTCTTTAGGCTTAAATCTATGGACAAGAGAACCTAGAGCAGCTGCTTGCCCAAATATTAATGCTGCCTTTGGTAGTTTTTAAAAATCTTTTTTAATAATTTTTATAGTTTTTCCTTGACTCTTGCTAAGTATATTATTTAGCACTTGTTGTTTACCATTGGTGTAAAAAAGGTGCTTTGCATCTCTATTTTCCTTTGCTAATAATTCTTGTTTGCTAAGTATATTTTTGGTTTGTTTGGCAACTGCAAATCCAGAATCTATTAGGGTTACACCCTCACCAATAATATTTTTAATTTGATGGATTAAATAAGGGTAATGCGAACAACCTAAAACTAGGTGATCTATATTAGCTTGTACCATAGGTATAAGGTATTTGTTTAAAAGTGCACGCATTTCGTCCGTATCTATTTTACCATCTTCGATAAGTTCTACTAAGCCAGTACCAATAGTATCAATAATTTCAATTTGTGAATTTAGCTTTTTAGATGTTTTTTCGAACAATTCGCTATGAAGCGTACCCTTAGTTGCTAGAATACCGATTTTATTTGTTTTGGTTTGTAAAGAAGCAGGCTTTATAGCAGGTTCAATACCAATAAAAGGAACATTGTATTTATCTCTAAGATGTGTAATTGCATTGGTTGTTGCAGTATTACAAGCTACTACAATGATTTTACAGTTTTGCTGTAATAGAAACTCTGTATTTTTTATAGATAGCTGAATTATTTCGTTTTTACTTTTGTTACCATAAGGTGCATTCTTACTGTCAGATAAGTAAATGGTATCTTCATTGGGAAGTACGTTTATAATTTCTTTCCAAATTGAAGTACCTCCAACACCTGAATCAAATACACCAATGGGCGAGTTGTTTTTCATATAAAGTAAAAATAAAAAAAACCTGCGTTAAGCAGGTTTTTAATTTGATAATTAATTATTTCTACAAAGAGTTAAAAGCCTAATTTAGCTTTAACTGCATTAAAAAGATCTTCTCCTTTTTTTACTAGTACAACACCTTTACTTTCTGAAGAGTCTAATACATAAACAA
>CAYZDK010000001.1:106645-123831 GCA_964477255.1 uncultured Polaribacter sp.
TTTTGTGCATTTGCAACACCACCTAATCCTAACGTAAATACAGCAATTAATAGTAACGTTTTAAAATTTCTCATCCTTGTTTTAATTTAATTGTTATTCTAATTTTTTTGATTAATTATTTCCTTTCTTTTCGTTATTTTCTTCTTCTTGCTTCTTTTTTTGAGCCTCTTTCTTTTTCTTAGCTTCCTCTATTTTTTTCTTTTTTTCAGCTTCTTTTTTCTTTCGTTGGGCTTCTTTTTTTTCTCTTAAAATTTTTCTCTGTTCTGCTCTTTGTTTTAGTAATTCTGCTCTTTTGTCTGCTATGGCTTTCTTTTTAGCCTCTTTTTCAGCTATTTTTTCTTCTGCAGCTTCCTTTTTCTTAGCATTAGTTTCTTCTAAAAGCTCTTTAGCAGCTTCTTTTTTTGCAATCATTTTTTTCTGAACAGCATTTGGCTTTAAATCAGAACTAACTATTGGTTTTGCTTTCTTCTTTTCTTTGTTCGCTTTCTTTTCTTCTGCTAATCTTGTTCTATCTATAGTTGCTAAAACGAGATCGCTAATATCGTATTTTTTATTGGAATATAGCAAAATCAAATCGCTAGATTTTTCGAAAACAAAATCGTACTTTCTTCTTTGTACTATACTTTGAATAGCATTGTATACTTGGTCTTGTATTGGTTTAACCAGTTGTTTTCTAACTTGAAACATATCGCCATTAGGGCCAAAGTATAAAGATTCTAATCTTCTAAGTTCTTCTTGCTTAATGATTATCTCTTCTTCTTTCTCTTCTATTAAATCTTCAGTTAAAATTGCTTTTTCTGTTGCTAACTCTGTTTTTAAGACTTCTATTGCTTGCGCTTGTTTGTCTAACTTACTTTTCCATTTTGTAACTTTTGCTTCTAGAGTATTTTGCGCTTGCGTATATTCAGGAATATTCTCTAAAATATAATTCATATCTACGTAGGCGATTAATTGTCCACGTTGTGCATAATTTTGAAAACCACTAAGTAAAAGAGCAACGATTAAAAAATATTTTTTCATCTGTAAATGTATTTAGAAAAAACCATGCCAAAAAAAACCGGCATTCTAATGTACGGTTTTTCTAGAACTGTCTTCCAATGATAAAATGTGTTTGCCAGCCAGACTTTTCAATTTGACCTGGTAATGGATCAAATCCATGTGCAAAATCGATACCTAATAAACCAAATGCAGGCATAAATATACGAACACCAACTCCTGCTGAACGTTTTAAGTTAAACGGATTAAATGTCTCAAAATTGTCATAAGAGTTACCTGCTTCTAAAAATCCTACTGTATAAATAGATGCAGCTGGCGAATCTGTAATGGAGTAACGTAATTCTAATTGAAACTTATTATAGATAGAACCTCCTCCAAGTGGAGATAGCTGGTTGTTTTCGTAACCTCTAAGTCCAATTACTTCTCTACCATCTAATTGAAAAACAGCAATACCATCACCTCCAACAAAATAACGCTCAAATGGCGATAAGCCTATTTCTTCATTATAAAATCCAAGGAATCCCATTTCTGCATTAGTCATTAAAACTAATTTTTCTGTGAAGGACGTAAACCAACGACCTTTCACATTAACTTTAAAGTATTCTAACCATTTGTATTTTTCTGCCGCAGGTAAATCGCTATAATCTCTATCATTAAATAAAGAATAAGGAAGAGTTGCCTTTAGGCCAATAGAGAATTGTGATCCATAAGTAGGAAAAATTAAAGTTGGCCCTGCAGAATTCCGTTCTAAATTTATGTTGTAGGATAGATTATTTAAAGTACCATTGTTTAAGATGTCTGAGCCTACACGAAATCCATAGTTATTTAAATTAAAACTTTGGTATGCGATTGTTTGTGAAAGTTGAAAAAAGTCGTCTGGCCATTTTAAACGTTGTCCAAGACCAACAGAAGCACCAACAATACCTAAACTTCTATCTCTATCCACATCAAAAGTTTGTGGGTTAATTTGAAATTGGTTTGAAGAATAAACAGAGAAACTTAATGCTTTTGGTTTTCTACCTCCTAACCATGGTTCTGTAAAAGAAAAACTATACGTGCTAAAGGTTCTACTAGTTTGCAAACGTAAAGACAAGCTTTGTCCATCTCCCATTGGCAAAGGTGTGTACGCCTCTTTATTAAAAATATTACGTATAGAAAAATTGTTAAAAGATAAACCAAGTGTTCCAATAAAGGCTCCACCACCATAACCTCCTTGTAATTCTATTTGGCTACCACCTCTTTCTGCAACTGCAAAATCTATATCTACAGTTTTGTCGTTGTAGTTTGGTTGAACATCTGGTACTACATTTTGATCAAAGAAACCTAATTGACCAATTTCTCTAATAGAACGAATGATGTTTGATTTACTAAATAAATCTCCCGGTTTTACTCGTAACTCTCTAAAGATTACTTTATCGTTTGTTTTTTCGTTACCACTAACCGTTACTTTACGGATTCGTGCTTTTTCATCTTCACGAATTCTAATTTCTACTGTTATAGAGTCGTTTTCAACTTTAGTTTCTACAGGTTTTATGGTTGCAAAAAGAAATCCACTGTCTTGGTATAAAGTGGTTACGTCTTGCGAAGTAGGTGTGCCATCTCCATTTACGCGTTCGTCTAAAACAGCACCATTATACACATCTCCTTTATCGATTTTTAGTATAGATTGAAGGTATTCGTCTGTAAATTCTTTGTTGCCAATAAACTTGATTTCTGCAAAACGGTATTGTCTTCCTTCTTCTAATTTTATGTTTACATCAATAGTATTATCATCATTCCAACTGATACCTTCTTCTAAGATACGAGCATCTCTAAAACCTTGTCTACTGTACTTATCTAGAATACTTTCTAAATCTTCTTGATAATCTTCTTCTATATATTTAGAACCTTTCCAAAAACGTCCAAAAAACTTTTGTTTGGTATTAGACATTGCTTTACGAAGCGTTTTGTCTGATAATTTTTCGTTACCCGTAAAATTGATATTTTTAATTTTTATTTTAGATCCTTTATCTATATAAACATTCATATTAACAATAGATGGATCTACTGTATCATTTCTAATGTCTAAATTAACTTTTGCATTAAGAAACCCTTTATCTGTATATTTTTTTGTGATATAGTTTTTAGTGGTTACTCTAAAGTTGTCTGTAACCTGAGCACCTTGTCTTAGTTCAGCTTCTTTGATTAAATCTTTTGCTTTTGAGTTTCTTATTCCGCTAATTTTCACATTATTTAATTGCGGAAGTTCACGAACATCAAATTGAAGGTAAACTGTATTTCCATCTACCTTAGCTAAATAAACATCTACATTACTAAACTGTTTACTTTCGTATAGTTTTTTAATTGCACTGGTTAGTTTGTCTCCTGGTAATTTTAAGGGCTGTCCTGTTCTAAGGCCTGTAAAAACTTTTACAGTTTCTTCTGCAAACTTCTTTAAACCTGTTACAGTTATGCCGCCAAGAATATACTCCTTGCCTTTTTCGAAAGAGACGTTAGTGTTTTCTGCAATGGTATCTTTTTGTTCTTGAGATTGTATCGTAGAACTAAAAAGTAGTATAATAATAAATAATGTAGTAGTAATTAATCTCATAAATAAATTACTCTGTAAGTTGATCGCTTGTTTTTCCAAATCTTCTTTCTCTGTTCTGATACTCTATGATTGCATCATAGAAATGTTCTTTTCTAAAATCTGGCCAAAGTATATCTGTGAAATATAGTTCAGCATATGCCATTTGCCAAAGTAAAAAATTACTAATACGTTGTTCTCCGCTAGTTCTTATCATTAAATCGACATCGGGCAAATTAAATGTATATAAATGGTTATTAATAGTATTTTCTTGAATATTTTCTAATTCAAGTTCCTTATTAACAACTTTTTTAGATATGTTTTTGATTGCATTAACAATTTCTTCTCTTGCACCATAGCTTAATGCTAAGGTTAGCGTGATATTACCATTGTTTTTTGTTTTTTCAATTACATATTCTAAAGATTTTTGTGCATTTTGTGGTAGTTGATGTATTGCACCTACAGCATTTACTTTTACGCCATTTTCCATAAAAGTTTGTAGTTCTTTTTTTAAGGAGTTAATTAATAAACTCATTAAAGCTTCTACTTCCATTTTTGGGCGTTTCCAATTTTCTGTAGAAAATGCAAATAAGGTTATTGCTTCTACACCAATTTCTGTTGCTCCTTCAATAGATTCTCTTACGGCAGTTAATGCATTTTTATGCCCAAAAACACGACTCATTCCTTTACCTTTTGCCCAACGCCCGTTACCATCCATAATTATGGCAACATGTTTAGGTACTTTAAGTAAATCGATTCGTAATTTTTTATCCATAATTTATAATCCACTTGTGTAACATGGAGGGCGTCCAAATGTATAAATAAAACTAATACCAGTAAACATATACCAATCATTTCCAGTACCTCCATAATCTAAACTTGGAATGTTAGGTGTAGAAAAGTCAATATCATCTTCAAAAGTAACTGCAAACTTAGTTTCTAAAGCAATAGCTAATGGACCTGCTAATTGTGATTTAATACCAATTCCTACAGGTATAGAGATAGAAGTTTTTAATTTAGTTTGGTAATTGCCAGGTGAAATTTCATTCACAGCAGTAGTGTAATTAAATGCAGCAACTTCTAGTAAAATATAGGGTGTCCAACTTAACTCGCGTTCAGCAATATTATATTCGTAAAAGTTATATTCTACACCAAAAGCCAATTCATGAATTGTATTGGTAAAATTACGCCCTCTAGCTTGCATAAAGTCAGTTTCTGCGTTCTCATCATCTCCAGAGATTGGAAGGTAATTATACGAAGCGCGTACTGCAATTCTAGGATTCCAATTGTATTTAAATGTAATTCCTGCACCTATATCTGTTGGGTAAATGTAGTTTGTTCTTCCAATATCGCCTACATAATTGGTAGCACCACCTACAAAACCTAATTCGAAAACTTGTGCAGTTAACATTTGACTTATTCCCAATAAAAACGTTAAAATTATTGTGTTTTTCATCCTAAAATAGCGAGCAAATATAGGTAAAACCATCTGCTTTAAAAAGTTATTATTTTTTCTTTTTTGAATAACTAATTATTTTCTAAAATATTGTGAATTAGCACTTAAAGATTTGTCTCGTTTCTGGTGTCTTCTCCCCATAAAAGCTTTGTTCGTAAAGTTTTTAAGAAAGATTGGTTTTTAGGCACAATAGTTTTAATCGTAAATGGTGCTTTTTTAATAAAAACCTTGGTGTTTTTTGAAACAGAGGTTATTCTGGAATCTAGAGATATTAAAAATTCTTTTTCGCGAGAATCTACTTGTAACGTAATCTCTGTGGGATCTGAAATAACCATTGGCCTGGCATTTAAGTTATGTGGTGCAATTGGAGTAATTACAAGGCTTTTAGAGTTAGGTGAAATTACCGGGCCATTACAACTTAGAGAATATCCAGTAGAACCTGTGGGTGTTGCTACTATTAAACCATCGCACCAAAAGTTAGTAAGATACTCCTTATTTAAAGATGTTTTTATACCAATCATAGATGTGGTATTTTTTCGTGCAATAGTTATTTCGTTTAGCGCAAAATTTACTTTAGAAATATCTTTGTTTTTAGGAGAAGTAGTTAACGATAATAGTGTTCTTTCTTGAATGGTAAAATCTCCATTTAATATGTATTCTACATTTTTTACAATTGCGGTTTTATTTATGGTTGCTAGAAAACCCAAACGCCCTGTGTTTATGCCAAGTATAGGAATGTTTAATTCTCTTATAAACGTAACTGCACGTAAAATTGTACCATCTCCACCAAGCGTAAACATTGCATCAAAAGAAGAGTTTAAATCGTTGTAACTAGAAAATGTTGGATACTTTTTTGTAAGAATCTTATTTGCAACTAATAAATTATAAAATTCTTTTTCTATAAAACTTACAATTTTATGGTTTGCTAAAACATCTAGTAAAATGTTTAGTTCTTTTTCTGCAGAAACTGAATATGATTGTCCGTAAATGGCAACTTTTTTCATCATTGGAAATAAATTTTTACAGCAATTACATTTCTAAATATTTCTTTAAATATTCCGATCTATTTTTTAAATCTTCTATATACAAATCATCTAGATGTGTAGATACAATCTGGTAATCGTAACGTCTAAAAGTATGCATAATTTCATTAATATCTTCGGTTAAAACTTTTAGAGTAACTTGAATGATGTCGGCTTTTCTTTCGGAAACATAACAGCCCAATAATTTACCACCATTTGCTTCAACTATTTGCACAACCTCGCTCATAGAGTAATCCGTTTCTGGCTTTTCTACGATAATCATTTCTTTTTCTTCTACCATAAAAGGACTGTTAGAAAAAGCATCTAAAACATCTCTTAGCTCAAAATATCCTACGTAGTTATTTTTTTTGTCTAACACAGGGATAATATTTGTGTCGTTATCTGCAAATAGTTTTAATAACTCTAGAATATTACTATCGCCTTTAGTATGAAAAACATTAAGTAAATGGCGAATTTCTTCTAATTTTTTAACTTCATTTTCTGTAGTTCTTATATCTGCTTCAGCAATAGAACCCAGTAAGATAGCATCTTTAACAACAGGAAAATGAGTAATGGGAAAATTATCGAACAATTCTTTTGCCTCTACAATGCTGCTTTGTAGAGATAAAGGCTTTATATCATTTAGGATGTATTCGTTAATGCTCATATGCTACTAAGATAGGATAAAATGTTTGAATGGGTTATCTTTGTACTTCAATTTTAGATCATGACAAAGTTAAGTGTAAATATCAACAAAATTGCAACATTACGTAATTCTAGAGGGGGTAATGTGCCTAATCTTTTAAAGGTTGCTAAAGATATAGAGATGTTTGGAGGAGAAGGGATAACAATTCATCCAAGGCCAGATGAACGTCATATAAAGTACCAAGATGCAAGAGACTTAAAAGAGGTGGTAACGACAGAATTTAATATTGAAGGAAACCCAATTACATCTTTTATAGATTTAGTTTTAGAGGTAAAACCAACCCAAGTAACCTTAGTGCCAGATGCTGAAGACGCTATTACTTCAGATGCAGGTTGGGATACCATTACACATCAAGATTTTTTAAGTGACGTAATAAAAGAATTTAAAAATAATGGCATTAGAACTTCTATTTTT
This sequence comes from uncultured Polaribacter sp., assembly GCA_964477255.1. Taxonomy (GTDB): domain Bacteria; phylum Bacteroidota; class Bacteroidia; order Flavobacteriales; family Flavobacteriaceae; genus Polaribacter. Next base: position 113,806 of record CAYZDK010000001.1, read on the forward strand.
ATCGATACCGATTTAAAATTAATGGAGGCAGCTGCAAAAACAGGAACTGATAGAATTGAATTGTATACAGAGCATTTTGCAAGGGAGTATGCTAAAGGAAATAAAGAAGCAGTAAAGCCTTACACCAAAGCTGCAGAATTAGCAAATTCTTTGGGTTTAGGTATCAATGCTGGCCACGATTTAAGCCTAGATAATATTCGGTTTTTTAAAGAAAATATTCCGCATTTGGCAGAGGTTTCTATAGGACATGCATTAATTTCAGAGAGTTTATACTTAGGTTTAGAAAACGTTGTAAATCTTTATTTACACAGACTTCAATAACATGCAAATATTACATTCACAAATATTTGGAGAAGGGAAACCTCTACTAATTTTACATGGCTACTTTGGTATGAGTGATAACTGGAAAACTTTAGGAAATAAGTTTGCAGAAGATTACCAAGTACACTTAATAGATCAAAGAAATCATGGTAGAAGTTTTCATGAATACGAATTTAATTACGAGGTTTTAGCGCAAGATTTATACCACTACATAAAACACCATCAACTAGAAGAAGTATGCTTAATTGGGCATTCTATGGGTGGTAAAACAGTTATGACATTTGCTACAACTTATCCAGATTTAGTAGGTAAATTAGTTGTGGTAGATATTTCTACTAAAGCATATGCACCACATCATAATGCTATTTTAGCAGGATTAAATTCTGTAGATTTTTCTGTACAAAATTCCCGCAAATTGGTAGATAAGCAATTGGCAAACTACATTCATGAATTGGGTGTGCGTCAATTTCTCTTAAAAAACGTATACTGGAAAGAAAAAGGAGTTCTAGATTTTAGGTTTAATTTAAAATCCTTAACCGAAAATAATGATAAAGTAGGAGAGGGATTGGCTTCTGATGCTAGATATGTTAAACCAACTTTATTTCTTAAAGGAGAAAAATCTGGTTATATATCCAATAATGAAAGTTTAGTGATAAATCCGCATTTTCCGAATCACAAAATAGAGACTATTTCAAAGGCTGGGCATTGGTTGCATGCAGAAAACCCTGATGATTTTTATGATGCTGTTGTTGAGTTTTTGAGGTAAATTTTTTAATAAACTATAGCCTAATTTCTAATGTAATTACCATTTTTATCATAAGAACTTTTATGATATGCTTTTGGAACTTTCTCCAAAAACCATTTTTCAGGATTATTATTTAAACCAATTCTCCAGGCTGTCAAAGGATCTATAGTAATCTCATCAGATTTTCTCATTATAGATTTTGGATATTTATTTTTTATAAAATTATAGTTCTCATTTCCAAATCCATAAGGTTCTATATTGTATAAATCCCATGCACCAAAAAGATGTAACATTTCATGCATGGTCACAAATTTATTATGCTTTTTGTAATTGTAATCAAATTCAAATATTGTAGTATATTCTATTACATTAGAAAACTCTTCTTTTATTCCCTTAAATTCTGGGCTAGCTGTAGTAAGACCTAAACCTTCATGATGCATAATCATAAAATGACCTCCATCATAATTTAAATACTCCTTATTTTTAAAGAATGATATTTCTGAGTTTGTGTAAAGCTCCCATACTTTTTTTGCATTGGCAGGTTTATATTTGTTACTAATACTTTTTGGGTTTTTTGGCAGGTTTTTTTGTTTTCTGAAATTTACAAAAGAATCAATTTTAAAATCATTTTCTATGTTAAAAACTTCGAAATGAATGTTTAGATCAATATTATAATTTTGAAGTTCTTTTTTCAATTTTTCGTAAGCGGTTCTATCTCTCTTCAAAATTTTTTCCTTTTTTTTTGAAGTCCATTCGTATCCTTCGCCAGAAATAAAAACTACGATCGCACAAACTTTTTTATTCGATATTTTTTTGACAGAACCAACGTTAGCATTATCTAAGTATAAAATTGTATCCATAGACACTTGTCCTGTTATACTAAATGAAATTAAGAAAAGAAAAATTACAATTTTGATTTTCATTTATGACTAGTTTTCGAAAAATTGAAGTAAGCAGTTAAGGTTTGCATATTTCTAATACTAATTTACTATTTTTCAAAAAAATCAGAAATAAACAAAATTCACAATCTGCAAAAAAAATAATTTCCTTTGTAACTTTGCAGCTAAGCAAACTTTAGAACTAAAAAATGAACATAAAAAACGCACAAAAACAAGTAGACGATTGGATTAAAAATCATGGGGTTCGTTACTTTAATGAATTAACCAACATGGCACAGCTTACAGAAGAAGTTGGTGAAGTTGCTAGAATTATTGCCAGAAGATATGGAGAACAAAGCGAAAAAGAATCGGATAAAAATAAAGATTTAGGAGAAGAATTAGCAGATGTTCTCTTTGTTGTTTTGTGTTTGGCTAACCAAACAGGAGTAGATTTAGAAGAAGCTTTTGATAAAAAGCTAGACATAAAAACGAAACGAGATCACGATCGTCATCACAACAATAAAAAACTAAAATAATGTCTATGTTTAATAAAATGAAATCTAAACTGTTTTGGATTAATGTGGTAAAAGTTGCTTTTCCTTTCTTTATTTTGGTTACAATTATTTCACTATTCATGAATAGTTGGCGAGATATTTTTGCAGGAGATTTTACAACAGTTGCAGAAACCAATTTCACTAATGGTAAATGGCTATCTTTTTGGCTATATAAAATAGTGTTTAGCTTTTTGTATGGTATTTACATGACCAATAAAAACATGAAATAATGTCCAGGAAAAAAATAAACAAGAAATTGAATGAAGATGTTAACCAAGAAACACAACTAATTAACTCTTTAACTTTAATAAAATACTTGCTAATTTATATACCCTTGTTATTTTTAATGTTTGCAACTGCTCAATTTCTTGGAGGGTTTTTTTTTGATATTCCTTTTGATTGGAAAGCAATAGTAATCCAGGCAATTTGCTTTGCACTATTTTTTAGAATCTTTCATAAAGTTAGATTCTTAGTACAAAAACAATGGAAAAATAAGCACAATTAAAAAAGGCAGTTATCTAAATAACTGCCTTTTTTTTGAAATAAAGAAATAGTTTTATTTATCTAATTGAATTAAATCGATATCACTCGCTTTAACTTTTTGGTTTAATTCTTTAACACCGCTATCAAAAAGTTTATACAACTTTGCTAGCTCTACATCTATTTGTGCTGTAATTTCTTTCTTAAATGCTACAGCTTGGTCTGTTGGCGCATAATTACCAATTCTTGTTAACGAATTTAAATGTGCCAATTTATTATTTAAACGTATAGGAAAGTTTAATGGATCTTGCCCACTCTTACTTTTTGTTTGATATAAGGTTTCTTCTACAACTGTCATGTCTTTTACCAATTGGTCTGCAAAAACTATAATATGTTTATACTTTTCTTTGTTTTTTATAGACTTTTTTAACACACCAACTTGACTACGTACTTTTTTCACATTCTTTAATGCTTTGTGAATTTCTGTCATTTTTGAATTGATGTCATTGATAAAGTCAAACTGGGCCTTCATATCTGCTATAGTTGCTTCAGACATAGGGTTAGCTAGTATAGAGAAGTTTTCTGATACTTTTGTGTCGTTAACTGTAAGCTCTACTTTATAATCACCAGGTAAAGCCATAGGGCCTGCTAAAGAAGCCCACCATAAAATCATACCTTGTACACGTTCTGCACCATCATACATCATGTTCCAGTAGAAAATATTGTTACCATCTTTTACGTTTAACCTGCCTTCTTTTTTTTCGGTATTTGGTTTTGTACTAAATGTTTTAATGGCATCACCATCTGCTTCATAGAACGTAAGTTTAACTACATCTTTTTCTCCTAATTCTTTAATGAAATAATTTACTGCAACACCTCCTGGATGATTTGTTCCTGCAGTTCTAGAAGTTCTACCTCTACCACCGCTCATGTTATAAGCATCTTTTGGTTTGTAGAGAACAACATCTTGCTTCATTTTTTCATCACTTAATTGATGTAAAGGAGTTAAATCATCAATAATCCAAAGAGATCTACCTTGTGTAGCAGCAATTAAATTATCGTCTTTAATAGTTAAGTCAGTTATTGGCACAATTGGCATGTTTTGTTGAAAGTTTTGCCAGTTTTTTCCATCGTCAAAAGAAATGTACATTCCTCTTTCTGTACCTGCATATAACAATCCTTTTCTTTTTGGGTCTGCACGTAAAGCTCTAGTAAAATCTTCTGCGCCAATTCCATTTACAATTAATTTCCAAGATTTACCATAATCTTCTGTTTTGTAGATATATGGTTTGTAATCTCCTGTTTTGTATTTCGTACCAACAATATATGCCCCACCTTTATTAAAAGGATCTATTTCTATGCAGTTAATCATCATCCATTCTGGCATTTTCTTAGGCGTAATGTTATCCCAAGTTTGGCCATTATTTTTAGTTACATGCACTAAACCATCATCAGATCCAGTATAAATTACTCCAGGTTCAAAAGGAGATTCTACTGCTGCAAATATGGTTGCATAATATTCTACTCCTGTATTGTCTTTTGTAATTGGTCCACCAGAAGGGCCTAAAGTAGATGGGTCATTTCTCGTTAAATCAGGACTAATAATTTCCCATGATTGTCCTTCATTTTCCGTAACATGTAAATGGTTAGATGCCGCATATAATCTTTTTTTGTTGTTAGGAGAGAAGAAAATTGGAAAATTCCACTGAAAACGATATTTAAAATCTTCTGCTCCATGTCCCATTGGGTCATCTGGCCAAACATTTATAGCTCTAGATTCTTTGGTTTTATGATTTACTCTAGTTAAATATCCGCCATAACTACCACCATAAACAATATCTGGGTTTAGCGGGTCTGCAGCTATATGAGCACTTTCTCCACCTGCAGTAGATTCCCAATCAGATTCTGTAATAAATGCACCATTAGTTCTATGTGAAATTCGAACAGTAGAGTTATCTTGTTGTGCTGCTAAAATTCGGTATGGAAAATGATTATCTGTAGTAACACGATAAAATTGCGCTGTTGGTTGATTCATATACGTGCTCCAGTTTTCACCTGCATCAAAAGAAATTTGTGCACCTCCATCATCACCAATAATCATGCGTTGGTTGTCTTCTGGAGCAATCCATAAGTCGTGATGATCTCCATGAGGAGCGTTATACGTTTGATATGTTCTTCCTCCATCTGTAGATTTATGATAACGAACATTTAATACATATAGAATGTCTTGGTCTTGGGTGTCTGCATATAATCTTGTGTAATACCAAGCACGTTGTCTTAATTTACGTTCAGAATTGATTAAACGCCACGTTTGCCCTGCATCTGTAGATTTATAAACGCCACCTTTTTTGTTTTCTATTAAGGCATATACAATATCTGAGTTAACTGGAGAAACTGTAACGCCAACAATACCCCAAATGCCTTTAGGTAAGCCTTTATTTGCAGAGATATTTGTCCAGGTTTCTCCTTCGTCTGTACTTTTCCAAAGAGCAGAACCTTCTCCTCCTGAAGATAAGCTGTAAGGTGTTCTCCTTACATTCCAAGTAGATGCATATAGAATTCTTGGATTATTTGGATCAATAATTAAGTCTACAGCACCTGCATCTTCATTAGAAAATAAAACTCTACGCCAAGTATTTCCACCATCTGTAGTTTTGTAAACTCCTCTTTCTTGTGTAGGTTTGTATAAATCGCCCATTACAGCAGCATAAACAACATTTGGATTGTTTGGGTGAATTCGCATTCTAGAAATATGACGAGAATTTTCCAATCCCTTTTTTACCCAAGATTTCCCACCATTTACAGATTTCCAAACACCATCGCCAGAAGAAACGTTTCCACGAACGGTTTTTTCTCCCATTCCAACATACATTACATTATTGTCTGATTCTGCCACTGCAACAGATCCTACAGATCCGCCAAAATAGCCATCAGATATATTTTGCCAAGTATTTCCAGCATCTGTAGTTTTCCAAACTCCACCACCTGTAGAACCCATGTAGAATAAGTTTGCTTTTCCTGGAACTCCTGTTACAGCTGCACTTCTACCACCTCTAAAAGGACCAATATTACGCCATTCTGTAGCGCTAAAATATTCTTCAGAAACTTTTTTGGTAGAATTTTTTTGTGCGTTAACTTTGACGTTTGCGATAAAAAAAGCACAAACAGTAAGTAAAAACATTTTTTTCATAAAAGTCTAGTTAATTGTTAGACCTTAAATGTAAGAATAAAAAATTAGTATTAAAGATGGACATTTTGTTAAAAAAGCTAAACGAAACCCTGCTTGATAAAAGCTTGAATATTTCTGGTTCTAAGAGCGAATCGAATCGTTTGTTAATTTTACAAAAAATGTTCCCATCTATTTCTATAGATAATTTATCAGATTCTGACGATTCTGTTCATTTGCAGAACGCCTTACATGCAAATGACACTACAATTAATATTGGTCATGCAGGGACTGCAATGCGTTTTTTAACCTCTTATTTTGCCATACAAGAAAATAGAGAAGTAGTATTAACTGGTTCTGAACGCATGCAAAACAGGCCAATTGGTATTTTAGTTGATGCTTTACATGATTTAGGAGCACAAATTACGTATGAGAAAAAGAATGGATATCCACCTTTACGAATTAAAGGAACAAAGTTAACCAAGAGTAAAGTTGCAATTAAAGGTAATGTTAGTAGCCAATACATTTCTTCGTTATTGTTAATAGCAGCAGGATTAGAAGATGGGTTAGAAATGGAGTTGCTAGGCACAATTACTTCTGTTCCTTACATTAATATGACCTTAGCATTATTAAGCGAGTTAGGAATAAAGACGTCTTTTAAAAAGAACACAATAAAAGTATTTCCAAAAAATAATAGGATAGAAAAAAATATTGTAGTGGAATCAGATTGGTCTTCTGCAAGTTATTTTTATTCTATTGTGGCATTATCTAAAATTGGCTCAGAAATTAAGTTAACAGCTTTCAAACAAGAAAGTTTACAAGGAGATTCTTGCCTTGCAGAAATTTATAAACATTTTGGCGTAAGTACTACTTTTGATAAACATTCTATAACGTTAAAAAAAGAGCGAGAAACTTTAAAAAAATCATTAGAAATTAATTTACAAAATGCTCCAGACATTGCACAAACCATTGCTATTACTTGTTTTGCGTCTTATGTGCCTTGTAATTTAACAGGGCTACACACCTTGAAAATAAAAGAAACAGATCGTTTAATAGCTTTGCAGAATGAACTCACAAAGTTAGGGGCAGAAATAACTGTAACCAAAGATAGTTTACATCTACATAAAACCAAGACTATACATTCAAATATTGCTATAGAAACCTATAATGATCATAGGATGGCTATGGCTTTTGCGCCTTTATCTTTAAAAGTGCCAATAAAAATAAAGGATGCACAAGTGGTTACAAAATCGTATCAAAAATTTTGGTCAGATTTAGAGTTTTTGGGAATAGAAATACAAAATCTGTAAATTAAATAGCCAAACACTTGACAAGGCCTATTTCGAGATTGTATCTTTGCAGCTTTTAAAAATTAATTGACAATCAGTTACATGAAAACTATTGTTGTTTAATTCTGTTCACAAAACAAACTTAAAAGACACATGAAATTATCAAATTTTGATTTTGACTTGCCAGAAGAACTTTTGGCTGAGTATCCTGCAGAACATAGAGATGAATCTAGGTTAATGGTTTTAGATAGAGAAAAGCAAACCATAGAGCACAAGTTGTTTAAAGATGTTATCAACTATTTTGATGAAGGAGACGTAATGATGTTAAATAACACCAAAGTTTTTCCTGCTAGAATGTATGGTAATAAAGAAAAAACAGGTGCTAGAATAGAGGTCTTTTTACTTAGAGAATTAAATGCAGAAAACAGACTTTGGGATGTTTTAGTAGATCCTGCTAGAAAAATTAGAATTGGTAACAAACTATTTTTTGGCGATGATGATAGTCTAGTAGCAGAAGTTATAGACAATACTACTTCTCGCGGAAGAACTCTACGTTTTTTATTTGATGGAAGTTATGAAGCTTTTAGAGAAAAGTTAGTAGAATTAGGAGAAACACCATTGCCAAAATATATTAATAGAGAAGTAGAACCTTCAGATGAAGAAAGATACCAAACTATTTATGCAAAACACGAAGGTGCAGTAGCAGCACCTACAGCTGGTTTACATTTTTCAAAACACCTTCTTAAACGTTTAGAGATTAAAGGTATAGATTTTGCCGAAATGACATTACACGTTGGTTTAGGTACTTTTAGTAATGTTGAAGTAGAAGACTTATCGAAACATAAAATGGATTCTGAGCAGATTATTATACCAGACAATGCAGCAGAATTAATAAACACAGCAAAAAGAAATAAGAAAAGAGTTTGTGCTGTTGGTACTACAGTTATGCGTACAGTAGAATCTTCAGTATCTTCAAATAGAGAACTAAACCCGTATGAAGGTTGGACAAACAAGTTTATTTTTCCTCCATACGATTTTAGTATAGCAAATGCAATGATTACTAACTTTCATACACCAAAATCCACATTAATGATGATGACTGCTGCTTTTGCAGGATATGACTTTCTAATGAAAGCATACAAAGAGGCAGTAGAAGAGAAGTATAGATTTTATTCTTATGGTGATGCTATGCTAATCATTTAAAATAAAAAAGAAACTAACAATAAAGCCTCACAAGATTCTTGTGAGGTTTTGTATTTTTGCAACCTAATGAAACCTAAGAAAAAAGACATACGAGCATTAAGTAAAGAGCAATTACGAGATTTTTTTGTACAAAATGGCGATAAGGCTTTTAGAGGTAATCAAGTGTATGAGTGGTTGTGGAGCAAATCTTTACACAGTTTTGATGAAATGACCAACATCTCTAAAGAAACTAGAGCAATGTTAGAAGAACATTTTGTAATTAATCATATCCAAGTAGATTCTATGCAGCGAAGTGCAGACGGAACTATAAAAAATGGTATAAAATTACACGATGGTTTGGTGGTAGAATCTGTTTTAATTCCAACAGATAAAAGAACAACAGCTTGTGTATCTAGTCAAGTAGGATGCAGTTTAGACTGTAAGTTTTGTGCAACATCAAGATTAAAACGCATGCGCAATTTAAATCCTGATGAGATTTATGACCAAGTAGTAGCTATAGACAAACAAAGCAGATTGTACCATAATCACAAGTTAACCAATATTGTATTTATGGGTATGGGAGAACCTTTAATGAATTACAATAATGTATTAAAGTCTATAGAAAAAATAACTTCTCCAGAAGGTTTAGGAATGTCTTCTAAAAGAATTACGCTATCAACATCTGGTGTGCCTAAAATGATAAAAAAAATGGCAGACGAAGAGGTGAAATTTAATTTGGCTGTTTCCTTACATTCTGCAATTGATGAAGTGCGAACTAAAATAATGCCTTTTAACGAAACCTTTCCGTTAAAAGACTTACGAGAATCTTTAGAATATTGGTATGCAAAAACCAAGCGAAAAATAACCTATGAGTATGTGGTTTGGAAAGGTATAAACGACCGTAAAGAAGACATAAATGCGTTAGTTACCTTCTGTAAACATGTGCCATGTAAAGTAAATTTAATAGAATACAACCCAATTGATGACGGAGAATTTCAACAAGCTTCAGATATTGCATTGAACAACTATATTTCTAATTTAGAGATGAATGATATAACAGTTAATGTAAGAAGAAGTAGAGGAAAAGATATAGACGCAGCTTGTGGTCAATTGGCCAATAAATCTTAACGCTTCCTTATGGTTTTCTTTTGTAATTTAGCTACATATATTTAGTACGAAAAACTTTTAATGAAGCCTGTAGAATTAATTAAGTTACCCATAAAAAAAGAAATGGAGCTCTTTGAGAAAAAGTTCAGAGATTCCATGCTTTCTAAAGCTCCACTATTAAACAGAATTACTTATTATATTGTTAGAAGAAAAGGAAAACAAATGCGACCAATGTTTGTTTTTTTGGTGGCAAAACTTGTTTCTAATGGTGGTTTTGATGAACGTACTTACAGAGGTGCTTCTG
>CAYZDK010000001.1:123931-161234 GCA_964477255.1 uncultured Polaribacter sp.
GCAAAACTTGTTTCTAATGGTGGTTTTGATGAACGTACTTACAGAGGTGCTTCTGTGGTAGAATTAATTCATACAGCAACTTTGGTACACGATGATGTGGTAGACGATAGTAATAGAAGAAGAGGTTTCTTCTCTATAAATGCTCTTTGGAAAAACAAAATAGCAGTATTAGTTGGCGATTATTTATTGTCTAAAGGATTATTACTTTCCATAGATAATGAAGATTTCGATTTATTAAAATTAATTTCTATCGCTGTTCGCGAAATGAGTGAAGGAGAATTACTTCAAATAGAGAAAGCACGTAAATTAGACATTACCGAAGACGTTTATTTTGATATTATAAGGCAAAAAACAGCTACTTTAATTGCAGCTTGTTGTGGTATTGGAGCAGCCTCTGTTGGTGCTAGCAATGAAACCATACAACAGATGCGAAAGTTTGGAGAATACATTGGTATTGCGTTCCAAATTAAAGACGATTTATTTGATTATTCTGATGAAAAAATAGGGAAGCCAACAGGTATAGACATTAAAGAGCAAAAAATGACATTGCCTTTAATTTATACCCTAAACAATTGCTCTAAAAAAGAGAAAGCTTGGCTTATTAATTCCGTAAAAAAATACAACAAAGACAAAAAACGTGTAAGAGAAGTAATTGCTTTTGTAAAAGACAATGGTGGTATAGAATACACCACAAAGATGATGTACAATTATCGAGATAAAGCACTTTCTATTCTTAAAAATTATCCAGAATCGCCCTACAAAAAGTCATTATTAAAAATGATTGACTACGTTGTAGAGCGAAACGTTTAATCTATGTATAGCACTCTATTTTTTGGAGATTTCACCGTAAAACGTAATTGTAAAGTCTTACTTTGATTAGGTTCTAGTACTACATTCCAATGCACTTTACCAGTCTTTTTATCTAGCTTACCAGAGAAAGAACTATCTAAAGAAATATTAATTTCCTCGTTTGTAGAAATAGGAATTTGATCAAATACAACTAAGTTTACCTTGCTATTTTTTTTGTTTTTTACAACAATATCAAAACTAACAGTTTCTTCTTTTTTATTTCCAATAAACTGCTTGGTTGTATATTTTTTAGACTTTATTCTATCTACAATAATGTTTTTATCTTTTCCTAATGAAAGCTCTAAGTTTTCGTTTGCAGTTCTTGTGTCTAATAATGTTGAACCAATAAAGGTATCTTCTAAATACACGTTTGCCTCTCCTTCAAGTAAGTTATATGGTTCCCAGTTTTTAATTTTTGCTGTTAAAAAGGCTGTCTTTTCTATTTTTGGAGTTGTTAAATAGGTATAATTAGCATTGGTTTTAATGCTTTGCATAGGAATTACAACATCTTTATTAGAAGATGGAATGGAATATGGTTTTTCTACTTCAATGGCAAAACTTGTTTGGTTTACTTTTGTCTTGGTTTCTAGAAAAATATCAGCGGCAACTTCATATTCTTCTGTAATCGTATTTTTTGGTCTATTTAAAGTTTTATTGCGTTTTGTTCCATAGCCAACAACAACCACTTCATTTAATGCCTTATTATCTTCAACTAACCGTACATTAATATTTTTTCTATTTGCATAAACAGTTTTAGTTTGAAATCCTAAATAACGAAAAGTGATATTTTTAGCATCATCAGGAATCTTTATTTCATATTTACCTTCAAAATTCGTGGTTGTTTGTATTGTTGTTCCATCTACAGTAATATTAACACCTACTAAAGGTCCGTTTTTGTCGGTTACATAACCAGATACTTGATGAATAGCTGCATCATAATAAGGAGGTCTTGTTCCGTAGTTTAAGAAGTATGGAATAATTTCTCCAACTTTATTTGTATTTGTTGGGCTTGCAGAGGAAAAAGTGATGTTAACATTCTTCCAATCAATTTGAGAATTTTGTTTTAAATTAGCCTTGTAAACTATTTTTAAAGGGGTATTAATATCTTTAGTATGAAGGTCATAAGAAGGATACCAACTAACGTTAGCCACATTATAATTTAGTTTTGTAAATACAGTTTTATTTTTATCAGATCTAATTTTTAGAACGATTTCTCCAGTGCCAAATTTTTTGTTAGAACGAATAGAAGTAATTTGTTTTTTTATGTTGTCTTTTTTTTCCTCCAGAGATGTTAGCTCATTTTTAATCTGTAACTCATTAGTTTTGTAAGATTTCATTTGATTTCTGTAAAACATAGCAGCATTTTTAATTGCTGTTGTCGTTAAGGTTTGGTTACCTCCTATAGAACGATTACTTCGTAAAAATTCAATTTCTTCTTTGATGGTAGAAAGTTCTACTTTCTTCATATCTATTTTTTCATGAATAGAACTTAGCTGTTTTGTTAGGGTATAAATTCCCCCAGAATTTGTTTTAGAATCTAGAAAGTTTTTTTCAAAGTTTATAGCTAATATCTCTACTGAAGGCAAGCTAACTTGAATACTATTTTTATCTATAAACGGAGATAAGTTTACAAATCGTATTATTTGTTCTCCTTTACTTAAGTCTATTTGTTTTTCACGATAAATTTGTGCGCTATTTAAGAAAACTTTAGCAGATACTACTTCTGTTTTAATTTTTTGTTGGGAAATTTCTTGGCCAGAAATCGAAAAGGTGACTAAAAATAAAAGAAAATATAGGGTTGATTTTTTCATAAGGAGCTAATTTAAATAATAAGCAAAAAGCCTATTGGGTATGAATTTTAATTGTTTTTTAGAACAACTTCAATTATAATGCCAATAATTCTTCTACAAAATTTCTAGAGTTAGACAATCTTGGTACTTTGTGTTGGCCACCTAGTTTTCCGTTGTTTTTTAACCAATCGTAGAATAAGTCTTCTCGTGCAACATTTATCTTAGGCATGGCTAGTGTCATGTTGTTATATCGCTTAGCCTCGTAATCTGAATTTATAGATTTTAAAGAATTATCTAAGATTTCTGTAAAATAATTTAAGTTATCTGGTTTTTTATTAAATTCAATAACCCATTCGTGTCCACCACTTTCTTTGCCATTCATAAAAATTGGCCCAACTGTATAATCTTTAATTAGCGCATTAGTTTTCTCGCAAGTAAGTTTTAGAGCATCTTCTACGTTTTCTATATTTAATTCCTCGCCAAATACATTAATAAAATGTTTTGTTCTACCAGTAATTTTAATACGGTATGGATTTAAAGACGTAAAACGTATTGTATCTCCTATTAAATAACGCCAAAGACCACTATTGGTGCTTATTACTAAGGCGTAATCTTCATCTTTTTTTACTTCAGATAAAGGAATTGCTTTAGAATCTTCTCCTTTATAGTCTGACATAGGAATAAACTCATAAAAAATTCCGTAGTCTAACATCAATAACAATTCTTTAGAACCATTTCTATCCTGAATAGCAAAAAATCCCTCAGAGGCATTGTAAATTTCAAAGTATTGAAAATTCTTTTTAGGAATTATTTTTTTGTATTGTTCTCTGTAAGGATTAAAGTTTACACCACCATGAAAATAGACTTCTAAATTTGGCCATACTTCTAAAATATTATCTTTTCCTGTTCTTTCTAAAACTCGATTTAGAAGAACAAGCATCCAACTAGGAACACCAACTAAACTTGTAATATCTTCTTCAATAGTTTCATCAATAATAGCCTCCATTTTGGTTTCCCATTCTGCCATAAGTGCAACTTCTTGGCTAGGCGCAGAGCTATAATCTGCCCAAAAAGGAAGGTTTTCTGTAAGAATAGCAGAAAGGTCGCCAAAATACGATTTGTTGTCTTCGTAAATTGCAGAGCTTCCTCCCAATTTTAAGCCTTTTCCAGTAAATAATTTTGCTTCTTCGTTGTTGTTAATATACATACACAACATGTCTTTCCCTGCTTTCATGTGGCAATACTCAAGTGCTTCATCACTAACAGGAATAAATTTACTTTTGGCATTGGTAGTTCCACTAGATTTTGCAAACCATTTGATGTGCGATGGCCAAAACAAGTTTTGCTCTCCTTTTCTGCAGCGTTCTATTAACGGTTCTATACTTTCGTAACGCTGAATAGGAACATTTTTTGCAAAATCTTCGTAATTTTTAAAATCTTCAAAACCATACTTTATTCCAAACTCAGTTTTTTTTGCAGTTTGTACTAACTTAAGCATTAGTTCTTGCTGAACTTCTTCAGGATATTTTAAAAAGAGTTCTATTTGGTGAATTCTTTTTTTTAAAAACCAGGAAATAATTGAATTTACTATTGGAAGTGCCATGGTTTGACTAGCGTATTTTTTACGTAAATTTGTTAAAGTTTAAAAATAGTAAAATTTGTTTATGCAGTATCAAGGTGTGTTAAAAAAAATGAGAACAGAAAATGAAGCGAAAATCCAGTATTATCTAGATATGAGATCAGATTTTCTTCATGTAAACCAGTTACTTCATAAAACCATAACTTTGTCTTTTGTAACTTATGAATGTTTAAACTGTCATCTCGAAAAAAAAATATACCGTCAAGGATTTTGTCAATCCTGTTTTTTTGATATTCCACAAGCTGCAGATTGGATTATGAAACCAGAGTTAAGCAGGGCACATTTAGACGAAGAAGATAGAGATTTAGCTTACGAAAAAAGAGTACAATTACAACCACATATAGTGTATTTGGCTAATTCTAGCAATGTTAAAGTAGGTGTTACTAGAAAACAGCAAGTGCCAACAAGATGGATAGATCAAGGAGCACATGAAGCAATAGAGATTGTAGAGGTGCCAAACAGATATTTAGCAGGTATCACAGAAGTAGCTTTAAAAGAACATGTTGCAGATAAAACCAATTGGCGAAAAATGCTAAAAAACGATATAGAAGATGAAAATCTAGTTACTTGGAGAGATCGTTTAAAATCTTTTATACCAGAAGAAGCAATGCCTTACTTTATTGAAAATAATAAAGAAACCAACTTAAATTTCCCTGTAGAAAAGTATCCAGAAAAACCAAAAAGTTTAAACATAGAAAAGTCGAAAACTTACACTGGTAAATTGGTTGGAATTAAAGGACAGTACTTAATTTTTGAAGACGAAACTGTTTTTAATGTGCGAAGTAATGAAGGATTAGTAGTTTCTATAAATATTTAACGAGATTAGGCTTCTATAAATACAAACAATAAAAAAGCATGAATAACAATTTACTTAAAGTAGCCCTAGCACAAATTTCACCAGTTTGGTTGAATAAAGAAAAAACAATAAAAAAAATTGAAAAATCAATAAATGATGCTGTCAAAGAAAATTGCGAACTAATTGTATTTGGTGAAGCGTTATTACCAGGTTATCCCTTTTGGTTAGCGTTAACAGGAGGTGCTGAGTGGAATACCAAGAAAAATAAAGAGATACATGCACATTACGTACGTAATTCAATAACAATAGAGAAAGGCGAGTTAGACACCATTTGCGATTTAGCAAAACAACATAATATGGCTATTTATTTAGGTATTATGGAACGTGCTGCAAATAGAGGAGGCCATAGTATTTATGCAAGTTTGGTTTACATTAATCCTCAAGGTGAAATAAAATCGGTGCATAGAAAATTACAACCAACTTATGACGAACGTTTAACTTGGGCTCCTGGAGATGGAAATGGATTGCAAGTACATTCTCTAAAAGAATTTACTGTTGGAGGTTTAAACTGCTGGGAAAATTGGATGCCTTTGCCAAGAACAGCTCTTTATGGTTTGGGAGAAAACTTACATATTGCAGTTTGGCCAGGGAGTGATCATAATACCAAAGATATAACTCGTTTTATTGCAAGAGAATCTCGTTCTTTTGTAATTTCTGTTTCTGCATTAATGTCTAAAAATGATTTTCCGAAAGATACCCCTTACTACAATGAATTGGTAGATAAAGCTCCTGAACATTTAACAAATGGAGGTTCTTGTATTGCAGGTCCAGATGGAGAATGGATTGTTGAGCCAGTTTTACACAAAGAAGGATTAATTATTGAAACCATAGATTACAATAGAGTTTTAGAAGAACGTCAGAATTTTGATGCAGTAGGACACTATTCTAGACCAGATATAACCAAATTACACGTTAATAGAGAAAGACAAAGTACCGTTTCTTTTGATGATTAAAAAATGATTTTCGAGCAAAAAGAAATACAATTACAACCGTTTTCTAGAGGTTTTCATTCCATAACCAAAACTATTTTAGATGCTTTTCCAGAAATAAAAACTATAGAAAAAGGTTTTTTAAAAGTTTTTATAAAACATACTTCTGCAAGTGTAACAATTAACGAAGATGCAGACCCTAGTGTTCGTGTTGATTTTGAAAGTGTTTTTAATAAACTCATTCAAGAAAATGCACCTTATTATACCCATACTTATGAAGGTAGTGATGATATGCCAGCGCATATAAAAGCATCTATTTTAGGAAATTCAGTAGAAATTCCGATTACAAATGGCAAACTTAACTTAGGAACTTGGCAAGGTATTTATTTGGGCGAGCATAGAAACCATGGAGGTTCTAGAAAGTTACTTTTAACTGCTTTTGGCGTTTAGTTTTTTGCAGCAAGTATTTGTTGTAAAACTTTTTCTACTCCAAAATTAGTATTGCTCTCTGTAGTGTATTTTGCAATATTTAAAATATCTTGATGTGCATTTTTCATGGCAAAAGTAAATTCAGCTTGTTGCATCATTTCTATATCATTATGATAATCGCCAATAACCAAAGTTTCCTCTTTAGAAATGTTTAGCATTTGCTGTAAATGCGCTAGTGCATTTCCTTTATTTGCTTTTTTATCTGAAATATCTAGCCAATTTTTACCAGAAATTTTTACTAAAACATCTTCTTGAAACTTTTTTATTACTGGATATACATACTGTTCTGAAGACTTAAAATGATAAATTGCTAATTTAAAAAGCGCATTATTTTTTGCGGTTTCTATAACATCTTTTACAGATTCGAAACTGTGATAATATTCTTGAAATAAATGAATAAAGTTTTTGTCATTACTTTCAATAAACGCTCTGTTATCACCACATAAAACAAGATTTGCACCCTCAATTTTTCGTATATGAGGAATTAGTTTTAGCGCATGATTTTCGCTCAAGAAGTTTACTAAAAGTAGTTTAGTTCCCTTCTTTGCAATTCCACCATTTTCTGCAATAATAAAAATTTCGTCTTTAATAGGGTGTAGTTTAGCTGCTATGCTATTGTGCTGTCTGCCACTTGCAGCGCAAAAAAGAATACCTTTCTTTTTTAGTTCTTGGTAAAGTTTATAAAATTGTTTGCTTACTTGCCCCTCGTTATTTAGTAGTGTTCCATCCATATCAGAAACTACTAATTTTACATTACTAAGATTAGCCATGTTTATCGTGTAGAATCTCTAATTACCAAGTCTGTAGTAATTACTTTTGTTACAGTTTCCTCTGTTTTTTTCTCTAGTTTATCTATTAAGATTTTGGCAGCAGTTTCACCCATTTGTTCTCCATGCTGACTTATAGTGGTTAGTTTAGGAGTAGAATGCCTTGCCAAAATACCATTAGAAAATGCAATGACAGACACATCTTTAGGAATTTCTTTTCCGTTTTTTGCTAGTGCTTTCATAGAAGCTATTGCAACAGATTCTCCTGTAGTAATTACACTATCTACATTGTTTTTATCAAAGAAAGGGATAAGAATGGATTCGTACTTTTTATAATCGCGTTCTAGGATATTGATTACCATATTTTCATTAAAAGGAATGTTGCATTTTTCTAATCCTTTTTGGTATCCTAAGAAACGTTGTTTCCCAATTTCTAAATCGCTAATTGTAGATACAAATGCAATTTTTTTGTGTCCTTTTTTATGTAAGAACTCTACAGTATTTAAAGCTCCATTAAAATCGTCTGTAATTACTTTATCACATGCTATTGATTTCGCAACACGATCAAACATCACAATTGGTGTTCCGTTTGCAATGGTTTCTTTAAAATGACTAAAATTTTCTTCTAATTCTGTTTGTTTGGCCATAGATAAAATAAAACCATCTATACTGCCATTAGATAGCATTTCCATTATTTCATTTTCTTTATCAAAAGATTGGTTAGAAATACAGGTTATTACTTTATAGCCTCTTTCTAAGGCCGTTTTTTCTATACCTTTAAAAACTTGTGCAAAGAAATAATTTAACATTGTAGGAAGTATAACGCCTATGGTTTTTGTACTTCTATTTTTTAAACTAAGTGCATTAAAATTGGGCTTATAGTTATTTTCTTTAGCGAATTCCTGAATCTTTTTTTTAGTACTATCGCTTATTTCGTAACTATCGTTTAGCGCCTTAGAAACCGTAGATATAGAAACATTAAACTCCTTTGCGATATCTTTAATTGTAAGTTTTTTCATAAGAAGAAATATTACACGAATATATAAAATTCTTAAGAGTTGATTTTTAAGAAATGATTAAATCGTCTTGTTTTCTCTTCCTAATGTTGTATTCGAAAAAAATAAAGCCAAATAGCAAGAAATATTCTAAGAATACTATCCAAAGCTTTTCTTCCCAAGGATTGTTGGCATAAGCTTGATAACTTAAAATTACTACAAAAGACCAAAATACAGGAAATCTATATTTTGTAAAAACGCTTAAAAGAAGAGGTGTTGCTATATACCAAGGATGAACTGTAGTAGCAACAAGAAAATAAAAGCTAATTACCATTAACATGGATGTACTTAGTAGAGTAATACTTTTGTTTTGTTTAAAAAAAGTAAAAATCATTGTAAAAATAACGGTTAGTATTGCAGAAATTTTTCCAATTATTGCAATTTCATTATACCCTCTAAACAGATAGCCAATTTCTCTAAATAAATAATAGAAGCTAGCGTTAAATTCGAATTTTCGAAACCAAAGACCTACAGATTTTGTGTAATTAAGTAGTAACTCTTCACTTAGAAAAGGGATAAATGATACTACAAAAACCCCAGCAACTATTGTATAAAATAATGCTAAACGAAACCATTTAGAGTATGGTTTTTGAAACTTATTTTTAATAAACCAATTCATAAATAATGGTAAAAAAAGTATGGGTATTAATTTAATTGATATAGAGAATGCTAGCCAAACTGCACTCCAAACCCATTTTTTTTTCTGTAAATAATATAAGCTTAGAAGAAAGAAAAAAAGCATAACACTTTCGAAGTGTAAATTGCCTGTCATTTCTATAATTATAAATGGATTTAAAATAAACCAAAAAATATTTTTTGGATTAATTTTTAGTTTCTTAAGTAAGGATAATCCTAGTAGTACCGAACCAATATCTGCTAAAATAATAAGAGAACGTAGAACAATTACATTTCCTAAAATACTTTGGTTAGAAAAAAAAGAGCCAATTAGAAAACACAACTGATTTACGGGAGGATAATTGGTGTAGTTTCTTGCACTTAGAGCACCCATTCCTTCATGTAATTGTTTACTTTGCGCTATAGGATTGAGGCCTTGCTGTATAAAATCGTCAGGTAAATATAAATATGGATTGTAGCCTTCTAGAAGGATTCTTCCATCCCAAATAAATCTATAAAAATCTTGAGACAGAAAGGGTAAAGAAAAGAAAAACACCAGTCTTGATAAAATTGCGGTACCAACCAAAAATTGTATGGAAACATTTTTGTTACGCATTAAAAAATAAAAGCATACAAAAAGTAAAATCCAAAGTGTAGTTAATTCGAAAAATGCAGTTCTTTTTGTACTGTATGCAAGAAAAAAATATAGAATTAAACTCAGTAATACAATGAAATGACTCTTATGTTTTTTAAAAAAAACCATTAAGCTTTAGAAAATACAGATTTAAAGAATACGTATCCAAAACCAATAAAAAGCATTAAATGAAAAGGAAACAAACCGTAATCTCCTCCTTGATTTCCAACAATAGATGCGCTATACATTCCAAAAGCAAAATATAATGCTAATAAGCCTTCTAAGACAACATGAATAGATGGTCTTTTCTTAATGTACTTGTTATTTTTCCAGTTGTCTTTTAAACTTTTTATATTGAATTTAGGAGTTCTTACAAACTCACTTTTTTTGCCAATATGCCCCTCTAAAACAGCAATGGTATTGTGTAAAGAAAATCCCATTGCTACAGAGAAAAATGTAAAAAAAGCGCCTACATATTTAAAGAAGTTTTTAAGGGATTTACCGTAAATATTTTTATACATATGCCAATAGCAGAAAAAGAAAATTAGCGAACTAATTACAAAAAAACTCATTACATAAAAATAGTTTTTTAGGTGCTCGTATTCATTTTTTATATACAACATTGGTATACTTAAAACTGCTACTAGAAAAATACAAATAAACATGGTGCTATTTAACAAGTGTAAAATTCCGTGTACTTTAGTTTTAAAAGAAATATTTTTATTCTTTATAATTCTAGACAACATTTTTTTAAAGTTTTCTGCACCTCCTTTGTTCCATCTAAATTGTTGCGATCTTGCAGCACTTATCACCACAGGAAGTTCAGCAGGAGTTTCTACATCTTGAAGGTATTTAAATTTCCAATTTTTTAGTTGTGCTCTGTAACTTAAATCAATGTCTTCCGTTAATGTGTCACCTTCCCAGTTTCCAGCATCGTAAATACATTTTTTACGCCAAATACCAGCTGTACCGTTAAAGTTTATAAAATGTCCTTTACTATTTCTACCCACTTGTTCTATAGTAAAATGTGCATCTAACATGAAAGATTGAATTCTTGTAAGTGTAGAAAAGTCTTTATTTATATGTCCCCATCTAGTTTGAACAACACCAATTTTTTGGTCTTTAAAGTAGGGTACTGTTTTTTTTAACCAGTCTTTTTTTGGAAGAAAATCGGCATCAAAAATGGCAATAAAATCTCCTTTTGCTATAGCAAGGCCTTCTTTTAAAGCGCCAGCTTTAAACCCTTTTCTATTTGTTCTTCTAATATGTTTTATATCTATTCCGTTTACTTTAATTTCTGTAACCAAATTAGATGTAATTTCTACAGATTCGTCTGTAGAATCGTCTAAAACCTGAATTTCTAATTTGTTATTTGGATAATCTAATTTGCTGATGTTTTTTAACAAACGTTTCATTACATACAATTCATTAAAAACAGGTAATTGTATGGTTACAAACGGAATTTCATTAGGCTTCGAAAAATCAAACTTTTGTGCATTGTCTTCTTTTTTTTGATGGCGTAAGTAATTCATCAATAGGTTAAGTTGTGCCAATGCATATATAAAAATAAGCAAAAGGCAAACGGTGTAAATAAAAATGATAATGTACACGATAACCATTATTTAAAACTGTATTTAAAAATCCAACCAAGAATTTTAATTCCTGCCATAATTGAGCCTTTTACTGTGCCTGACACTTTAGAAAAACCTATTCTATTTCTATATTTAACAGGAATTTCTTTATAGGTCATCTTTTGTTTTAATACTTTTAATTGCATTTCTACTGTCCAACCATACGTTTTATCTTCCATATTTAACTGTAACAACTTATGGTATTTCATGGCTCTAAAAGGGCCTAAGTCTGTAAATTTTGCATTAAAAAGAACACGCATTAAAAACGTAGCTAGCCAATTACCAAATATCTGTTGTGGTGTCATAGCACCTGGCTCTCTTAATTTTTTTACTCTAGCACCTAAAACAAAATCGATATTTTCTTGGTGTATTGGTGCAATTATTTCTGAAAGTTGTTCTGGGTAATCAGAATAATCTCCATCTAAGAATGCTATTATATCTGGTTTTGTTTTTTGATTAGCAATATATTCTAATCCTTTAAGGCAAGCAAAGCCATATCCTTTTCTATTTTCTACAAGAACAGTTGCACCAGCTTCTTTTGCTCTTGTTTCTGTTAAATCTGTAGAGTTATTGCTAACTACAATAGTTTCTTTAACAAAGTGAGGGATATCATAAATAACTTTTTGTATGGAATCTTGTTCATTAAAAGCAGGAATAATTACTCTTATATCAGACTTCATTTCGTTTCATTTGCTTCTCTGTTAATAGCTTTCTTTTCATTTTTTTTTTAGCATGTAAAAGTAGTAATATTTATAGGTCTACAGTTAAATACGATTAATTTTTATTATTAATCAGTTTCATTAAATCTACATCGTTTCCTAGTAATATTTCTGTTGGATTTATTCTACCTGCTTCAGGGCCATTTTCTAGTTTTAAAACTCCTCTAGGGCAAACAGCAGAACAAATTCCGCAACCAACACAACTAGAACGTATAATATTTTCTCCTTTTTGAGCGTATGCTCTAACATCAATACCTTGTTCGCAATACGTGCTACAATTACCACAAGAAATACATTGGCCGCCATTAGTGGTTATTCTAAATCTACTTTTAAATCGTTGCACAAAACCTAAATATGCAGCTAAAGGACAACCAAATCTGCACCACACTCTATTTCCAAATATTGGATAAAAACCAGTACCAATAACACCTGCAAACCAAGCACCAATAAGAAAACTATAGGTGTCTTTTATCCATTGTGAATTGATGCCTAAAAAAGAGGAGGCTCCTGTAAAATAACAGTATAGCGTTACCAACGTCATTACTAGAGAAAATACGAGAACTGAGTGAATTAACCAGCGTTCTAATTTCCATGCATTTAAGCTTTTGTTAGAATGTTGTCTGTAAGGATCTCCAAGAGTTTCTGCTAATCCTCCACAACCACAAACCCAAGAACAATACCATCTTTTACCAAAGAAATAAACCATAACAGGTACAATAATTAGGGTTAATACAATACCCCAAACTAAAATAAACAAGCCAATTGCACCACTGTTTTTTAAATTTTCTAAATTCCATTCAAAGAAAAAGTCATAGTCTAAAGGAAATGCGTTTTTAAAATCGTATCCTGGCATATTTAGACTAACCATTATTTCTGGAATTAAAAATGCAAATACAATTTGAAAAAATAGTACAGATATGGTTCTAACAATTTGGTATTTATTGTGCCTATATTTAATAAACATTCTTACTCCCATAACTAACATTACAACACAGTACAAAAATCCGTAAACGAACCATTGCGAAGCATCATTACCATTTAGAGCATTACTTATAGGATCTAATATAAAGGTCCAGTTAACTATATAATCTGGGTAGAAATAAAGCAGAAGATAAAATACTACTAAATATACCAAAACTAGCCAAGCAATAAAGCCTCTGTTGGTAGCAGAATTTAAGTAAATACCGTTATTTTTTATACCAGGTTTACCAAGTAGAATGACGTTTGGAAGAATAAAAAATAACGCTCCAACTATGCCAAATCCAAAAGTTAAAAGCCACAGTAAACCTCGATTTTCTGTAACAAAACCACTACCAGATTTTTTTGCTAGTTCATAGCTAAGTGTATGGGGTTTGCCATAAATTTTATATTGGTATTGCTCTCCTTTTTTATCCCAGTTTTTTTCAGCATCGTATTTAGCGATTAAACTGTCATAATAATTGTTAGATTTTTCAAAAGCATTTCTTACAGCTTTAGAAAACGCATATATACTTAAGTTTTTATCTACTACAGCTTTAGATAATTCATCATGAATAATTTCACTTTTATATCCCTTTTCAGAAATATAATGGTTCAAGTCTTTTTGTGATAATCCAAAAGATCCTGTAAAAAGTACATTTGTAAAAATGGTTAATCCAATTAAAAATAAGACTAAACCAATATGTTTTAATATTTTCATTTGAATTATGCTTTACTAAAAATTCGTTTCCAACTCTTTTTTCTTACTCTAATATTTGTATTGTTTTCTAGGTTAAATTTTGCCACGATATCTTTTTCGTATAAATTGTAAAACTCAGGGTCAAAATTAGCATCTACTAAATGTTCAAGAACATAGTTTATGGTTTGTTTTACATTTAGCCAGCGATCTATAATCTCATGACGCATTCGAATTCCGAAGGTATTTATACCTAGAAATTCTCCTGTTTCTTTTATATACGAGATTGTTATACAAATGGATTTATTTTTGTGTTTCCATTGAAAATACGTTTCGTATTCTTTTTTATTGCGTTCGCTAAAAACCCAACCATACGTTTGGTATTCTATATCTAAAAACTTAGCAGAATTAAACCAGTTTCCTGGCTTGTATTCTGTTCTATTTCCGCAGATAGTTTGTGCTACAACTTCCCCCATCATTCTACCTGTATACCAAACTGCCTCTATTGGTCTTCTATTTTCAATAGGTGATTTTTGTTCTGCACAGTCTCCAATTGCATAAACATCCGCAATATTGGTTTCTAAAAATCTATTTACTAAAACACCACGATTAATTTCTATTTTTGATGCTTCTAAAAAAGTAATATTAGGAGAAACACCTGCAGTTAAACCAACCAAATCGCAAGCAATTTCTTCTCCAGTTTCTTCTACAATAACCGATTTCACTTTTCCTGTATTATCTGCTGCTTTTATTTCTTTAAGATTGGTGCTTAAGCGTAAATCTATATGATGCTCTCTTATATGCTTATTTATCATTTCTGATTCTTGAGCTGGTAAAACACCATTCCAAAAACTAGATTCACGAACTAAAAAGGTAACAGGAATATTTCTACTGCGTAACATTTCTGCCAGTTCTATACCAATTAAACCACCACCAACAATTACTGCTCTTTTACAAGATTGGTTATTAGGAGCGTATTTTTCTAAAGCTTCTAAATCTTGTTTGTGATACAAACCTAAAACCCCATCTAATTCTTCTCCTGGCCAACCAAATTTATTGGGTTTAGAACCTGTTGCAATGATTAATTTATCATAAGATAAAGTTGATGTATCTGAAAATTGAATTGCTTTTGCATCTGTATCTACATTTGAAACATAGCCTTCTTTTAATTCTATTCGGTTTTTTTTCCAAAACCAGTTTTCATAAGGTTGCGTATGTTCAAACTTCATATGCCCCATGTAGATATACATAAGTGCAGTTCTCGAAAAAAAATACTTGGTTTCTGCAGATACAACAGTAATGCGTTTGTCAGAATTTTTTCTAATATGTCTTGCTGCAGTAATACCAGAAATTCCATTTCCGATGATAACTATATGCTCCATTTTTTTATAATAATTGTGTAGAATTTAAAGGTAATAACTTTAATGTTAAAAATGGGTTTTTTACTAGTTTTCTAAAACCAAAGAAATCAAATTTATGGAAATAGTTTTAACATTGGCTTAAGAGCCTTGTTAGCATTAAAAACTTTATTTTAGGGCTATGAAAATTCCTTTTTACCTCATTTTTCTTTTTTGTATTGTATTTCATTTTTCTTGTACTTCTCATGCACAAAAAATAAACGGATTAAGTTTTGTAGCTTCTAGAGATAGTATTACAAATAAGAATGTGAAACCAATTATTAAAACAAATAGTAACTATGTGTCTCTAATGCCTTTTGCTTTTCTGCAAAGTACTAAAAGCCCAGAGGTAAGATTTAATTTTAATAGGCAATGGTTTGGCGAAACCGATAAAGGATTAAAGCAATATGCAAAGGTTTTTCATAATAATGGAATAAAAATAATGGTAAAACCTCAAATTTGGGTGTCTAGAGGAGAGTATACAGGATATGTAGAAATGCAAAATGAAGAAGACTGGAAAATGTTAGAAAACACTTACACCAAATTCATAGTAACCTTTGCAAGCATAGCAGAAGAGATAAATGCAGAAATATTTTGTATAGGAACAGAGTTGCAAAAATTTGTAGAACAAAGACCACATTTCTGGAAAAATTTAATCGAGCAAATTAGAAAAGTTTATAATGGTAAGCTAACATATGCTGCTAATTGGGATGAGTATAAACGCATACAAATATGGAGAGATTTAGATTTTATAGGAATAGACGCCTATTTTCCTATTACAGAAAGTAAAACACCAACAATACAAGAGTTTGAAGAAGGATGGAAACCTCATAAAAAGGAGATTTATAACATTAGTAAAGACTTTAATAAACCTATAATATTTACCGAATACGGTTATAGAAGTGTAGATTATGCTGGTCGTAAACCTTGGGAATCTAATAGAATACAAGGACAAGTTAATTTACAAGCGCAAGCAAACGGATTGCAAGCTATTCATAATCAATTTTGGAAAGAAGAGTGGTTTGCTGGAGGTTTTGTATGGAAGTGGTTTTTGAATCACGAAAAAGTTGGTGGTACCCAAAATAACAGATTCACGCCACAAAACAAACCGGCAGAAGAATTGTTAGAAAAATTACATGCAAATTAGCAGGTATATTTAGAAACATGATAAATATCTTGTTTTATTTCTTTGTATCCAATTACATTTGTTTAGAACACTAAAAATAGAAAGTCATGAAAAAAATTTTAGTTCCCATAGATTTTTCAAAAAATTCTGAAGCTGCATTAAAAACAGCTGCTTTATTAGCCGAGAAAAACGATGCAAAACTTTATCCTTTACACATGTTAGATGTTCATTTAGCTTCTTTAAACGAAAGTGAAACATACATTCAAGAAAAGGTTGCTTTTTTTTACAAAATGGCAGAAAAGCGAATTAAGACTTTTTTAGAAAAACCATATTTAGAGAATGTAGAGGTTGTTCCAATAATTAAAAATTTTAAAGTATTTAGCGAAATAAGTGATATTGCTAAAGAGTTAGAAATAGATTTAATTGTTATGGGCTCTCATGGAGCTAGTGGATTAAAAGAATTTTTTATTGGCTCTAATACAGAAAAAGTGGTTCGTTATGCTACAATTCCGGTTTTAGTAATTAAAGAGGAATTAAAAAATGTAGATTTTAAAGATGTTGTAGTAGCTACTGACTTCTCTTCTGATAGTGTAGAAACATTTAAAAATGTTTTACAAACGTTAGAATCTTTTCATGCAAGAGCACATGTTGTATATGTAAATTTGCCTAGCGAGAATTTTAAAACTTCTTTTGAAATGGAACAAATGGCAAATGATTTTTATGAGGCAGTAGAAGGAAATACAGATAGAATGTTTGAAACCAACTATGTCTGCGATCGTTCTGTAGAAGATGGAATTTTAAATTTTGCAAATGTTGTAGGAGCAGATTTAATTACCGTAATTACAAATGGTAGAAAAGGCTTATCACATTTTTTTGCAGGTAGTATTGCAGAAGATATTACAAACCATGCCTCTTTACCACTTTTAACTTTTAAGAAATAAAAAGCTTATAGTTGTTTAATTACCTGTTTAAAAAGTGCTATCATTTTTGGTTCTGCATTACCAGCAATTTCTATAATTTCTGTAATATTTACAGGTTGCAAGTTTTTAGGATCACACTCGTCTGTTAAAACAGAAACTGCTGAACATGGTAAATTTAGTTGTTTTGCTACAATAACTTCAGGTACAGTGCTCATTCCTACTGCATCAACTTCTAAGATTTGTAGCATTCTATACTCTGCTCTAGTTTCTAATTGCGGGCCCAAAACACTAGCATAAACTCCCTCGTGCAAATTAATTTCTAAGAAAGCTGCTGAATTCTTAAATAACTCGTTTAAATTTTTTGCATAGGGTTCTAGCATGTCTGCAAAAATATTACCAAAGCTATTTGCACCATTAAAAGCTAGTGGAGAGGTACCTTGAAGATTGATGTGGTCTTCAATTAACATTATATCTCCTTTATTATACTCTAAGTTTACTGCTCCTGCTGCATTTGAGATAAACAAGTTTTTAATACCTAAAGCATGCATGGTTCTAATACCATAAGTAACTTGCCAAGCATTGTAACCCTCATACAGATGAAAACGACCAGACATTACCACAACTTGTTTGCCAGATAATTTTCCAAAAACTAACTTTCCTGAATGAAATTCTACAGTTGCTTCTGGGAAATGAGGTATATCTGCATATAAAATTGTAGCTTCTATAGCAATTTCATCTATCAATTTTCCTAGTCCTGTACCTAAAACAATACCTATTTCTGGAGTTTTTATTTTCTTCTTTTTTAAGAACTCTAAGGTTTCTTCTAATTGTTTCTTTTTATTCATGGTCTTGTTTTAAAAATTGCTGAAAAGCTGGATGATGTTCTATATCTTCAAAAACGTCTACATCATTTAGCATTTCTAATAAATGAACTTTTTTACCTTTTAAATCTTCTAGGGTATTTTTTCTTACCGATTTTGTGCCCCATTCTTTATTTCTAAAAACATCTTGAAGAAGGTTTTTCATGCCAAGTAAATAATAGCCGCCATCTTCTGCAGGCCCTATTACTACATCATTGGTGTTTAATTTTTCAAATGCTAAATTAATAGTTTCTGTAGTTAAGTCATATAAATCACTACCAATAATGATAATTTTATTGTAGCCAGATGTAAAGCCATTTTCAAAAGCATTTTGCATTCGTTCTCCTAAATCTTCTCCTAATTGTTGTTGTTTTTTAAATATAGTAGCATCCCAAATATCATTTTCTCTAATTTTAACGGAATAAAATACAGTTTTATCTGCCGTTACATCCGTTGCTATTTCTTTTGTTCTTTTTAATAAAAAAGTATAGATTTCTAAAGCTTTTTTATTACCTATTGTTTTTGCTAATCGAGTTTTTACTTTTCCAATTTCTGGATTTCTTGTAAAAATTAGAAGTAGGTTTTTAGTCATAAATTTTCTCTCCTTTTTTAAGCCACTTACTCCATTTTTTATTAAAAGTATGCACTTTATTTGTTGCTTTGCCTAAAGAATCAACTACTGTAAAATTATTATTTTTCCATTCAAAAATGCCACCATATAAATTAAAAACATTGGTGTAGCCTGCTTGCATTAATTTATGAGCAATGGTTTCTGAACGAATACTTAACGAACAGTAAACTACTATTTTTTTAGTTTTATCTTTTGGCAGTTTTTCTAAGGTTTTGTTTTTGTCAAAGTCATTATATCCTACATAAATAGCATCTTTTATATGGCTTACTTGGTATTCTTTTAACTCTCTTGCATCTAGCAAGATTGCATCTGTTTTTGGCATTGCTAAGGTTTCTACAGAAATATATGGTATATTTCTGGTATTCCACTTTTTAAGTAAAGCATCAAGACTATTTTGCGAGAATGTACTGCAACTAATAAAAAGAAAAATAAAGAGTATTCTTTGCATATTTAGTTATAACTTAATTTTTAAACCTTGTAAATTACTTTCTATTAACGGTAAGATTTCTGTATTATCCCAAATACCTGATATTAATGTATTTGCATATTCTTTAGGGAGTAAATTTTTCTGCATTAAAGTACTAGCTAAATTATAATCATAGGATAGAGTCTTATGAGAAAAAGAAAAGTTTTTTTCTGAGTCGTTTAAAATAGCATACCACACTTCTGGTTTTCCATCGTTAGCAGGCATACCAATTACACCAGGATTAAGCCATAATTTATCTTTTTGTTCTGTGTAAAAAGGTAAACCACAATGACCTGCAAGGATAACATTTGCTTTTGTTGCAGAAAAGTTTTCCCATTTTACATTCCAATCTGTAGATTTAAAAATAAATGCAGAGGTATTAAAAAAAGAACCATGCACAACAACTATTTTTTTACCTGCATAATTAAAAGAAATATGATTTGGTAATTCTTTCATAAATTCTAGTGAGTTTTTAGACAACTTACTTTGCGCAAATGGGTACCATTGTTGTGAAAAATTATCGCATCTAGATCCTTCTTTAAAATCACAGCCACAGTTTTCTGCGTTTTCGCGTAATTGTATTTCTACATTTCCAGCAATACTTCTTGCACCCCAAGACTTAAAAAGTTGCACAGTTTCTTCAGGTTGTGCACAATAACCAACAATATCTCCTGTGCAAATACAGTTTTTTGGATCTATATTTTCTTTTTCTGCTACTTTTATAAGTGCTTCTAAAGCTTGCAGGTTACTGTAAACACCACCAAAAACTAACATTTTTCCTTTTAAGGTTCCTATTTTTTCTATTTTTTTACTATCCATTTAGGCGTCAAATAAGTTATACAACAAGTAAGTATTCCCCAAAAATTTACCCAAAGTAAATCAGCATATTTTCCTGAGCTAAATATTAATATTTCTGGGAAAGTATTGGTTATTAGTGAAATTCCGAATAATAATCCTGTAAAAATACTAGCAAAAAAACTAATTTTAGGTACATCTAGCTTCCAAAAAATAAAAATTGGAGTTAAACCAATAACCATAGTACCAGAAATGGTAGTTGCAGATAAAATTTCAGGATTTAAAAATACAGGTATTGTTCCTAATAAAGCTACAATTACCATAGTTATTCTTCCAAAAGAAACTGATTTTCCTAAGTTTAAATCTATAGCAACAAGTTTAGAAAATGAGGAAAATGTTGAATCTAAAGTAGAAGCTGCTGAGGTAACCATAATAAAATTTACGATTAGTAAAATAACAACACCAAAAGATTTCCCAACTTCTACAGCAGCTTGTCCATTTAGTCTTTTTGCCTGTGCATAAACTCCAATAAGACTAAATAAAACAATACATAATGCCCCCAGTAAACTTGCCCAGAAAAAACTTTTTTTGGTTACTTCTGGAGTAGAAATAAATCCTCTATCAGTTAAAACAGGATCATGAAATGGGTAGCTTAACGACTGAATTAAAGCTGCAAAAAATAAATTTAGTCCAAGATCTAAACTCCAAGTTCCAGAACTAAGTATTGTGCCAAGTGTAAAATCATTTTCAGAAAAAATTATAGATAAAATAACAATCAATAAAACAGAAAATAATACCATTTGAATAATGTCTGTAAAAATAGAACTACTTAAGCCTCCTTTTAATGCATAGGCTAATGTTAAGAAAGTAAAAATTATAATGGCCCAATAGTATGAAATGCTGCCTATATTTCCAAAGTAGCTGCCTATAACCATGGTATTACTCCACACTTCATTAAAAAGCCGAAATGCAATTAGTATGGAAAAAATTGCAACTGCTTTTTTGCCAAATTTTGAAGTTAAAAAATGATGAATACTTGTAAAATTTCCTTTTGTTCTAAGTTGATAGATTACAATACCAGCAACTATAAAAGATACATAGTAACCTGCGTAAGCAACACCTCCAACCAAACCAAATTCTAATCCTAAATTTGCTGCATTTGTAATGCTTTTCGCAAAAATCCATGAAATAATTAAGCTACCTGTTAGTACTAAAACATTTGGAGATTTTTTATTACGTGTTGCCTTAAAAAATTGGTCTTTTGTTTTTGCAAAAGGCGATAGTAAAAATAATAATACACTAGATATTATTATTAACAACCATTGGTAGCTTTGTATTTCCAATTCTTTAGATATTTTTTAGGATAAGTATTAATTATTCATTCCACCAAACCTTTACATTAAGGCTATTTCCATTTGTGGCATCAGCTGCAGAGGTATAGTTATTTGCGTTTAATGTTGCTTCTTCTGCAGGATATGGCATTCTAACAGGTATTAAGCCATTATTTAAACTGGCAGCTACTGGGTTAAGTGCAGGAAAACCAGTTCTTCTGTATTCTATCCAACCTTCATAGCCTTGTGTTACAGATGCTATCCATTTTTGTGTTATAATTTGTTGTAAAGGAGAAGAATTTGATGTATTGAAATTTGCTGCTCCAGATAAATAGGAGTTTGGTAAATTTGTATTCCAATATTCAAAAGCATCTACAACAGCAGCATTGTATAGTTCTTCTGGATTTGCATTAATAAAACCTTTAAGAGCAGCTTCCGCTAATAAAAATTTTGTTTCCCAAGAAGTCATAAAGTTTGCATCTAAAAGAGATGTTTCTTCTCTAAAGGCTTTTCCTGCTAAAGAATAATCTGCTAATACTATAGATGTAGACGATGCATCTATGCCATTTATTAATCCATTAAATCGAAGTGCGTTTGTGTTATTTGAGTTTGTAAAGGGTCTAAAAAAAGTACTAATTCTGTCGTCATTTAAGCCTTTTAAAATATCTTCCATGGTTTTAGAAAGTACAAAATTATTGAAGTCGCCAATTCGTAATCGAGCTAAACGAAAATTGTTTGGCTCTGTATTGGTGAAATCGAAAACAGCATTATCTCTATTGTTAGAAATATAGTTGCCAGAATTAAAGATAGATTGCAGTTCTGAAGCCACATTTGTTTTATTAGAAATCCGAATTAAAAATTTTATTTTAAGAGAATTTGCAAATTTTAACCATTGGTTTAACTCTCCATCAAATAAAATATCTCCTTCTAAAGGGATAGAGCCTGCATAGTTGTTTATTGCAGCAATACCTTTATCTAGATTATCTAAAATTCCGTTTGCACCCAGGTAAATATCTTCTTGTAAATCGTATTTTGGTTTTACATTACCATCTAATCCATTGAAAGCTTCAAAATAAGGAACATCACCAAATAAATCTGTTAATCCAGCTGCCATATATGCTTTTAAAATTAAAGCAGGTCCTTCATAAACCGCAAAAGCCGATATTTCTCTAGATTGTTTAATAATTACTTCATTATCTCGTAAGTTGGTATAAAAAATAGACCATGGATTACCTCCAAGTTGTGGGCTATTTAAATCGTGTCTGTCAAATAAATTAAAATCTAGTGCTGTTCTATGTTGCCCAAGTAAATCTCCAGCAACAAAACCTTCATAACTCATTTCTTCGCCAAAATTATAAATTACCTGACGTAATAATAAACTTGGTTGTACGCTTACAGGAGCATTAGGATTGGTGTTTATTTCACTAAAATCTTCTGTGCAACTTGTAAAAACTATTGTAAAAATTACTACATAATAAATAAATTTTTTCATAATCATTTTTTAAAAGTTAAATCCAAACTTAAATCCTAAACTTCTACTTGTGGCATAACTCATATCTTCTACACCACTAACAAATCCATTTCCTTGCACTGCAAGTTGTTCAGGATCAAAATGAGGATTTTCTGTAATTACAAATAAATTGTTACCAACAATAGAGAAGTTCATGGTAGAAGCATCTCTAAGTCCTAAAAATCCTTCTTTAAGCTCTAATGTATACCCAAGAGATACTTGCCTTAATTTTAAAAAGGATGCATCATACACATTATTTTCTTCGTGATTTCTATCGTAAAACTGCCGATAATAACTTTCTGCAGAAACTGCTATAGTATTTGGTTGTCCTGTATTTATATTAATTCCGTCTGCAACAATACCAGAGCTAGGCCTAAAGGAAGTTTCTGCTAATTGCCCACCAACATTACCTAAAGCTCTTGTTCTAGATACAATTTCTCCTCCTTGTCTCCAATCTAGAAGAATGTTAGCACTAAAGTTTTTATATCGAAAACGGTTGTTCCATCCTAACATAAAGTCTGGATTAAAATTTCCGATTTTTTTAAGAGTATTATCTGCAATATAACGGCCGTTATCATCGATTAAAAAATCACCTTGTTCGTTTTTTTGATATCCAGTTCCGTACATATCTCCAATTTCTCCACCTTCTTCAACTTGAAACCAAACGGTTTGATTGGCGCTATCGTAAATTCTGCTGTACGCTAATGTTAACCTTCCACTTTCTTGAGGTAGGTTTTTAATTATAGATTTAGTGGTAGAAAAATTAAAAGTGGTATTCCAACTAAAACTGGAATCAGAAATTGGTGTTGCTCCTAAAATTACTTCAACACCTTGTGTGTTAACTTCACCACCATTAACTACTTGTTGGTTAAAGCCAGAAGAAATAGGTATAGGTAAAGATAAAATCTGGTCTTTGGTTGTAGCATTATAATAGGTAAAGTCTACGTTTATTTTATCTCTAAAAAAACGAATGTCTGCACCAATCTCAAACGCTGTAGTTATTTCTGGTCTTAAATTAGAGTTAGGTATAAAATTTTGATTGCTAAATGTGGGCTGTCCATTAAATGGTATTTGCGATACAAAAGCACCTGAGGTTTGATACGGATTAGTATCATTACCAACTTGTGCAACACTTGTTCTAAGTTTAGCAAATGAAATACTTTTAGGTAATTCTAAAACATTTGATAAAATAAAACTGGTGGATAATGAGGGATAAAAAAACGATGTATCATTTACAGAAAAAGGAGTTGCTAACGCACTAGACCAATCGTTTCTTCCAGTAATATCTACAAATAAGAAGTCTTTATATCCTACTTTAACAATACCGTATAACGAATTTATTCTTTTCTGACTCTCAAAATTAAAAGCTTGAATTGGAGATGCTGCATTATTAAGACTAAAAA
Source organism: uncultured Polaribacter sp. (assembly GCA_964477255.1). Classification (GTDB taxonomy): domain Bacteria; phylum Bacteroidota; class Bacteroidia; order Flavobacteriales; family Flavobacteriaceae; genus Polaribacter. The sequence goes on from CAYZDK010000001.1 coordinate 147,998, forward strand.
TGCCAGGTTGCGCCAAATTTGTGGTTTGGATTTGTTGCGTAGAAGCATTTTGATCTAGTCTGTTTCCACCAAAAGAAGCATCAAAAGTTAGGTTTCCAAAGGTGTTTTTATAATTTATTAAAAAATCTGTGTTTATTTCTCTAAACGCAACATCATGTTCTGCATATGCTCCATTTTTAAATCTATTTGAACTAAAGTTTCGCTTAAACATTCTTTTCTCGGAAGAATAATCCATACCTGTTCTTAAAGAAACACTTAATTGTTTGGAGAAATTATGTTTTGCAATAATATTTCCAAAAACACGATCTCTATAAAAGGAATTTGTGTTTTCATGTAGAATAAAAAAAGGATTATCGAAAAAAGTATAGTTAAAAGAATATTGTTGTACGCCTTCTAAACCAGGTTGCCAATAGTTACGCAAACTATTAATATTTAAAGATCTTGGTCCCCAAGCAACAATTGAGTAATTTGCATTTTCGCTGCCATATCCATTAGATGGTCTGTTATCGCTATTTGCATTTACATAATTTATAGAAGTAACCACTTTTGTTTTTTTGGTGGGATTAAATTTAAGTTTTAAGGCTACAGTTTTTCTTTCTAAGTTAACTCCTGGAATAATGGATTCACTATCTAAATTTGTAAAGGACAAACGGTAAGAACCTCTATTAAAACTATCGTTTATTGCGAGGTTATTAATGGTAGTAATACCAGTTCTATAGAAATCTTTTAGATTGTTTGGTTGTGCATTAAATTCTGTAGGAGTAATTGGTAGGCCTGTGTATAATGAGGTGTCTCCAGCTCTAACACTTGTTCCGTCTGGTAAAACAACTGGAGAATCGAATTGAGGAATAAGATTTCCTACACCTAATCTTGGTCCCCAAGAATAACTTATGTTATCGTTTATTCCACCACCTAAACCATCAAAAAATTCAAAAACGCCTGAATTTCCTTGACCATATTCGTTTTGAAAATCTGGTAATCGAAAAGCGCTATCAAAAGTAATGGTAGAATTGATACTTATTCCTAAACCTTGTTTTTTGCTACCGTCTTTTGTGTTTATTACAATAACGCCATTAGAGGCTCTAGTGCCGTATAAAGCTGCAGCACTTGGACCTTTAAGTACAGAAATTGATGCTATGTCATCTGCATTAACCTCCATTGCGCCATTACCAAAATCAATTTCTTGAAAACCTGCAGCAGCTTCGTTAGTGAAGTTAAAAACAGTGTTGTTATTTATTGGAGTTCCATCTACGATAAAAAGAGGATTATTGTTGGAAAAAGAAGCTTCTCCACGAATGGTAATTTTTGAAGAAGATCCTACACCTGTACTTCCTTGAGATATGGTTACACCTGCTAGTTTTCCAGCTAAATTATCTAGGAAGTTTGGTGTTTTTACAGCGGTAACATCTTTGCTTTTAAGCTCTTGCACCACATAACCCAGTTCTTTTGTTTTTCTACTCACGTTAAGTGCTGTAACAACAATTTCTTCTAAATTGGTTTCTACTTCTTCTAAAACTACACGAAATGTTTTCTTATTGCCAATAGTTATTTGTTTGGTTTTGTATCCTAAATAAGAAAAAGTTAGTGTAGAAGTATTGTTGCCTACTTGTAAAGTAAAAAAACCATTTTCATCTGTAGTTGTTCCTATTTTAGTGTCTGTTGTTACGCTAACAAATGGTAGTTTTTCTCCGGTGTTTTTTTCTATAACAGTTCCAGAAACTGTTTTTTGGGAGAATAGAATGCTAGAATAAAGCAAACAAATTCCCATAAAAATATATTTCATTTAAGTTGATTTTTGTGTGTTCACTATTACTTGGCCTAAAGCTTTAGACCTAATTATTGTACAAAAATCAAAGGAGAGCCTTTGTTAAAGAATAGATTATGAAAATGCACTTTTGTGCAAAGAAGATTTGTTGTGTCAACTACTTTTTTTATGAGAGATAATAGTAAAAAAAAGCAAATCCACCTCATAGGAACTTTTCTAAAGCTGTGAATTACTTTTTTTACATCCATTTTAGCATCCACATCAAACAAGTATTCTAAAAAATATGGAGTATGGTTCTTAGTGATTGCAACTTTTAGAATGGCTTTAGTAAGATTCCTTTTCTGCCAAGGAAGGTGTAAAAAGGTGTTCTTGCAAAAATGCTCTTTGGTAATTCCCATCAAGTAAAAACCTCCATCTCTAGAAGGACCTAATACTAAATTGGTGTTTTCTAATTTGGTAGCAGCTTTTTTTAAGTGACCTACTTTTAGATGAGGGGTGTCATTACCAACAGTAATAACTTTTGCGTATCCTTTTGCAAAAATAGTTGCAATAGCATTAGTAAAACGCTCGCCAAAACTATCTCCAAATTGTTCTTTTTCAGAAAAATGAAAAAAAGGAATCCCTGTTTTTTTTACAACTTGCAGTGTATGTTGGTTAAGAGCAGTAACAACTTCTTTAGATAAGAAAGCTTTATTTTCTATCTCTTTACTTGCAGTGTTAGCAAAAATTAATATGGCAGTTTGTCTTAACAAAAATTAGTTTTAATTATTATGCTACAGTACCTTGGCAGCTGCTTCCTGCACCAGCAGTGCAACCATAGCAATGTTGGTTAATAATGATATTTCTATTTTGAAGAATATCTTCATTATAATCTGCAATATGTTTTATTTTACTAGCAACTTTTAGGTTTAGCATTTGGTTAAAATCACAATCATACAACCAGCCATCCCAACTTACAGATATGGTATTGGTACACATAACATTTGCAACAGCAGAAGGGTTATACGCATCTACTAAAGCATACATATAGTCTTCGTAATTCTCAGATGCAATTAAATAATCTAAAAATCTACTTATTGGTAGGTTGGTAATAGCGAATAGATTATGAAAATCAATATTAAAATCTTCTTTTAATGCTTTTTTAAAATCGTTCTCTAAAGCTTTTTGATCTCCAGGTAAAAAAGCACCAGAAGGATTGTATACCAAATCTAGTTTTAAGTTAGAGCCTTCAATTCCATAACCAACAGCGTTTAATTCTTGCAGTGCTGTTATAGATTTATCGAAAACACCATTACCTCTTTGTTTGTCTGTTTTACCACGAGTCCAGTGTGGCATAGAAGAAACAACATGTACATTGTGTTTCTTAAAGAATTCTGGTAAATCGTAGTATTTTTTGTTTGCTCTTATAATAGTTAGGTTAGAACGAACAATAAAATCTTTAATACCTGCTTTGCTAGCTTCTTCTACGAACCACCTAAAGTTTGGATTCATTTCAGGAGCACCACCTGTTAAATCTAAGGTATGTGCCCCTGTTTTTTTAATAACTTCTAAACATTGCTGCATGGTTTCTGTAGTCATAATTTCTTTTCGATCAGGACCTGCATCTACATGGCAATGTTCACAAACTTGGTTGCACATATACCCCAAGTTTATTTGAAGTATTTCTAATTTTTTAGGTTGTAAGGGAAACTGGTTAGTTTCTTTAAGTTTATTCGCAAAAGTTGGTAACTCACCATCTGTAAAAATTCCGTTAGATAATATATCTAATTGTCTTTCGGTATTTGCAATATCGTTATTTCTTGCTTTTAAAGATTTTGTTGCCATATTTTTTATTAAAAATGATGTATAGTGATTTGCTTAAATTGAATTTTAATTCACTATAATCATTTACATTTCATCATTAATACTACATTTCTAGCTTATTCACTTTATTCATCATTTGTACACCATGTACTAGAGAAGCACCACTTTTAATTGCAGCACCAACATGAACAGCTTCCATCATTTCTTCTTTGGTGATGCCTCTTTGTAAACCATCTTTGGTGTAAGCATCTATGCAATACGGACACATTTCTGTATGTGCAACAGCTAAAGCAATTAATGATTTTTCTCTTGCAGAAAGTGCACCCTCTTCAAATACTTTTCCGTAATAATCGAAAAACTTATTTCCAAGTTCTTCACTCCATTCGGTTATTTTACCAAACTTTCTTAAATCTGCTGCATCGTAATAATTCTTAGACATAAAATATTGTTTTAAATTAGGAAGATAATTAATTATTTACTGTTAAGTTGCCAGTTGTATTCTAAATAGGAAACTTTAGCATTTCTTTTAATATTTATAGTAGCATATTTATTTAAGTATTCTATCAGTGTTGATTTTTTTGTAAAATCGGGTTGAAACCAATTAAAGATTTCAGAAATTAAAATGTTATTTTCAGTGATTTTATTTCTAGAAGAATCGTTTATAAATTCTTTCATCAATTTGGTTAATTCTCTATCAATATTTTCTTCTGTAAAAGCAATGTTAGATAATTTAGGGCAGGAGATAGAAGCACAATTAACACCAACATGAATTCTGGGATCAAACAATTGTTTTCTTAAAATTTCATGTTCAACATGGTCTAAAGTGTACGTAAAATTTCCAATTTTTACAAAAGGTATTTTCCATGCAGACTTTCCGTTTTTCTTTATATTCATTATGCTTTGTACAGGGTAATTGTCTAAAATCAGTTTTATAGTGTATGCATTGTAGGCATTAATCCAAAAGGCTTTTTGTTTATTAGTAGACCAAGATTTTTCTGGAGTTGTATTTTTTAAATAGGTAATGTATGTTTCTAGTTTTTTATAATCGTTTTTAAATCCCTTATAGTCTACCATGCCTTTGTTAGAAACATGTTTTTGCAATAAGTTATTAAAAACAGATGTTTGCGATTGTGTTTGCATTACAAAAGCTACAACAAATAAATAGGTAATAATTTCTTTCATCTTTCTTTATGTACGATTTTCTTAAGTGTATGGTTTTTATGGTTGGTGTTTTTTATTCGTTTTCTGAAAACATCAAAACATTATCGTCTAATTCTTTATCAATAGCTAGATGAAATCTTTTTCTAAATGCATAAACAATAATATATAATAAAGGGGTGTCTAATGCAGCAATCATCACTTTAAAAATAACGCCACTAACTAAAAGTCCCAAAAAATTCTTCCATTCTATAATACCAAAAGAGCATAGAAGCAAAAGAACTGTTAGTGTATCAATGAATTGAGAAGAAAATGTAGAAAAGTTATTTCTAAGCCATAAATGTTTTCCTTTGGTCAATTTTTTCCAAAAATGATAAATTCTGATATCTATAAATTGCGCAAATAAATAAGCAAGCATAGAAGCTAAAACAGCAAGTGGTGCAGCACCAAAAACTTTAGTAAATAAAGAATCGTTTACTGGAGACCAAGGTGTTGCAGGTGCGTTTTTAGAAACAAAAATAATTAAGAGTGAAAAAAAAGAGGCGAAAATACCAGCAATTACTACTTCATTAGCCTTTTTTTGCCCGTAAATTTCAGACAATACATCTGTAATTAAAAATGTAAGTGGATATGGTAATAAACCAACAGAAACTTCAAAAAGTTTTATGTCAAAAATTTCAATATCAAAAGGATACCAATAAAAAAATTTTTGAAAGATAAGGTTAGACGTTACTAAAGAGGCTATAAAAAGAGCCGCAAGAATTAAGTAAATTCTATTGGCCAATAATTTGTCTTTTCGTGTCATAAAGCGAAGTTACAAATATTCCATTTGATTATTTGTCTTTTAATTAAATGATTATTTTTGCCTGAATAAATACAATTTATTATGAAAGCATATATTTTTCCAGGTCAAGGAGCGCAGTTCTCAGGAATGGGGTTAGATTTATACGAAAAATCGCCATTAGCTCAAGAATACTTTGAAAAAGCAAATAAAATCTTAGGATTCTCCATTACAGATATTATGTTCGAGGGTACTGCAGAGCAGTTAAAAGAAACAAAAGTTACCCAGCCAGCTATATTTTTACACTCCGTAATTTTAGCAAAAGTTTTAGGAGACGATTTTACGCCAGAAATGGTAGCAGGGCATTCTTTAGGGGAATTGTCTGCATTAGTTGCTAATGGAACGCTGTCTTTTGAAGATGGTTTAACCTTAGTTTCTAAAAGAGCCTTAGCAATGCAAAAAGCTTGTGAAATTAAACCTTCTACAATGGCAGCAGTATTAGGTCTAGAAGATAAAGTTGTAGAAGATACTTGTGCTGAAATAGAAGGTGTAGTAGTTGCGGCAAATTACAATTGTCCAGGGCAATTAGTAATTTCAGGAGAGGTTAATGCGGTAGAAAAAGCCTGCGAATTACTAAAAGAAAAGGGAGCTAAAAGAGCGTTATTGCTACCTGTAGGTGGTGCATTTCATTCGCCGTTAATGGAACCTGCAAGAGAAGAGCTTGCACAAGCAATAGAAAACACAACTTTTAATATTCCTGCATGTCCAGTATATCAAAATGTTGTAGCAAAAGCAGTAACAAATCCAGAAGAAATAAAAAGTAACCTTATTGCACAACTTACAGCTCCTGTAAAGTGGACCCAATCTATACAAGCTATGATAGCAGATGGAGGAACTGAATTTATGGAAGTTGGTCCTGGAAAAGTATTACAAGGTCTAATGCGAAAAATAGATAGAAACGTAACCGCTAGTGGGGCTTCTTTTTAATTAAACATGAATTAAATTAATTAAGATCTCATTATTGTTAATGAGATCTTTTTTATTTACAAACTACTTTTGTGTTTTTTTGGCTTACACTTATCCTTAGTTTATTACCACTTATCCTATTAAATGTTCCATTTAGCTATTGGTTAGAGTTTACAGCTATTTTGTGTCTTAGTTTTGTAACTTTAAGAAGTAAAACTCTAAAATTTTATTATGAAAACTCTAAAAAAACTCTATACTTTAATAATCCTAATTATCTTTTCGGCCTGTGTAGGTAGCGTAGAAGAACAAATTGGTGATACAACCAATCCAGATCCAGAACAACCAATTCTAGAAATTCCAGCAAATTTTGATTTCAAAACACAGAACGAGGTTATAATAACTATTAACGACTCTGAAGATAGAACGTTCTACAAGATTTATACTCAATTTGGCACTACTGATGTTGCTGATGAAGATGCTGAATTAAATTTTGATGAAGTTGTAAAAGATGGAATTATCTACAAAGAAAGATTAACTGCTACAACAAAAAATGGTGTTTTAGTAAAAACCCTTCAAGTACCTAGTTATTCGGATAAAGTTTTTATACGACGAAAAGGTACTAATGGATTTACGGATTATGTAGAGACTTTTGCTGGAAATTCAATTGTCTTAACACACAGTAAAAAAGCAGTTAAACAAAAATCTACTTTTGCTGCAAAAGACAAAAAAATAAAAGGTAATCTTAACAAAGATATTTTTATTGCTGATGATGCAGAGGTAAGTGGAGGGCTAAACAGTAATGGATTTGATGTAGAAGTTCTTGGAGATTTAGAGATTAAAGGTTCTGCCAATTTAAGTGGTACAACTACCATAATTGCAGAAGAGATAGAAATTAAAGGATCGTTAAATCTTAATGGTGCTACTATTTATGCTAAAGAAATTGAAGTAAAAGGTAGTGTTAATGGCCCAGGAAATATTTACTATTGTGACGAATATGAAGTTAAAGGAAGGGTAAATCAAAATCAAGGAACATCTATTTTTCAGAAAAAATGTGGTGATGATGACGATAACGATGGTGTTTCTAACGGAAATGATTCCAATCCAAACAATTCAGAGGAGGCTTTTGAAATGTACTATCCTAGCAAAACAGGGTATGCAACAGTAGTTTTTGAAGATCTTTGGCCTTCATTTGGAGATTATGATTTTAACGATGTTTCTCTAAGATACAGAGCAAAAGTGGTAATGGATTCTGATAATGAAGTTATTCGAATAGATTTTTTAACTAAAGTAATTTCTAACGGTGCTGGCTTTACAAATGCTTTTGGTATAGAATTAGAAGAAGTGAAATCTAATGATATAGAAAGTGTAACAGGAGCCAAATATTCACACGATTATTTAGATATAAAATCTAACGGAACCGAAAATAGGCAGAAAAATGCAGTAATTATTTTTACGGACGATCAAGATAACTTCATGGAAGAAACTACTATTTCAGTAGTGTTTAAAAAGTCTAAAGAATTAGAAGATATAGGAGATTTTCCTTTCAACCCATTCATAATTAAAAACATGAAGAGAGAGTACGAAATTCATTTACCATATCACAGTACTACAGATTTAGGTAGAAAAAATGTTAGCTTTAGTGGTGTAAATAGAGACTCTGATGGGAATTTTATTTCAGAAAACGGTTATCCATGGGCTATGCATATACCAGAACAAATAGCTATTCCTAAAGAAAAGGTAAGAATTGATGAAGCTTACAATCATTTTATAGATTGGGCAACTTCTGGTGGCACTAACAAGAAAGACTGGTTTAAGAGTAAATCAGGCTACAGAAATAGTTCTAAATTGAAATAAAATAAAAAACCACTCAAATTTGAGTGGTTTTTTTTAAACTTAATTTTTAATTTTTACCTGACGTTCATTTAATAATACCGGTTTTCCAAAACCTAATTTTACCATTCTATCTAACTGTGTTTCTGCATCGCCAACAATAAGCCAAATCATCTTATTTGGGTCTACATATTTTTTTGCAAGATTTTGAATGTCTTCTTTAGTTATTTCTCTTACAATATTTTCCCTGTCTTTCATGTAAGAAGCAGGCCAGTTGTAAGAGCTTATATTTTCTAACATCCCTAGTTTAGCTCTAGTAGTTTCAAATCGTCTTGCATTACTCTTAATTAAATACCCTTTGGTAGTTGCCAAATCTTTATCCGAATAGTTTTTTGCATAATTTTCTAAGATTTGCTTAACTAGCTGTGAAGCCTCTAGGGTTACATTACTTCTAACACCGCTAGAAATTGTAAACGTACCTTTGGCTTTAGAACCAGAAAAACCTGATCTTATTCCATAAGTGTATCCTTTGCCTTCTCTTAATTGTTGAGTAAGTTGCGAAGCAAATCCCCCACCTCCTAAGATATAATTCATTACTGTTGCAGGGTAGTAATCTTGGTCAGTAGCCGCTAATGCTGGTCTACCAAAATTTAATACAGATTGTTTTGCATTTGGAACATCATAAAAATATACAGTTCCTTTACTAGGTGCATTTGGCGTAGTATAGTTTGGAATTTCTATTTCTTCTCCCTTCCATTTTTCATTAAGAGCAGTTAACGAGCTTATAATATCAGCTTTAGGTAAAGCTCCTACAACATGCATGGTTGCAGCTTTTGGAGAAATAAAACTAGCGTAATAGTTTTTAACATCTTCTAGAGAAATAGAAGAAACACTTTCTACAGTTCCAGCTACATTTTTAGAACGAATATTATTTTCTCCATAGATCAGTTTGTTATATTCATTTCTAGCAATTGCATTTGGGTTACCTAATTGTTGACGTAAACCACTTATTGTTCTTTTTTTAATTAAATCAAATTCTTCTTCATCCCATCTTGGTTCTAGCAACATTTCTTTTACTAAGGCTAATGTTGCCTTGTAATTTCTTGCTAATGTTGTGCCAGATACTCTAAAGTTTTCTTTAGAAGCATTAATGTATATAGATGCACCAAGTTGTGCAATTGCATCTTCTAATTCACTAACAGATTTATTAGCGGTTCCTTTTTCCATTAATTGCGCGGTTAAATTTGCAACGCCTAATTTGTCCATAGATTCTACAAGTTGACCTCCTTCTATAACAATGTTAAACTGAACCAAAGGAACTTCATTGTTTAGAATACCATAAACTTCCATACCATTTTCTAACTGGTCATTCCAAACTTCAGGAGTTTTTACCTCAGGAGCTTTTCCGTAAGCTGGTTCTAAAGAACGATCGAAAGAAGAAGGTGTTTTTTCATATTCTGCAGCTACAGAAGCATCAAAAGATTCTTCTTTACCAATAACAATTTGTTCTTCTACAACTTCTGCTTCCGTTGAATTTTCTAAGGCTAGATCTTTCTTGTTTTTAGGTACAAAACTTGTTGCAATGTAGTTTTTGTTCTTAATGTATTTGTTATAAACACGCATTACATCTTCTGTTGAAACTGCTAAAGTTCTTTTGATGTCTTTTGTTGCATAACCTGGGTCGTTAATATAAGTGTTGTAAGATGCTAGACGTGTGCCTTTTCCGAGAACACTAGACAAACTACTATAAAAATTAGTCTCTTGACCTGCTTTAATTCTATCTAAATCTTTTTGAGAAATGCCTTCTTCTTCAAATTTTGCCATTGCAGCTTCAATACCATCCAATACTTCATCCAAATCTTTTCCGTTAAATGCACGAACAGCCAATTGCATTTCTCCAGCAATTTCAGAGGTTCTGTTGTACATTCTAGGAAAAGAAGTGACCTTTAAATCGTCTACCAAAACCTTGTTTAAAGGAGCATTTTTACCACTAGATAGATAGTTGCTCAATACGTCTAAAGCATAAGAATCTTCATGAAAAGCTTCAACAGTAGGCCAAGTTAAAGTTAATTCAGGAAGTCTAGCAAAATTGTCTTCGTAGTATAATCGTTTGGTTTCTTTTACAATTCCAGGTCTTTTTTCTAAAGGTGTAATTTCTTCTCCTTTAGGAATTTCATCAAAGTATTTATGAACCCATTTTTTGGCTTGCTCTATATCAAAATCTCCAGATAAAACAAGAGTAGTGTTATTTGGCACATACCATTTTTTAAAAAAAGTTTTTACGTCTTCTAAGGTTGCATTTTGTAAATCTTCTAAAGAACCTATAACTTGCCAATTGTATGGATGATCTTTAGGATAAAGGTTTTTACCAATAACATATTGCGTGTGTCCATAAGGTCTATTGTCTACGCTTTGTCTTTTTTCGTTTTTCACCACCTGTTTTTCTTTTGCTAAAACAGGGTCTGTAACCGTATTTATAAACCACCCTAATTTATCTGCTTCTGCCCAAATCATTTTCTCTAAGGCATCATTAGGTACAGTTTGTAAGTAATTTGTTCTATCTCTAGATGTAGATCCGTTTGCGCCAGAACCACCTATTCTAGCACTCATTTTGTCTAAACCACCTTTTCCTAAATTTTCTGATTCTAAGAACAAAAGGTGTTCAAAAAGGTGTGCAAATCCAGTTCTACCTTCAATTTCTCTTGCAGATCCTACATGGGCCATTAGTTCTACAGCAACAACAGGATCTGATTTGTCGATATGAAAAATAACATCAAGTCCGTTTTCTAACTCAATTTTTTCATAGTTGATACTTAAATCTGGGGTCTCATTTTTTTCTGTTTTACATCCAATCATAGATAGCATGAAAACAGCAAGAAGTATTTTTTTCATTTTGGTTTGTATTATGGTCTACGAATTTACAAAAAGCACGGAACAAACACTTTAGGTACTGTTAAATATGTCATAAAAAAGACTTTTTTGTGTTTTTAAAAACAAAGAAGTAACATTTACTGTTTTAAAGAATAAGTGTAAATTTGCTGCCTCAAAAAAGACATAAAAATGCAATACAATCATCAAGAGATAGAAAAAAAATGGCAAGCATTTTGGGCAGAAAATAAGACGTTTAAAGCAGAGAATACTTCCAAAAAACCCAAGTTTTACGTTTTAGATATGTTTCCTTACCCTAGTGGAGCAGGATTGCACGTAGGCCATCCTTTGGGGTATATTGCAAGCGATATTTATGCACGTTACAAACGTCATAAGGGGTTTAATGTATTGCATCCTCAAGGATATGATTCTTTTGGATTGCCTGCAGAACAATATGCAATTCAAACAGGGCAACATCCAGCAAAAACCACCCAAGAAAATATTACCACTTACAGAAGGCAACTAGATCAAATTGGATTTTCTTTTGATTGGAGCAGAGAAGTACGAACTTCAAATCCTGAATATTACAAATGGACACAATGGATTTTTATTCAACTATTCAACTCTTGGTACAATAATGATGCAGACAAAGCAGAAGATATTTCTACTTTAATAGCTCTTTTCGAAAAAGAGGGTAATGCAAGGGTAAATGCTGCTTGCGATGATGATATCATTTCATTTACAGCTGATGATTGGAATAGCTTCTCATCAACCAAACAGCAAGAAATCTTATTACAATATAGGTTAACTTTTTTATCGGATACAGAAGTAAACTGGTGTCCAGCTTTAGGAACTGTGTTAGCAAATGATGAGATTGTTAATGGTGTTTCAGAAAGAGGAGGGCATCCTGTTGTTCGAAAAAAAATGACCCAATGGTCTATGCGTATTTCAGCTTATGCACAACGTTTGTTAGATGGTTTAAATACTATAGATTGGCCTCAACCACTAAAAGACTCCCAAACCAATTGGATTGGTAGAAGTCAAGGAGCTATGGTTTCTTTTGTGGTAGATGGATTTGAAAACGATAAAATTGAAGTTTTTACCACAAGACCTGATACCATTTTTGGTGTGTCATTTATGACACTTGCTCCAGAACACGAATTAGTAGCAAAAATAACAACCGAAGCACAAAAAGCAGAGGTAGATGCTTACATTGAAGCTACTGCAAAACGATCTGAGAGAGATAGGATGGCTGATGTAAAAACAATTTCTGGTGTGTTTACAGGAGGCTATGCATTACATCCTTTTACTGGAGAAAAAGTACCAATTTGGATTGGAGATTATGTGTTAGCAAGTTATGGTACAGGTGCTGTTATGGCAGTTCCATGTGGAGATCAACGTGATTATGATTTTGCCAAACATTTTGATATTCCTATTCCTAATATTTTTGAAGGAGTTGATATTTCTGAAGCAGCACACGCAGATAAAGAGGGCACTGTAATTGCAAATTCTGATTTCTTATCTGGTTTAAAGTATAAAAAAGCTTTAAAGTTGGCTATTTATGAAATTGAAAAAAGAGGGTTTGGTTATGGTAAAACTAACTACAGATTAAGAGATGCCGTATTTAGCAGACAGCGTTATTGGGGAGAACCTTTCCCTGTCTATTACAAAGACGGTATGCCGCAAATGATAGATACAAAGCATTTACCAATTGAATTGCCAGAAGTAGAAAAGTACTTACCAACAGAAGATGGAAGACCACCATTAGGTAATGCAGAAATTTGGGCTTGGGATTCTGAAAAAAATGAAGTTGTCTCTAATAATTTAATTGACAATAAAACAGTTTTTCCGTTAGAATTAAACACCATGCCAGGTTGGGCAGGAAGCTCACAGTATTTTAACAGATATATGGATCCTAGAAATGAGAATGAAATCTTTTCTAAAGAAGCTATTAATTACTGGCAGCAAGTAGATTTATATATTGGTGGTTCAGAACATGCGACAGGACATTTATTGTATGCACGTTTTTGGCAAAAATTTATGTTTGATAGAGGCTTTGTTCCTGT
>CAYZDK010000002.1:0-150573 GCA_964477255.1 uncultured Polaribacter sp.
AGCTTACTTTTAAATTGAATTGTCTTCCTGTAGCATACATAAATTGCCATAAACCTGAAGCACCAACTCTAGATCTTGCTCTTGGTTTTAAAGCAGATTCTACAATAGCCAAATATTTCATTTCTAGAGGAATATCATATTGGTCTAAGTATTGCTCGAACATCGGAAAATAATATTGTGCCCTTGCCATAAATGCAGGATAGTATTTTCTACGATTTACCAAATAGCTATTAATAACTTTTTCTAAGGCAGGGTTGTATTCTAAATTAAAAGGCGTTTGTGCATTTAAGGTTTTTAGTCTCGATTTTAACAGCTCTGTTGATAGTACAATTTGGGTATTTCCAATAATGTCTTTATCGTCTATCACATACTCTAAGGTATCTATTAATGCAGAAGAAAACTTTGCTTCTAGTAATAAACTGTCTATTTTTAATAAATCTTGGTCTGAAAACAGGTCTTCGTTTGTCTGTAAAGTTATAGAGTCTTTAGCACTAAAATTACTGTTTGAAGCAATACTTAAACTATCTGTAGATTGTTGGCCAAATACTGTATAGCAGATGAAAAGAAAAAGTAAAGTGATGTTTTTCATAACTAAAAAGATAATTCTAGTGCAATAGGGCAGTGATCGGAATGTTTTGCCTCAGTTAAAATGTAAGCTCTTGCTATGTGTTCTTTTAGAGGTTCTGCCACCATAGCATAATCTAAGCGCCAACCTTTATTATTTGCTCTAGCGTTTGCTCTGTAACTCCACCAAGAATACTCTTGTCTTTCAGGATTTTTGTATCTAAAACTATCTATAAAACCACTATCAATAAATTTTCCAAGCCATTGTCTTTCTTCAGGTAAAAAACCAGAAACACCTTTCATTTTTGGATTATGTATGTCTATTTCTTCGTGACATATATTGTAGTCGCCACAAATAACAAGGTTAGGTAATTCTTTTCGCAACTCATTGGCATATGCATGTATTTCATCCATATAATTTAGCTTAAATTCTAAGCGGTCTAAATTAGTGCCAGAAGGTAAATACATACTCATGATAGAAAGCTTATCGTAGTCTACTCTTAGGTTTCTTCCTTCAAAATCCATAGATTCAATTCCAGTGCCGTAAACAATATGATTGGGTTTTTCTTTACATAAAATAGCAACGCCAGAATAGCCTTTTTTTTCTCCCGAAAACCAATAGTTATATGGATAGCCAGCATCTTCAAAAACAGTTAAATCTAATTGCTCTTTTCGGGCTTTTGTTTCTTGAATGCAAAGTACATCAGGATTAGCGGCTTTTAACCAATCTATAAATCCTTTTTTTAAAGCAGCGCGAATTCCGTTAACGTTGTAGGATAGGATTTTCATGATAACTTTTTTTCGGTTACTTTTTTAAAAAATAACCATTTCATTTGTTCTACTTCACCATCTTGTTTTTGAATAATTTTAAATTTTGGCGCTAAAATGTAAGCCACTCCAATATTAATAACAATGGTATAAAAATTAGGATTGTAACCTAATACTTTATAGATAATCATACCAAAAAAAATAACTAGTATTGGAAATAAAAAAGGAATAATATGTTTTATATTTTTCATTTATATATTCATTTCAGGAATGTCTCCATTCACAATTAAAGTACCTTCTGTTACTTCTTGAATTTCTTGTACGGAAACTCCAGGAGCTCTTTCTAATAGGTGAAAAGCATTGTCTTTAACTTCTAAAACTGCTAAGTTGGTAACTACTTTAGTTACACAGCCAACACCAGTTAACGGTAAAGAACATTTTTGCAGTAATTTAGACTCACCCCTTTTGTTGGTATGCATCATGGCAACAATAATATTGTCTGCAGAAGCAACCAAATCCATAGCACCTCCCATACCTTTTACCATTTTTCCTGGTATTTTCCAGTTAGCAATATCTCCGTTTTCTGCAACTTCCATAGCGCCTAAAATTGTTAGGTGAACATGTTTACCTCTAATCATGGCAAAGCTAGTTGCCGAATCAAAAAAGCTTGCCCCTGGTAAGGTTGTTATGGTTTGTTTACCAGCATTAATTATATCTGCATCTTCTTCACCTTCAAAAGGAAAAGGACCCATTCCTAGAACACCGTTTTCTGATTGAAACTCTACTTCTATATCGTCTCTAACAAAATTTGCAACCAATGTAGGGATACCAATTCCAAGATTAACATAGTATCCATCTTTAACCTCTTTTGCAATACGTTTCGCAATTCCGTTTTTATCTAAAGCCATAATTAATCTCTTTGTCTTACTGTTCTTTGCTCTATTCTTTTTTCATAATCTTTTCCCTGAAAAATTCGCTGTACAAATATTCCAGGAATATGAATCTGATTTGGATCTAGTTCTCCTGCAGGTACTAGTTCTTCTACTTCTGCTACTGTTATTTTTGCAGCACCACACATGTTTGCGTTAAAGTTTCTTGCAGTGCCTTTAAAAATTAAATTACCAGCGGTATCTCCTTTCCACGCTTTAACAAAGGCAAAATCTGCTTTAAAAGCAGGCTCTAGCACGTACATTTTACCATCAAATTCGCGAGTTTCTTTTCCTTCTGCTACTTCTGTACCATAACCAGCAGGCGTAAAAAAAGCAGGAAAACCAGCTTGTGCAGCTCTACATTTTTCTGCTAAAGTACCTTGTGGAGTTAGTTCTACTTCTAATTCGCCAGAAAGCATTTGGCGCTCAAACTCGTCATTTTCTCCAACATAAGAAGAAATCATTTTTTTGATTTGTTTGCCTTGTAATAACAATCCTAAACCAAAATCATCTACACCTGCATTGTTAGAAATACAAGTAACGTCTCTAACATTTCTTTTCACTAATTCTGCGATAGCATTTTCTGGAATGCCAGAAAGTCCAAAGCCACCTAACATTAAAGTCATTCCGCTTTCTACACCTTGCAATGCTTCGTTTACATCTTTTACTGTTTTGTTAATCATTACAAATTTGTTTAAAATTAAAAATCTGTGTCGTCTTCTTCTTCAAAAATCGTTTTCTCTTCTTTTTGTACTTTATTACAGTCTATATTTATAGAGAGATTTTCTGGTTTTTCAAACGCATCTTTACTGACATTTAATGACTTGTCTGCATATATCTTTTTCATATACAAAGCCCAAGTAGGAAGAGACATTGTAGCTCCTTGTCCTAAACGAATGCCTTCAAAATGTGTGGCTCTATCTTCACCACCTGTCCAAACTCCTGTTGCTAAATTCGGAACAATTCCCATAAACCAACCATCAGATTGATTTTGTGTGGTTCCTGTTTTACCAGCAATAGGATTATCAAATTGGTAAGGAAATCCTGTAGCAGCATCTCCAGCAGAAGTATATTCAGAACGTAAACGAATACCAGATCCTGAATTAGATACGCCTTCTAGTAAGTTTAAAATTACATAAGCAGATTCTTCACTTAATACCTCTTGGGTTTCTGGTCTAAATTCGGTTAAAACAGTGCCGTTCTTATCTTCAATTCTGGTAATCATCATTGGTTTTACACGCAAACCTCTGTTGGCAAAAGTACTATAGGCACTTACCATTTCTAACAACGATAAATCTACTGCACCAAGAGCAATAGAAGGGTTTGGTTTAATTTCGGTTTCTATTCCTGCAGATTTTGCAAGTCGCACTACATTAGCAGGAGTAACTTGGTCTATTAAATTAGCAGAAACTACATTGGTAGAAGTTGCTAAAGCATCTTTTAACGTTAGCATTCCTCCATACTTATCGTTCGAGTTTTTAGGTCTCCATTCTTCTGGGATTCCATATTTTCCTGCTGGTATGGTATAAAATACATTTGGAATTTTATCACAAGGAGACTTTCGCAGTTGGTCTATTGCAGTAGCATATACAAATGGTTTAAAGGTAGAACCTACCTGACGTTTTTGTTGTGCAACAGCATCGTATTTAAAATGTTTGTTGTTTATACCTCCAACCCAAGCTTTAATATGACCAGTTTGCGGTTCTATAGATACCAAACCAGAACGTAAAAAATGTTTGTAATAGCGAATAGAGTCGTTTGGTGTCATTACAGTATCGATGTCTCCTTTCCAAGAAAACACTTTCATTTTAACTTTGGTGTTGAAAATTTTATCGATTTCTTTTTTCGATTTTCCTGCCTGTTTTAATCGCCAATAACGATCTGAATTCCGTTTGGCTCTCTCATAAATATTTTTAATTTGATTCTCTTCTAAATCGTAAAAAGGTGCTGTTCTATTTCTTTTTTGTTCTCTATTAAAGTACGATTGTAAGTTAGACATGTGTTCTTTTACAGCTTCTTCTGCATATTTTTGCATTCTAGAGTCTATGGTAGTATAAATTTTTAAGCCATCTCTATAAATATCGTATTCTTCTCCATTTGGTTTTGGATTATTTTTTACCCAATTTCGCATCATCTTTTGAACGTGTGTTCTAAAATAGGTTGCATAACCATCACTATGACTCTCAGGAGTGTAGTTTATTTGTAGAGGAAGTAATTGTAAACTGTCTTTTTCATACGCTGTTAAAAATCCGTTTTTTGCCATTTGTGCAAAAACTACATTTCTTCTGCTTAACGATTTATCTTTTGATATCTCTCTATTAGGATTGTATTGTCTTGGATTTTTTAACATTGCTACAAGAATTGCAGACTCTTGTACATCCAAATCTTTAGCTTCCTTACCAAAATAGATTCTTGCTGCAGAGCGAATACCAACTGCATTAAAAATAAAATCTTGCGTATTTAGGTACATTGCAATTATTTCTTGTTTGGTGTATTGTCTTTCTAGTTTTACTGCAACAACCCACTCTTTCATTTTTTGGCTAATACGCTTTAAGACATTTCTGGAAGCAACTTTTGTAAATAAATTTTTAGCAAGTTGCTGAGTTATGGTACTTGCACCACCATCTTTACCCAATTTAATAGCTGCTCTTGCAAAACTTCTAAAATCTATACCAGAGTGTTCGAAAAAACGCTCGTCTTCAGTAGCAACTAAAGCGTTAACCAAGTTTTCTGGTAGTTCTTTAAATTTTATTGGAGTTCTGTTTTCAGTAGCATATTTACCAATTGTTACGCCATCTGCAGAAATTACTTCTGTAGCAAGATTGGTTTGCGGGTTTTCTAACTCTTCGAAAGTAGGTAAAGGACCAAAACCTCCAATAGACGTAATAAAAAATAAAAGGGCTACACTAATGAATCCAGTTAGTATAACTCCCCAAAAAATAAGGATGTATTTCTTGTACGAAACCTGTTTCTTTTTTGTCATTCTATAGTTGTTTTTTCTATACTAAAACCAACATCTTGTATTCCTTCTAAATATTCCATTGGTTCTATTGCTCCGTTTTTTCGCATTGCTTGGCGAATATGTAATTGGTATTCTCCTGCTGCAGTGAATATTTTATTCTCTTTATAAAATAGTTTATTTTCTTTTAGATTGGCTGTTCCAGTACCCAAATATTTTCCAGTAACGTCTGCCATTTCGTACTGAAGTGTATCCACAATTATCATACCATCTGGAGAAAATAATTCTGTAATAATAAATAAATTACTAAAACTGTATTGGTTATTGTTTCTTATATTAATAAATACATTTTTAGGTGTAATAGTGTCATTTAGAGCAAACGAAAAGCTAATTTTTTTATTTGCTTTCCATTTTGCATCTTCTATAGACTTGTATTCGGATACCAATACGTTATCGGTACACGAAATACAGCTCAACAACAAAAAAGCAATAAGACTATTTTTTATTTGGTGCATTATTCCCGTTTTTTGGTCTGCTTTTCCTTTTCTTGTTGTTTCTGTTTGGTCTGTTTCTCTTTTGTTGGTTTTCTGCTTTAGGCGTATTTGGTTTTTTCGAATTTCTAGCTTGTTTCTTTGAAGCACTTGCCCCTGATTTATTTGCTTTAGCTTTTGTTTTCTTTTTGTTTCTATTTCTTCTATGCTTGCTTTTTTTAGGCGCATCGAAACGAGTTAAACTATCTTGCCCTGCAGAATCTTCGAAACTAACTTTAGGTATTTCTTCAGTATCGGATTCGTATTCTTCTAGAGAGGCAGCTTTTTCTCCGTTTTTATTGATATCAACAATTTCTAAAACTTGCTCTAAATCTAAACGGAACCACTTAAAACGTTCTTCTTTATAAGTGTACCAAAGATGTTTTTTAAAGATGTCCATTTTTACAAAAATTGCATCCCCTTTTTCGGTTTGTAGCACAACATCTTGTTTTGGAAAAGCTTTTAGTGCATCTAAATACGTGTCTAACTCGAAGTTTAAACAACATTTTAATTTACCACATTGCCCTGCTAATTTCAGCGGATTTAAAGATAATTGTTGGTATCTAGCAGCAGAGGTTGTTACTTTTCTAAAATCAGTTAACCAAGTAGAGCAACATAATTCTCTACCACAAGAACCCACACCTCCTAAACGAGCTGCTTCCTGTCTTGCGCCAACTTGTTTCATTTCTACTCGTATAGAAAAAGCACTAGCTAAATCGCGAATAAGTTGCCTAAAATCTACTCTAGAGTCTGCTGTATAATAGAAAGTAGCTTTGTTGCCATCACCTTGATATTCTACATCAGACAATTTCATTTGAAGTCCTAAACTTTGAATAATTTCTCTTCCTCTTCTTTGAGTTTCAATTTCACGACCTCTTGCCTCTTGCCAAATATCAATATCTTTTTGAGTGGCTTTTCTGTAGATTTTTTTAATTTCTTCGCTGTCTTCAGAAATGTTTCGCTTACGCATTTGCACTTTAACAAGTTCTCCTGCTAAGGCAATTACGCCAATATCATGTCCTGGATTTCCTTCTACTGCAATAACATCTCCCATAGAAAGGGATAGGTTATCTTGATTTCTATAGAAATGTTTGCGTCCGTTTTTAAAGCGGACTTCGTAAATGTTAAAACGTTCTTGACCAGTTGGTAAGGTAAGGTTAGATAGCCAATCTACTACCGCTAATTTTTCGCTACCACTACCACATGTACCTGTGCCACAATTTCCGTTACTTTTACAACCTCTTGGTACGCCATTTTCTGTTGTACCACAACTTCCACATGCCATGTAAGTATATATATTTTAAAAAGCGAATGCTTTTATGGGTTCATATTTTTGATTATCAAAACGTTAGTAATGATAAAGTATAATCAGTAAATATATAAAATTGATTTGAGAAGTGAAAGGTCTAATTTTAGCTGTTTAGTTTCTTGTTTTTGACTTGAAAAATAGATTTTTTTACTTTACCCTCCCCATTTATGGGGAGGCTGCCTCCACATAAATGGTGAAATTTTGCAAAAAGTAGCAGTATTTTTTGCTTTTGTCTTTTTTTTTTGTGTATTTGGTTTAGAAATGATCAATTTAAGCCAAAACAATTGCTAGCAAGAAAAAGAATGTTTATAAAATTGCGCGCTTTCTTTTTTTGACTTTATTTATTAATTAAAATTTAAAAAAAATGAAAAGAATAATTTTTTTCACCACCCTTTTTATCTTCCTTGTTGGGTGTTCAAATAATGAAAATGAAATTTACCAATCAGAAGCCTTTGACTATGAAAAATTGATATTAAGTAAGAAATACAATTCCATTGAAATAGGTGCTAAAACCTACGGAATTAAAGGAGATTCAATTTTTAAGTTTGAAAACACTAAGCTAAATTATGCATATGGTTACGCTAATCCTTTAGATTTTGATATTGAGCAAAAATTCAGTGCGAAAGGTGGTCTTAATCAAATACTTTTAAAGAATCAAAAAACGGAAGAGTACATTATTATCAAAAATATAAATGAGATTGATGCTACTATATTCACTTTTGATGTAGAGACTAGTCATGGTAAATTTTTAGAAAACATGACTTATAATTTGAATGAGCAAAAGCTATATAATACTTCTAAGAAATGCCCAATGTGTTACCCTTTCATAGGATTAGGATTGAAATTAGTAGAAATAATTGTTGACGCAACTGCTGATACACCAGAAAGTATCTGTCAGTCTGCAGTAGATCAGTGTTTTGAAAACGGTGGCTTTCCTACTGTTAATATTTCTGACACTTGGTTTGACACTGAATGTTATGTTACTTGTGTAGAGAGACAAAATAATGAATAATCATAAACAAAACTGGAGCTTAATTATGGGAGGGTTATTACTGTCCCTTTCCTTAATATTGATATTTTTTTCGAATGAATTTAATGAATATGTAATAAATTCTTCTAGAAATCCATCTAATATTCCGTTAGTTCTTTTGTCTATATTTGCGATAATCATGGCTCCTATATATGAAGAGATTGCTTTTAGAGGATATTTTTCAAATAAGAAATATTTAAAAAGACTATCTATTGTTTTATTGGTCCTTTTTATTCTCATAAGTTATAAAAATATACTTGCAGTATCTTTTATTTTAGGGCTGGTAGTCTCTATTTTGGTGAATAAATCAACAAGAACTACAATTATTTTAGCAGCCTTGGCTTTTGCAAGTATTCATTTTGCAAAACATGACGAATTTTCATTTTCAATCGTAAATCATTTTTTGTTTTATTTCTCAACCTCATTAATCCTAATATGGATAACCCTTAATTTTGGAATAAAAAGATCTATAATTATTCATGCTTTAATTAATTTTAGTCTTTTTATTTTACAGATACACAATCTACAGTTCCCCAATAAAGATATTGAGATTATTCAAAATGATGTATTCGAATTTCAAATCAAAAGGGTTTCATTTTTTTCAGATGATAAACCGTCTTTTACTTTAAATAAAAACAACATCAGTATCACAAAGATGAATTTAAGGCAGGTATATAAATATCTAGGAGCTAAAACTAATCAAGAAATGCTTTTTGTAAAAGAATATGAACCTTATATGAAATACAATATTGAAGTCAATTTTATAAATGAGAATCCAGAAATTCAAGATATCAGAAAAGGGGTTGTAGATTTTTTAGAGGATAAAAATTTTATAATTTTAGAGAAAGAGTTATTACCATGAAAAAGTATCCAATAGTACTTAGTTTTATTTGTAGTATTATACCACTAATAATCACATTCTTATTGCTGGTAGAAAAATGGGATCTTAAAGACACAAGTCAGCATTGGCGTTTTCAACTTACTTTTATTGGCTTTTTGATTTTCTTATTTATGTTTTTTTTAGTGCTGTCTGTCTATTTATGGTTTCTTTTTTTTAAGAAGAAAGTATAGTTAAAAAAACAGAATAATACAAAATTGTAGTTGGTATTTATCTTGTAGGTGGTGCAATTGGTAATGCAGCAGGTGCTTTAGTTGGCTACGTAACATTCTGACATTAAAATAATAAATTAATATGAAAAAATTAGCCTTTAATAGTGTAGTAGGAAGTTTTATCCTTTTAACACCTATCACTATTACATTTATCTTAGGCTATACAAACTTACATTTAAAAGGTACTCCTTCAGAATGGAAATTAAGATATTATCTTATTGCATTTGTTATGCTTTTAGGTTTATTGTGTTTTTTGTGGTTGTCTACAATAATCGCTTACATTATTAAAAAATCAAATTTGAAAAAAACATGAATATTCTAAAATAAAAAAGCCCCTGATTGGGGCTTTTTTTATTTTTTATACAATAACTTTTCTGAACGTCCTTTCTTAAAAATTTTGTTACTAGCATGTTTGCCTTTACGCAGCTCTTTTTGCTTTTCAAAAGGCAAATGAATAGTTTCCTGACATTCTGTAGAACACGTATTTTCTAATTTTTCTGCACATGCATCGCATTGAATAAATAACAAATGACACGCTTCGTTTGCGCAATTGGTATGTGTATCGCATGGCGCACCACATTGATGGCATTTTGCAATTACATCTTCAGAAATTCGTTCTGAACGTCTATGGTCAAACACAAAGTTTTTACCGATAAATTTGTTTTCTATACCTTCTGATTTTACTTGACGCGTATATTCTATGATTCCGCCCTCTAACTGAAACACATTTTTAAAACCTTTGTGTTTGTAATAAGCAGATGCTTTTTCACAACGAATGCCACCAGTACAATACATCAACAGGTTTTTATCTTCTTTATGGTCTTTTAAATCTTCTTCGATAATATCTAAAGAATCACGAAAGGTGTCTACATCAGGAGTTATAGCGCCATCAAAATGACCAATTTCACTTTCATAATGGTTACGCATATCTACACAAATGGTGTTTGGATCTGCTAGTAACTCATTAAATTTCTTTGCATCTACATGAACACCCTTGTTGGTTACATCAAAAGTGTCATCGTTTAAACCATCAGCAACAATTTTCTTTCTAACTTTTACCTTTAACTTTAAGAAAGATTTATTGTCGTGTTCTATAGCAACATTTAAACGTATGTCTTTTAAAAAAGTAATAGCATCTAATTGGTCTTTTAAGGCATTAAAATTTTCTGCGGGCACAGAAATTTGCGCATTAATGCCTTCGTTAGAAACATACGTTCTACCCAAGACGTCTAGAGCGTCCCATTCTAAAAAAAGCTTGTCTCTAAATAATTGTGGATTTTTAATATGATGGTATTGGTAAAAAGATATGGTAATTCTTTCTTTACCTGCCTCATCTATAAGTGCAGCACGTTCCTTCGCGCTTAATTTATTGTACAGTTGCATGCTATACTAATTTTTTAAGCTGAAATAATTTCAGGTTGATTAATAAATAAAGTGCAAATGTACTAGTTTTTAACAAGTAACAAAATGTTATTATATCTAGTTAGAAAGAGTTTAATAGGTAATATTACTACATTAAGTTTAAAATTTAACATTTAAAAAAGTTTTGGTAAATTATTCTTAAAATATATGCCAGCACTGTTTTTGTTAGCATCTTTGCAAAAAGAAAAAATTAAAGAGTAATTTATATGAAAATAGCGGTAGTTGGTGCAACTGGAATGGTTGGCACAGTAATGTTACAAGTGTTAGAAGAACGTAATTTACCCATAACGGAATTGTTACCTGTTGCATCAGAAAGGTCTGCAGGAAAAGAACTGCTGTTTAAGGGAAAAAAGTATACCATAATTACATTAGAAGAAGCTGTTGCCAAACATCCAGATATTGCATTGTTTTCTGCAGGTGGGGCTACTTCTTTAGAATGGGCACCAAAATTTGAAGCAGTTGGCACAACTGTTATTGATAACTCTTCTGCTTGGAGAATGGAGCCTGATAAAAAATTGGTAGTACCTGAGATTAATGGCGATGTTTTAACCTCAGAAGATAAAATTATTGCAAACCCAAATTGCTCTACCATTCAATTGGTAATGGCATTAGCACCTTTGCACAAAAAATACAACATGAAACGTGTGGTGATATCTACCTATCAGTCTGTGTCAGGAACAGGAGTAAAGGCAGTAAAACAATTAGCTAATGAAGAAGCTGGTATAGAAGGAGAGATGGCATACCCTCATAAAATAGGCAGAAATGCATTGCCACATTGCGATGTTTTTTTAGAAAATGGCTACACCAAAGAAGAAATGAAATTGGTAAATGAACCCAAGAAAATATTACGAGACAATTCCTTTGCTATTACAGCAACAGCTGTGCGTATTCCTACAGCAGGTGGGCATTCTGAAGCAGTTAATGTACAGTTCGAAAATGATTTTGATATCACAGAAGTACGTTCTATTTTAGAGGAAACTCCTGGCGTTGTTGTACAAGATGATGTAACTAATAATGTGTATCCAATGCCAGTAAATGCGCATACTAAAGATGAAGTATTTGTAGGTAGAATTCGAAGAGATGAGTCTCAAGAAAATACCTTAAATTTGTGGATCGTTGCAGATAATCTTAGAAAAGGAGCAGCAACAAATACGGTTCAAATTGCAGAATATTTAATAAAAAATAAACTAGTTTAAGTTAATTTATGGCAACTTTTCACAAGGTAACAATAAAAGACATTCAACAAGAAACAGAAAATGCAGTTTCTGTTGCTTTTGATATACCACAACAATTAAAAGATAAATTTAGTTTTGTAGCTGGGCAATACATCACCTTAGAGCAAAAAATTGATGGGCAAAAGGTTAGAAGAGCATATAGTTTATGTTCTACGCCTAAAAGTGGTGAACATAGAGTGGCTATAAAGGCTGTAGAAAATGGAACATTTTCTGTATATGCCACATCACAATTAAAAGAAGGCGATACTATAGAAATTGCAGAACCTGAAGGAAGGTTTTTATTACAGCCACAAGCAAATAAAAATTACATTGCGTTCGCTGCAGGATCTGGTATTACCCCAATTTTATCTATGGTAAAGTCTGTGTTAGAAAATGAACCTACAGCAACATTTACGCTTATTTACGGAAATAAATCTGTTGCAGACACTATTTTTTATAGCCAGTTGTTAGAGTTAGCAAAAGCACATAAAAACTTTAATTTAGATTTCATTTATAGTAGAGAACGAAATGCAGATGCTAGATTTGGAAGAATAGACCAAGGAATAACCAACTTTTTTATCAAAAATAAATACAAGGATATCAATTTTGATGCAGCATTTTTATGTGGGCCAGAAGCGATGATTACTTCAGTTTCTGAAACCTTACTTGCAAATAATTTTGATAAAGATAACATTCATTACGAGCTGTTTACTGTTTCTGAAGATGCTGAAGCAGTAAATGCTGTAAAAGAAGGAGAAGCAGAAATTACCATTCTTTTAGACGATGAAGAAACTAGCTTTACCATGTCTCAAAAAGATAATATTTTGGCAGCTGCGTTGCGTAACGATTTAGATCCACCATACTCTTGTCAAGGAGGAGTTTGTAGTTCTTGTATTGCAAAAGTAACTGAAGGAAAAGCTGTAATGGCTAAAAACACCATTTTAACCGATGGCGAAGTTGAAGAGGGATTAGTATTAACTTGCCAAGCGTATCCAACCACACCAAAAATTAGTGTTGATTTTGATGACGTTTAAATTTTTATTTTTGTAGAATATGGATATCTACGATTTTAAAAATGCGTTACTTATTGGCTTTTTTATGGCTTTTATGATAGGCCCTGTCTTTTTTATGTTAATTCAGACTAGCATTTTAAAAGGAGCAAGAGCTGCAATAGCCTTTGATGTTGGTGTAATTCTAGGAGACATTTCGTTTATTCTAATTGCCTACTATGGAAGTAGACCACTTTTAGAAAAAATTAAGGACGATCCTAGACTCTTCTTTATTGGTGGACTTGTGTTAATAATTTATGGATTAATAACTTATTTAGACAAACAAAATAAAAAAGAAGCCGAAAAAGAAACTTCAGATATAGATGTTCCAATTATAAAGAATAACTACCTTAAACTAATGCTTAAAGGCTTCTTCATTAATTTTATTAATGTTGGTGTTTTAGCTTTTTGGCTAGGTACTGTTTTGGTTATTGGGCCTACTTTTAATATGAATCAAAATACTATATTCTCCTATTTTGGTGTAATTATTTTAGGATATTTTGCTACAGATATTGGTAAAATTATTCTAGCAAAACAACTGAAAAGCAAACTTACCTCTACTGTTATTTATAGAATAAAGAGATTAATGGGGATCATCTTAATAATTTGTGGCATTTTTTTAATGCTAAAAGGTTTTATTCCGAATGAAGCTATAGATGAGTTTATCAACTA
Organism: uncultured Polaribacter sp.; assembly: GCA_964477255.1. Lineage (GTDB taxonomy): Bacteria > Bacteroidota > Bacteroidia > Flavobacteriales > Flavobacteriaceae > Polaribacter. The sequence continues at coordinate 13,557 of CAYZDK010000002.1, forward strand.
AAATGCAATAGAAGTTTTTATATCTTTGATTATCAATCAAAAAACTTCGATTATGGATTTTAATTTTTTATTTTTCTTTATTGCTGCTTTAGTACCTATGATAGTGGGTTTTGTTTGGTATGGGCCTTTGTTTGGCAATGCATGGATGAAAGAAATGGGTTTTACTAAAGAATCTTTACAAGGCGGAAATATGGCCTTAATTTTCGGATTAAGCTATGTATTTAGCCTATTTATTGCATTATTTCTTTTACCAGTTACAATACATCAAATGGGAGTATATTCTACATTAGCTGGTGAACCTGGTTTTGTAGAAGAAACAGGAAGTGCTTTTACGTATTTCCAAGATTTTTTAACCAATTACGGAGATAGATTTAGAACCCTAAAGCATGGTGCACTTCATGGAGCTTTAACTGGCTTATTTTTAGCCTTACCAATAATTGGAATTATAGCTTTGTTTGAAAGAAAATCGTTCAAGTATGTTGCTATAAATGCTAGCTATTGGATTGTAACCTTATCTATAATGGGCGCAATAATCTGTAAATACGGAATGTAAGCGCATAAAAAAAAGGAGCTTTTAAGCTCCTTTTATCTTGTTTAATACCCGACTTTAGTACGAACTCTTTTTAAAACACTGTCTGCAACTTCTTTTGCTTTAGAAGCTCCAATTTCTAGAGCATCATCAATTTCATTTTTATGACTCATAAAATGATTGTAACGCTCTCTTACTTCTTTAAATTTATCACAAATTAATTCAAAAAGCGCCTGTTTTGCATGTCCATATCCAAAACCACCAGCTTCGTAATTTTTTCGCATATTTTCCGCTTGCTCTTCAGTAGCCAAAAGTTTGTAGAGTGCAAATACGTTATCTGTATCCGGATTTTTGGGCTCTTCTAGAGGTGTGCTATCCGTTTTAATACCCATAATTTGTTTTCGTAAGTTTTTGTCTGATAAAAATATATTTATAATGTTATCTCTAGACTTACTCATCTTTTCTCCATCAGTTCCAGGTACCAATTTTGTATGCTCTTGAATTTTAGCTTGTGGTGGTACTAATGTTTCACCAATTATATTGTTTAATCTATTAGCAACATCTCTAGTTATTTCTAAGTGTTGCAATTGATCTTTTCCTACAGGTACAATTTCTGCATCATACAACAAAATATCTGCTGCCATTAACATTGGGTAAGTAAATAAACCACTATTTACATCGCTTAACCTATCTGCTTTATCTTTAAAACTGTGGGCAAGTGTAAGTCTTTGGTAAGGAAAAAAACAGCTTAAATACCAAGACAATTCAGTAACCTGAGGAATATCACTTTGTCTATAAAATATAGTTTTGTTAATATCTAAACCGCAAGCTAACCAAGTAGCAGCAGTACTGTAAGTGTTTTCTCTAAGTTGTTCGCCATTTTTTATCTGTGTTAATGAGTGCATGTCTGCTATAAATAAAAAAGACTCGTTATTTGGGTTATTTGCCATTTCTATTGCTGGTAAAATAGCTCCTAATAAATTACCAAGATGTGGTGTTCCAGTACTTTGTACGCCTGTTAAAATTCTTGCCATGAATTATTTTCTTTTTAATGACGGCAAAAATACGTTTTTCAAGATGAAAATCAACATCAGAGAGAATATTGCTATTTTTGCAAGCAATGCAATTTTTAAAGATTCCATTTTTATTCGTTTGGCGAATGTGGTTTTACATTTTATTGTTAATTACCATATTACTTATGATTCCTTTTTTGTTGATTTTAACAGCAAAGGAGTCGTTTTATCCTGCGTTTTGGAAAATGATGCGATTGTGGTCAAAAATCTTAATATATGGAATGGGGTTTCGTTTAAAAGTTACCTATGATGAAAAAACAGATCGGCAGAAAAGTTACATGTTTTGTCCTAATCATGCTTCATTACTAGACCCTTTTATGTTAATTGCAATAAGTAAAAACCCTATTGTATTTGTTGGTAAAAAGGAGTTTGTTAAAATTCCAATTTTTGGTTTCTTCTACAAGAAAGTTGTAGTAATGGTAGATAGAAGTAATCCTAAAAGTAGAAAAATGGTTTACGAATTGGCAAAGAAGAAATTAAAAAACGGAATAAGTATTGTTATTTTTCCAGAAGGTTTGGTGCCAACAGAAAACGTAATTTTAGCACCCTTTAACAATGGCGCATTTAGTTTGGGTATCGAATACGAGTTGCCAATTGTGCCTCAAATTTATTATGATGGAAAACGATTGTTTTCCTGGAACTTTTGGAAAGGTGGTCCTGGAGTTTTACGAATTCATCAACATAAATTTATACAAACAAAAGGATTAAAACCAGAAGATATTCCAAAACTTAAAAAACAAACTTTTAATTTGATATTGAAGAGTTTAATAGAAGATAAAAAGTATATGGAAGATACCAATAGACCTAATAATGACAAAGAATATAAATCACCCATATCCTAAAAAGGAAGAAACGCTAAACATATGGTCTCATGCTATTGGTTTGCTGTTAGCTACATTAGCATTTCCTTTTTTGGTAGTAAAAGCAATGGCTTTTTCCAATGCATGGCATCTTGTTAGTTTTATAGTTTTTGGATTAAGCATGATATTGCTTTACGCTGCTTCTACCTTTTATCATGCAGCTACTAAACCAGTTTCTAGAAAACGATTAAAAATTTTTGATCATGCTGCTATATATGTTTTAATAGCAGGAAGTTATAGTCCGTTTTGTTTGGTTGCTTTAGACTCAAAATTAGGTTGGTATATGTTTGTAGCTGTATGGAGTTTTGCCATTTTGGGTATAATTCTAAAACTTTTTTTTACAGGAAGATTCAAGCTTTTATCTACATCACTTTATTTGTTTATGGGTTGGCAAATAGTCTTTTTTATCAAGCCATTAATAGCTAGTTTAACTCCAGAAAACTTACAACTACTTTTTTTAGGGGGTATTTTTTATTCTATTGGTGCAGTATTGTATTCTATAAAAAAGATACCGTTTAATCATGCTATTTTTCACTTGTTTGTTTTATTAGGCACCATTAGTCATTTTATAGCAATTTACAATTTGTAACTACCAGTTTTTAAAATTGTAATTACCAACTTGTAAAAGGAGTTTTAGATAAGTAAGAGTTGTAATATTTTGAATTTCCAGTAACTTCTTTACCCAGCCAACTTGGTTTGGTAAACTTTTCATTCTCTGCCTTTAATTCAATTTCTGCAAGAAGCAAGCCTTTATTGTCGCCATAAAACTCATCAACTTCAAAAATATGATTTTCTGATTTTATATAATACCTAGTTTTATCAATTATAGAAGGCTCTGCTAGTTGTAACAGTACTTCTGCTTCGTTTTTTGCAACTTCTTTTTCCCATTCAAACCTTGTGGTTCCACTTTTATTAGACTTTCCTTTTACAGTTAGCACGCCTTTTGTATTAATTAAACGAACTCTAACTGTTCTCTCTGGATTACTATTTAGATATCCTTGTTTAATTCTAGCTTTTTTATAAGCTTCTTCTTTAAAAAGATTAGAATTTACTAAAAATTTGCGCTCTATTTCTGTGGCCATTATTTTTCTTATTTGTACTAATATACTCGATTTTCTCGTTAATTATACAATTATTAAATATCTTTGAAATTTTCTTAAAACACGTATGAAAAAAATAATTTACATCTTATTTTTTTTCGTTTCTATAAGTTCTGTTGCCCAAATAGATTATAGCAATAATTGGCAAGACTTTTACTCGTATAATAACGTAAAACAGTTTTTTAAAGTTAATGAAATCATTTATGCTTTAACAGATAATGCCATTTTTACAGTAGACGAAATTACAGGTGAAATAGATAAAATATCTTCGGTACAAGGTTTGTCTGGCGAAACCACTTCTGCTTTTTATTACAGCGAAAATTTTAACAGAGTAGTTATTGGTTACCAAAATGGTTTGTTAGAAATCATAGATGAAAATGGCAATATTACTATCGCTTCAGATATTGTTAATTTTAATCAAGTAGGAGAAAAACAAATCAATCATATCTCTTCATATAATAATATTTTATATTTATCTACACCATTTGCAATTGTAGAATATAATATTGAAAAGCTAGAGTTTGGCGATACTTTTTTTATCGGTAACGATTCTACACCACTAGAAATAAATAAAACTGTAGTAAAAGACGAAACAATTTATGCAGCTACTGTTAATGGAATTTTTACTGCAGATGTTACCAATAATTTATTAATAGATTTTAAAAACTGGAACTCCTTTTTTACTACAAAAAACTTTACCAATATTGGCTTTTTTGGTAACAAGCTTTTGCTAACCGAAGGCAATATTCTCTATGAATTAAGTACTACCAACAATCTTATTACCATACAAAACTTCACAGCACCAATAACCAACTTAAATACCACTGGAGATTTAGTAGCCATTGCTCTTGAGAAAAGTGCTTTTTTTTTAGATCTAAACTTTAATGAAGTTTCTACTATACGTAGTAATAATAGTTTCGATTTTAGTTTGAATGATGCATATTTTGCACAAAACATTTTTTACTTAGCAACCCAAGAGTTTGGTATTTTAAAATCTAATGCAGGCCAGTCTTCTGCTTTTCAAGAAATTCATCCAGAAGGACCTTTGTATAACGATGTGTTTTCTATTGCAGTAAACGAAAAAGATATTTGGGTAGTTTATGGAGGCTATGATATTACGTATACTCCAATTCAACGGAGAAGAGGTTTTAGTCATTTTAATGGAGAAAACTGGATAAACACCCCATTTAATCCAGATTTTCCTGTAATAGACTTAAATTACATAAGTATAGATCCCAACCAAGAAAATAAAGCTTTTATTAGTTCTTTTGGAGATACAAGAGCAATAAACTCTGTTTCAACTGGTGGTTTGTTAGTAGTAGAGAATGATGAAATAGGTGTATTTTATAACCATCTAAATAGTACATTAGAAGATATCGTTCCACAAGATCCAGGAAGAGTTTCTATACGTGTTAGCGGTACTGCTTTTGATGCAGATGGAAATCTTTGGGTTTCTAGTATTAACTTTAACGAAGAACTAAAAAAGTTAACCACAGATGGGCAATGGAGAAGTTTCGATTTAAGCGATTTAAAAACGGTACCAAATCAATTGGGAATTAGTGAAATAGCCATAGATAGAAGCAATTCTATTTGGATAGGAACAAGAAGAAACGGTTTGTATGTTTTTAACGAAAATGGAAATAGAAAAAGAGCGCTTTTAAACATTCCAAATAGAGGTAATTTACCAGATACAGATGTTTTATCTATTGCAATAGACAGAAACAATAGGGTGTGGATTGGTACACGTTCTGGAATAGTAGTTTTTACAAGAGCATCTTCTGTTTTTGAGGAAGAAGTTATAAATGCAAGGCCAATTATTATTGAAGAAAATGGAACAGGAGAACGTTTGCTTGGCGATCAACGAATAAATACCATTGCTGTAGATGGTGCAAATAACAAATGGTTTGGTACAGAAAACGGAGGTGTTTTGTATACAAACCCTAGTGGTAGAACTACAATTGCAAACTTTAATACAAAAAATTCGCCATTACCTTCCAATCGAATACTAAAGATTAGCGTAGACAAAACTACTGGCAAAGTTGTGATAGCAACAGATAAAGGAATTGTTGCTTACGATAGTGAAGTTGCCCCTTTTGGAGAATCTTTAGGAGAAGTATATGCCTACCCAAATCCTGTTCTAAAAATACACGAACAAGTAACTATTGATGGAAGAAATGGAACCAATTTACCAGAAGGAACCAATGTGAAAATTTTAGATGTAGCCGGAAATTTGGTTTTTGAATCTAACGTTTTAGAAGGGCAAGAATTACAAGGTGGTAAAGTAGTTTGGAACAAAAAAAATTTAGCAGGCCAACAAGTTGCTTCTGGAATTTACATCGTTTTACTCACCAACGAAGACGGTTCTGAAACTGCTACTACTAAAATAGCAATTGTAAATTAATGGCACTAATTACAACAAACGCAATTGTTTTAAATACCATTAAATATGGTGATAGTAGCCTTATTGTAAAATGTTATACCAAAGAACTAGGCCTTTTATCTTTCTTAGTAAGAGGTGTTTTAAAAGCAAAAAAAAAGGGAGCTAAAATAGCTTATTTTCAAGTGCTTAATCAGTTGTCTATTTCGTTTAATTATAAAAATAAAAACGCGTTAAGTTCTATAAAAGACATCCGAGTTGTAAATCCATATAAAACAATTCCTAATAGTATAGTAAAGCAATCTTTGGTACTATTCTTATCGGAAATGCTATCTAAAAGTATTCAAGAAGAGACAGCAGATAGTAATTTTTATGCCTACTTAGAATCTGCTTTAGTTTGGTTAGATTATCATGATAAAGTTTCTAATTTTCATTTACTATTCTTATTAAACCTAACTCGCTTTTTAGGCTTTTATCCAGATATGTCTAACTCTCATTACTCAGGTTTCGATTTGCTAGAGGGTAATTTTACGCAAAGTATTAGTAATAAATTCGTTATAAAAAACAACGATTTTCACCAATTTAAAAAGCTATTGGGCATAAATTTTGATGATGTAGAAAGAGTGAATTTTAGTAAAAAAGAACGCCAAACAGTTTTGCAAATAATAATTCAGTATTTTCAGTTACATTTGGGCAATTTTTCTAAACCGAAATCTTTACAAGTATTAGAAACAATATTTAATTGATGATGAAGCAGTTTTTATGTATTTTTTTCTTATTAGTGTCTACTTTTGTTATGGCGCAACAAGTTAAAGTGATAGATAGAGAAACCGGAAAAACAATAAAAAATGTATCTGTTTTTAACCAACAAAATACTATTAGCTTAACTACAAATGCAAATGGTTTTGTTGATGTTTCTTCTTTTAATAGTAATGATATTATTATTTTTTCGCACATTTCATATGCGGTTTTTAAAATTGAAAAACGTTTACTTGCCAATCGTGATTATGTAGTTTTTTTAACCAAACAATCAGAACAATTGGATGAAATTGTAATTTCTGCCTTTAAAAAAGAAGAAAAAGCACGTAGATTAGCAGAACGAGTTGCTGTTGTTACTAAAAAAGATATTCAAAGATTATCTCCGCAAACTTCAGCAGATTTATTAGCTACAATTCCTGGAATTCGTGTGCAAAAATCACAATTTGGTGGAGGAAGTCCTGTAATTAGAGGTATGGAATCGAATCGAGTATTGCTTGTGGTAGATGGTGTTAGAATGAATAATGCTATTTATAGAAAAGGGCATTTACAAAACTCGATAACCTTATCGCCAAATTTACTAGAAAAAACGGAAGTTGTTTTTGGTCCGTCTTCTGTAATTTATGGTTCAGATGCATTAGGAGGTGTGATTCATTATTATACTAAAACACCAAAATTATCTGAAAAAACAGAAGTGAAAAGTCAGTTTTTTTCTAGATTTTCAACTGTAAATCAAGAAATCACTACCAATGTTTCTGCTACATTGAGTTTTCCTAAATGGGCCTCATATACCAATATTTCTTATTCAGAATTTGGAGATTTACGTGCAGGACAAAATAGAAGACATGGTTTTAAAGATTGGGGAAGAGTCTTCTTTTTCTCTGAAAATGTCAATGGAAATTACGCAGCTTCACCAACAAAAAATTCCAATCCAGATTTATTACGTAATACCGGTTTTAACCAAACAGATGTATTGCAAAAATTTTACGTGCCACTTTCTAAGAATACCGATCTAAAAATAAATTTACAGTATTCAACGTCTTCAAACATTCCTAGATTTGACCGATTAACAGAATTAGGAGATTTAACAGATGCCTCTTCATTACGATTTGCAGAATGGTATTATGGCCCTCAAGAAAGACTCTTAATTTCTTCGCAATTAGTATTAAACCCAAATTACTCTTGGATGGATAATGGAACCATAACTGCAGCCTATCAAAATATAGAAGAAAGTAGAGTACAAAGAAGATTCAATAGCTTAAGAAGATCGCATCGAATAGATAATGTTGCAATTTTTAGTGTAAATGGCGATTTTTCTGTAAATCTATCTAAAAAAAGAAACGAGTCTTTAACTTATGGTTTCGAAATTGCTTACAACGATGTTGCATCAGAGTCGTTTGGCAGAACTTTACAAATAGAAAATAATGAAATAACAGGATTTGCAGATATATTTAAGGTGCAGTCTAGATATCCAGATGGTGGAAGCGATTTTTTAAGTTCTGCTGCCTATATTGGATTCAGAAAAGATATCAATCAAAAATCTACTCTAAACACAGGCTTACGTTTTACAAATATTCGTAAAAATGCAACTTGGATAGACGATACTTTTTTAAACTTAGATGATATGAGCATCCAGACAAATAATTCTGCAATTACTGCAACATTTGGTTATGTTTATAAACCCAATTTAAATTGGGAATACAAAGGTGTTTTATCTTCTGGTTTTCGCTCTCCAAATATAGACGATATTGGTCGTGTTAGAGAAAAATCTGGCAATGTAACAGTTCCTAACCCTACTATTACTCCAGAATATGCATACAATGTAGAAGTAAGTATTAGTAAATATTTTAATGATAGAAGATTTAGAATTGGAGGTAATTTTTATTACACGCTTCTAGATAATTACATTCAAAGAGATTTTATTTTTAATGCGGATGGAAGTGTAAAACAAGTAGAATTTGATGGTGAGTTTGGTAATGGCGTGCATATGGTAAACAAAGGAACAGCCTATATTTTTGGATACACAATTAATTATACAGGAAAGCTAACAAAAACCATAAATACAACAGGTTTTGTAACGTATACGGAAGGAAAAGCTTATGATACAAAAGAGCCATTGTCTTCTATTCCTCCATTATTTGGTCAGTTTGAAGTAAATTATGCTAAAGATAAGCTAGAACTAGGGGCAGTATTTAGGTTTAATAGTAAAAAAGATATCAACGATTTTAATATTACAGAAGGTATAGATAACCACGATTTAACACCAGTTGTAAACCCTAATGCTACCAATCAAAGAGAAATATTTTATGGCACTCCAAGTTGGATGACTTTTGGTATAAATGGTAGTTATACCATAAACGAAAATTTTACTTTTTTAGCAAGATTAGACAATATATTCGACGAACATTACATTGAATTTGCCTCAGGCGTGTCTGCACCTGGTAGAAATTTATCGTTATCGTTAATTGCTAATTTTTAGAAGATTTCTTTTTTCGCTTGCCTTCTTCGGTAAAATTTTCAGAAATTTCTCTTTCTGTCTTAATAATACTTACCAATATAGAAAGCATAATTAACAGCATTGGTTGCCAAGTAAGTTGGCTAGAAGAAAAGGTTGCAAGAGCCAAAGCTGCTAAAAAAGAAATGCCAGAATATTTCCAGAAAGAATCGTTAAAAGCTTTGTTTGCAAACTCCCAAATATCTTGATTTTGCATTGTCTTATGTGTTCTGTAGCCATACAAATTGTTAATTTTCTTTGGCGGAAAAACTTTAAAAACCAAGCTTAAAAAAAATAGCAATCCGTTTGTTGATAAAACATATGTGTAAGCATCCATAATTATTGTTTTTTCATTGGTCGTATTAATCCTTCTTGCGCAAAAGATGCAATTAGTTTGCCATCTCTGGTATAAATATTTCCTTTTGCTAAACCTCTAGCTCCAAATACACTTGGAGATTCTGCACTAAATAACATCCAATCGTTAAAATCAAAATCTCTAAAAAACCACATGGAATGATCTAAACTTGCAGTCATGGTATTTGCAAAACTATACTTTTCAGCATTTGGTTTAAAAGTAGCGTTTAGCACATTGTAATCAGAAATATAGGTTAAAATTTGGTGTTTTAAGGGTAGGTTCATATCAGAAATATCTCCTTTTAAACGAAACCATATTTGTTCTATTGGTTTACTATTTTTCGGTGCTACAGGATTCGGAATTTCTACAGGCTTAAATTCTATAGGACGCTCTATACTTAAAAACGAATGCAAAGATTTAGGCATTAAACTTCCAAACTTTTTTATCAAATCATCCCAACTTAATAACTCTTCTGGCTGTTTTACGTTTTGTGGCATTTCTACTTGATGCTCAAAACCCTCTTCTTTTTTATGAAATGATGCAGCAAGAATAAAAATTGTTTTGTCATTTTGAACTGCAGTTACCCTTCTAGTAGAAAAGCTGCCTCCATTTCTCATTTCCGTAACACGAAATTCTATTGCTAAATCTAGGTTTCCCGCTTCTAAAAAATACGCATGAAGCGAATGTAAAAAACGATTAGATGGAATGGTGTTATAAGCTGCATGAACAGCTTGTGCTAAAACTTGTCCACCAAAAACAATACTACTACCAATAGTTACACTTTCTCCTAAAAAAATATTATTTCCTGTTTCTTTTAAAGATAAAAGTTCTATAAGCTCTTTACTGGTTTTCATAATTAATTTTAAATGGTTTTTTCTGCTTAAAAGGCGTTGGTTGTATGCGTTGCAAAAATAACTTTAATATTTGGTTTGTAAACCCTTTTTTGTGTCGTAGATACATGGTTAAATCTTTTGGTTTTGCACCAACAGAGCTTTTTATTTCGCTAGCAGTTCTTCCAAAATTTATTTGATTGAGTTTTTGCTTAATTGCAATATCAATATACTCGTATAACATTTTTTGATAAATGGCATATTCTTTATTAAAATTATAATCTATACCTACAAAATGTGCGTCTAATTGATTTTTATGAATCATACCAGACATAAAGCCTACCATAGTATTATTTAACCAAAGTGTTTTTAAAATATAGGTGTTGCTAAAGTTTGTTATTAGTTCTTTGTAAGCGTCTACATTAAATTTACTTAAATTAAACTTTGCGTTTGTTGCAACCTTATTGTACAATGAAGAAATTGGTTCTAACTGCGAATGTATATTTTTAGTGGTTACATCTACAATATGTAACGTTTTACTAAGTTCCATTGCTTTATTTGCTTTAACTCGAAACTTAGTTTTAAGAGTTGTTAAATAATCGTCGAAAGAATTCCACTTAGAATCAATATTCATTACCATATTTGGCTCTACCAAAAATGGATGGTAATTAAAATTTTTTAACGTGTTTGTAATAGATAACGATTCATTTTCGAAATCTTTAATTAAAAATGCATCTATTTTTAATTCTGGTTTTTGATTGACATAGTTGTAGATTGATTTTACTAAGCCTTTAAAAATCATTTTCTTATCTACACCATCTTTAATATAAAGGCCATGTTCTCCACTCACAAATATGTTTCCACTAATTATTAGCTTTAATGGTTTTTTATTTGGTAATAAGCGTATTTTTCTGGCAATTTTTTTTAGATAACTCAGAGTAATGTCAGAGTTGTTTTCTGTTTCATCTAAATACAGATCTACAATTTTAATAGAACTAAAAGCAACAGGAATACCTTTATAATCTACTAAAAAACAATACACAAACCCAATCTTTTTGTGGTTTTTGTCTATAGCTTTAATAAAATCTTGGTGAAAGTAGTTACTTCTGCTGTTTTTTAAAAACTGCCAATATTCCTCAGGAATCTTTGAAACAGATTCATAAAGAAAAGCTCGATAAGACTCATTATTTTCTTCCAAATAAGGTTTTTAATATTGCCAAAAATAAACATTACAAAATTAAAGGATTTGCACAAGACACGTTTAACTGCCTCTAATTATAACGTTTCTTTAACAAAGAAATTAAGGTTACAACCCCTTATAATTAGTGATAAAACTATCTTTGCAGGGCTAAAAAATGAATTTTTCATTGTAATATGCTAATCAACTAACTAGTTATGAGAAATATAGTTTTATCCATTCTTGGAATTTTATTAATTATTGGAGCTGTTGTTCTAGGTAAATTTTTTATTGATAAGAACCAGAAACCAAGACCAACTTTTAAAAAAGCAATTAAAACCGTTTTTGTAGAAGAAGTACAAAATACAGAGGTGCCTATTGTTTTATCTGCAAATGGTAATTTAACTGCACAAAACAAAATTGACATATTTTCTGAAGTACAAGGAGTCTTACAAAACTCTAAAAAAGTATTTAAGCCAGGAACAACATATCGTAAAGGCGAAAATTTATTAAGTATAAATTCAGAAGAATTTAAAGCAAGTTTACAATCTCAGAAAAGTAATTTGTTTAATCTTATAACATCAATATTACCAGATATTCGTTTAGATTTCCCAAATGAATTTGAAAAATGGCAAACTTATTTACAACAGTATGATGTTACAAAAAACACACCAGAATTGCCTAGTTTTTCATCCGAAAAAGAAAAGTATTTTATTTCTGGTAGAGGTATTTTAACAGCGTACTATAACGTTAAAAATTTAGAAGTTAGGTTTTCTAAACACAAAATTAAAGCTCCTTTTGCAGGAGTTTTAACAGAAGCTTTAGTAAGTCCAGGAACCTTAGTTAGAGTAGGCCAAAAATTAGGAGAATTCATAGATACAAGTGTTTATGAATTAGAAGTTTCTTTAAACGCTACCTATACAGATTTATTAAAAGTTGGCAATTCAGTAACCTTAACAAATTTAAAAAAGACAAACACTTATCAAGGAAAAGTAGTTAGGATTAATGGTAAAATAGATCAAGTTTCTCAAACTATAGATGTATTTATTCAAGTTAGCCATCCAGATTTAAGAGAAGGAATGTTTTTAGAGGCAAACGTAGTTGCAAAATCAGAAGAAAACGCCATTAGTATCGCTAGAAAATTATTGGTAGATAATACTGCTGTTTATACTGTTCAGAATGATAGTATTTTAACCTTAAAAAAGATAAACCCTGTTTATTTTGGCGCAGAAACAGTTGTCATCAAAGGTTTAGATAACAATGAAAAAATTTTAGCACAGCCATTGCCTGGTGCATTCAACGGCATGATTGTTAAAATAAACAATAAACAGTAGAACACATGCGTAAAGTAATTAGTTATTTTATAAAATATCCTGTAGCTGTTAATGTTGTTATTATTGCGTTTATAGTTTTTGGTTCTATTGGCGCGCTTAATATGAAATCATCTTTTTTTCCGCTTGTAGACTCCCAATTAATTCAAATAAATTTAACTTATCCAGGAGCATCACCAGCAGAAATGGAAGAAGGTGTTGTGCTAAAAATAGAAGACAATTTAAAAGGTATTGTTGGTGTAGACAGAATTACCTCTGTTTCTAGAGAAAATTCAGCAACAGTTAGTGTAGAGGTTATTAAAGGTAAAAATATAGATGTTGTTTTATCGGATGTAAAAAATGCAGTAGATAGAGTACCTTCTTTTCCATCAGGAATGGAACCTCCAGTTATTGCCAAAGTAGAAAGTATTAGACCTACCATTAGTTTTTCTGTAAGTGGCGAAAATATTTCATTAAAGTCACTAAAACAGTATGCTAGAAATATCGAGTCAGATATTAGAGCTATTGATGGTATTTCACAAGTAGATATTTCCGGTTTTCCAGAAGAGGAAATAGAAATTGCAATCCGAGAAAACGATTTAAGAGCATACAACCTATCGTTTACAGAAGTTGCTAATGCTGTTAGAAATTCTAATTTATTAATTACAGGGGGTAATATTAAAACGGCAGAAGAAGACTATTTAATTAGAGCCAGAAATCGTTCTTATTATGGAGTAGAACTGCAAAATGTTATTGTTAGGACACAGCCAAACGGAACAATAATACGCTTAAAAGACATAGCAGATGTTTCAGATACATGGTCAGAAAACCCAGATAGATTGTACTTTAATGGCAATCTTGCTATAAATGTTACCGTTAATAATACTAATAGCGAGGATTTAATTTCTTCTGCAGATAAGGTAAAAGAATATATTTACGAGTTTAACCAAAAACAACAAAATATCCAGTTAAATGTTTCTAGCGATTCTTCAATTACATTAAAAGGAAGAACACAGTTATTGTTAGAAAACGGTATTGTAGGTATATTACTAGTTCTTTTCTTTTTGGCTTTGTTCTTAAATTTAAGACTTGCAATTTGGGTTGCCTTTGGTTTACCAGTAGCCTTTTTTGGAATGTTTATTTTTGCCTCTCAATTTGATGTTACTATTAACGTACTTTCTCTATTTGGTATGATTATAGTAATTGGTATTTTAGTAGATGATGGAATTGTAATTGGAGAAAATATTTACCACCATTATTACGATTTAGGAAAAACCAAACTTCAAGCAGCTTTAGACGGAACAATAGAAGTGATTCCGCCAATTATATCTGCAATTTTAACAACCATAATTGCATTCTCTACCTTCTTTTTTGTCGATGGAAGAATTGGAAGTTTTTTTGGGGAAGTATCTACCATAGTGCTTTTAACACTAACAGTTTCTCTAGTAGAAGCGTTAATTATTTTGCCTGCTCATATTGCACATTCTAAAGCATTAGATCGTAAAAGAAAAGAAGCAGGTCATGTACAGAAAGGAAATAAAATAGATGTCTTTTTTAAGAAAATTAATAAAAAGGCAGACGAATGGTTAAGCAAAATTAGAGACACCTATTACGTTCCAATTTTAAAGTTTTCTTTAAAACATAAAATATTTTCTTTTAGCGTTCCGCTAGCTATTTTAATATTTAGTATTATGGCTATAGAAGGTGGTGTTGTTAGAACCTCATTTTTTCCGAGAATTGCTAGTGATAGAGTTCAGATTACTCTAACTATGCCTCAAGGAACTAACGAAAGAATAACAGATTCTATCATTTCTTCGATAGAAGAAAAAGTATGGTTAGTAAATGAAGAGTATACTGCAAAACAAACAGGTAATTTACAAGTTGTAGAAAATGTAATAAAAAGGGTAGGTCCTGGAAGTGCAAACGCCACTCTAACCGTTAATTTATTACCTGGAGAAGCAAGAGATTTTTCATCTCCAGAAATAACAAACTCTATAAGCGATAAGGTAGGAAAAGTTTATGGTGTAGAAAGTTTAATATTTGGCTCTGGAGGAAACTTTGGTGGTAGCCCTGTTGCTATTTCTTTATTAGGAAATAACATACAAGAGTTAAAAGCAGTAAAGAACGAGTTAAAATTGGCACTAGAAAATAATCCACAATTAAAAGATGTTAGCGACAACGATCCTTCAGGAATAAAAGAAGTTAGAATTAAATTAAAAGACAACGCTTATCTCTTAGGATTAAACCTACAGTCTGTAATGCAACAAGTACGTTATGGCTTTTTTGGTTTTCAAGCGCAACGCTTTCAAAGAGGGCAAGATGAAATTAAAGTTTGGGTTAGATACGATAAAAACAATAGATCTACTATTAAAGATTTAGACGATATGCGAATCTTAACTCCTAGCAGAGAAAGAATTCCATTATCTGAAATTGCAAATTATACTATAGAAAGAGGAGATATCGCAATTAACCACTTAGAAGGACAAAGAGAAATTCAAGTAACTGCAGATTTAAAAGAATTAAAAGGTAGTGCAACAGAAATATTAGAAGATTTAAGAACTAATATTATGCCAGAAATCTTGTCTAAATACACTTCTGTAACACCCATTTACGAAGGACAAAACAGAGAGCGTAACAAAACAACAGAATCTGTACAAAAAGTTGCGTGGATTATTTTGGGTCTAATATACATCGTAATTGCTTTTACCTTTAGATCGTACTCGCAACCAATTCTATTAATTATTCTAATTCCTTTTAGTATGATTGGTGTAGTTTGGGGGCATTACATTCACGATTTTGCAATAGGAATTTTATCCTTCTTAGGTATTATAGCCTTAATAGGAATTATGGTTAACGATGGATTAGTTTTAATAGGTAAGTTTAACAATTACTTACGAGAAGGTTTAAAATATGATGACGCATTAGTAGCTGCAGGAAAATCTAGATTTAGAGCTATATTTCTAACTTCTTTAACAACTATTGCAGGTTTAGCGCCCTTAATTTTTGAAAAAAGTAGGCAAGCACAATTTTTAATACCAATGGCAATATCTATAGCATATGGTATTGCAATAGCAACCGTTTTAACACTTTTAGTTTTACCATTATTATTATCTACTTCAAACTGGTTTAAAGTACAAATTAAGTGGTTAAAATACGGTACAAAAGTTACTAAAGAAGAAGTAGAAAGAGCAGTAATTCACGCTAAATATGATGAAAATGAACTGTAAAAAAATATCAATTTTAGCAATTGCATTAGGTATATCTTTTTTATCTAATGCCCAAGAAATTCTTACAAAGCAAGAAGCACTAGAAATTACTTTAGAAAATAATTTCGGAGTTAAGATTGCAAAAAATAACGTTTCTATAGCAGAAAACAACGCAAGCATTTTAAACAGTGGTTTTTTACCTTCTGCTACCTTAAATTCAGATGCAGGTTACAGAACCAATAATCAAAAAATTGTTTTTACAGACCCGCAAACTGGTAACGATGCAGAACGTGTTGGTAATGGTGTAATTACAAAGAATTATAATGCAACTGTAGGTATAAACTATACGTTATTTGATGGTTTGGGTAGAAAATACAACTACAAACAGTTAAAAGAAACTTATAATCTTTCAGAAATTCAAGCTAGAAGAACTATAGAAAACACTTACTTACAATTGTATACGGCTTATTTTCAGATTGCGAGACTCTCAGAAAACACTAATAACTTGTTAGAAGCTTTAGAAATTTCTAAAAAAAGAATGCAAAGAGCAAAATATCAATACGATTACGGACAATCTACTAGGCTAGAATATCTAAATGCACAAGTAGATGTTAACAACGATAGTATTGCTTTTATCACTGCAAAACAACAATTAAATAATGCAAAAAGAGGATTAAACGTAATTCTTGGTGTAGATAAAAACACCAATTATGAGGTAGAAACAGATGTAGATTACAGTAGCCTTCTTAATTATGAAGATTTAGAACTAAAAACTTTAGCAAACAACGCTACACTAAAAGAAAGCGAAAAAAATATTGCTATTAGTGAATTTAATATTAAAGTAAATAAAGCAAATTTTTTACCAAGGCTAAATTTTAATGCATCTTATGGTTTTAATAGAACAGAAAATGAAAATTTGGTAAACCCATTTGGAGCAAGATTAATTACTTCTGATGGTTTAAACGCTGGTTTAAATTTAAGCTGGAATATTTTTGATGGAGGTTCTACGAGAACAAGAGTAGCAAATGCAAAAATTAATCTAGATAATCAACAAATAGCTTTAGAGCAAGAGAAAGTTAATGTGAAAAACAACCTAAAGAATACTTGGGAAAATTATAACAATCAGCTGTTTATTCTAAAAGCCCAAGAGCAAAATGTTTTAACAACAGAAAATAACTTTAACAGAACAGAAGAACGTTTTAAACTCGGTCAAATTACTTCTGTAGAATTTAGACAAGCACAGATTAACTTTATCAATGCAAAAACTGCACTCAATAATGCTAAATACGATGCAAAATTAATTGAGTTGCAACTATTACAGTTAAGTGGAGATATTTTAAATGTAAACTTCTAGAACTGATATTTATCATAAAATTATACTATTCTTTATAGTAAGTTTACCCAAATTTTATAGAATATGAGTTTAATCAATCTTCCATTAGTTTCTTGGGTAAACGGTACAATAATGATTGGTGTTTTTGTAGTTGTAGTAATTGCATTAATTGCAGTAGTATACTCACTAATGAACAGCGATAAGAAAGCTTAAAACCCATTGTTAGTTTTTAATTAGTTAAAAAACCGAGTTTTTAAAACTCGGTTTTTTTTATGAGTAAAATATCTTTATTTTTATGTAAATAAAAAAGTACATGCAGAATATAGAGGAGTTAGAAAAATATTATGGTTATTTTTTAGAAAAAGAATTGCTTAACGAAATTCTAAAAGTAGGAACGTTAAAAGTAATTCAAAAAGATACCGTTATTATTGATGTAGATGAGTACATAAAATTTATGCCACTTGTTTTAGAAGGTGCTATAAAAATATTACGAGAAGATAAAAAAGGCGAAGAGCTGGTTTTATATTACATAGAAAAAGGAGATACTTGTGCAATGACACTATCTTGTTGCTTAGGACAAACAAAAAGTAAAATAAGAGCAGTTGCAGAATCTGATGTAAAACTAATTATGATTCCAAAAGAGAAAATGGGCGAATGGTTAGGAAAGTACAAAACATGGCAAGCTTTTGTATTGCAAAGTTACCACTCTAGGCTAGATGAGATGCTAGACTCTCTAGATACTATTGCATTTCTAAAAATGGACGAGCGACTGTTAAAATATCTTAAAGACAAAGCTATGGTTAATCATAACGATACCATAACAACAACGCATAAAGAAATTGCAGAAGATTTACACACATCAAGAGTTGTAGTCTCTAGAATTTTAAAAAAGCTAGAAAACGATAATAAAATTCAGCTTTTTAGAAATAGTATTAAAGTAATTGCACTGTAACTATTGTTACTATCTATTTTTATTTTTCGCCTTAACTTTGATTAAAATTTAAAAAGTGAGGTATTTCTTATACATATTATCTATTCTATTTTTTATTAGTTGTGGGCAAAACCAAGCATCTAAAAAAGATTTTTATAGCAAAGGATCTGCAAGTAATGGAAAAAAATTAATGGAAAATAAATGTTATGTATGCCATAGTCCAACTGCTAAAAGTTCTTCAAGAGTTGCACCACCAATGGTTGCTATAAAAAATCATTATTTAAACGATGGTACAACTAAAGAAGAATTCATAAACTCCATTCAAAACTGGGTTAAAAATCCAACACACGATAAAGTAAAAATGCCTGGTGCAGTTAAAAAATTTGGAATTATGCCAAAGCAGGTTTTTGCAGAAGAAGACATATCTAAAATTGCAGCTTACATGTACGATACTGACTTAAAGGGTCCTGGTTGGCATAGAAAACAATTACAAGAAAAACAAGAAGCCTATAATTCTTCTACTCCAGATTCTACTTTTGCAGCTTTAGGATTAAAGTACGCATTAGCAACCAAATCTGTTTTAGGGCAAAATTTAATGCAACAAGTACAACAAAATGGAACAGTTGCTGCAGTTTCTTTTTGTAATGTAAAAGCTTTGCCACTAACAGATAGTGTAGCCATTGCAAAAGGAGTATCAATATCACGTGTTTCAGATAAACCAAGAAACCAAAAAAACAAAGCATCTTTAAAAGAAAAAGAAATTATTAATTCGTTTAAATCAGCTATTACAAACAATACAGAAGCAAAACCCTTAGTTATAAAAGAGAACCAGCAAATTTTAGTCTATTACCCAATTACAACAAATGGTTTATGTCTGCAATGCCATGGGTCTACAAAGAATCAAATTAAAGATGATACACACTCTATGTTAGAAAAATTATATCCAAAAGATAAAGCAGTTGGATACGCAATTAATCAAATAAGAGGTGTGTGGAAGGTTGAATTTAAAAAGCAAAGTAATGAGTAACTTTTCAGAAATAATAAATCAAAACAAACCAGTTTTGGTAGATTTTTTTGCAGAATGGTGTGGTCCTTGTAAAATGATGACTCCAATCTTAAAAGAAGTAAAAGACAATTTAGGCGATAAGGTTGCAATCATAAAAATTGATGTTGATAAAAATCCATCATTAGCAGCAAAATACCAAGTTAGAGGTGTGCCTACTTTTGTATTATACAAAGAAGGAAAACAAGTTTGGAGACAATCAGGCATGGTAAATAAAAGTGATTTAGAGGAATTAATTTATAGTTTTAGTTAGTTTTTATTAGTTGATTTTAAAAGCATTCGTATCTTTTACGAATGCTTTTTTTATAAAAAATAATTGTATGAATTTTGATGAAAACTTTTGGAGTAAAAAATATAAAGCAGGTAAAACTGGTTGGGATTTAGGCGAAGTTTCTCCGCCAATTAAAAACTATTTCAATCAAGTTGAAGATAAAGAAATAAAAATCTTAATTCCAGGTGCAGGAAATTCTTATGAGGCAGAATACTTATTTGCAAAAGGTTTTTCTAATATTACCATTGCAGATATAGCTAAAGTACCACTACTAAACATTAAAGATAGACTTCCTAATTTTCCTTCTCATAAGTTAGTTCATAGCAACTTCTTTGATTTACAAGATTCTTTTGATATTATTGTAGAGCAAACTTTTTTTTGTGCATTAGCACCAGATTTACGCATGCAATATGTAAAAAAAATGCATGCGCTATTAAAGCCTAAAGGGAAACTAATTGGATTATTATTTAATCGTGCTTTAAATTTAGATCATCCACCATTTGGAGGAAGTAAGGAAGAATATAAAAACTTATTTGAGAGGTATTTTACCTTCAAAACTCTAGAGAATTGCATCAACTCTATAGAAAGTAGAGCAGGAATGGAGTTGTTTATTAACTTCGTAAAAAAGTAATTTTATCATCTAAGCTATCTATCTAATTTTAGAAAGATTTTTTTAAATACTCACTTGCTTTTTTTTTGGAATATAATTTTTATTTATTCTAAATAAATAATTATTTTTGCAGAAGTTATGATAATATTTTATACTAAAAAAAAGGAACATAAAACCATAAGTCTGCAAACTGAAGGTTGTGATAGCAGTTGTACTACTAATTGTATAAAGCCTAAAAGTAAGTGTTGCGAAAAGTATAAGAAAAAGGGTGTTAACTGTAAAAGATGCCCACAAGTTTTACTTTCTGCATCTTAAAAAAAAAAGCCACAAGAACTCTTGTGGCGTATTAAAAATCTTTCTCTTTTATTATTTAAAAGCATTTAATCCAGTAACGTCTAGACCTGTAATTAACAAATGGATATCATGTGTACCTTCATAGGTAATTACACTTTCTAAATTCATCATGTGTCTCATTATAGAATAATCACCAGTTATTCCCATTCCTCCTAACATTTGTCTTGCTTCTCTAGCAATTTTTATTGCCATTTCTACATTATTACGTTTTGCCATAGAAATTTGCGCAGAGGTTGCTCTATCTTCATTCTTTAGTGTTCCAAGTCTCCAAGCAAGAAGTTGTGCTTTTGTGATTTCTGTAATCATTTCTGCCAATTTCTTTTGTTGTAATTGAAACTGTGCAATTGGTTTACCAAACTGTTCTCTTTCTTTTACGTATCGCAAAGCAGTATCGTAACAATCCATAGCAGCACCAATTGCACCCCAAGAAATACCATATCTGGCAGAGTCTAAACATCCTAATGGAGCACCTAAACCAGATTTATTTGGCAATAGATTTTCTTTAGGAACTTTTACGTTATCAAAAATAAGTTCACCAGTTGCAGAAGCGCGTAAAGACCATTTGTTATGGGTCTCAGGAGTAGAAAATCCTTCCATACCTCTTTCTACAATAAGACCATAAATTCTTCCTTCTTCATTTTTTGCCCAAACTACTGCAATATCCGCAAAAGGAGCGTTAGAAATCCACATTTTAGCACCATTTAATAAATAATGGTCACCCATATCTTTGAAACTAGATTCCATTCCTCCTGGATTAGAACCATGATTTGGTTCTGTTAATCCAAAGCAACCCATCATTTCACCAGACGCTAACTTTGGAAGGTATTTTTTTCGTTGTGCTTCTGTACCATATTTATAAATAGGGTACATTACTAAAGATGATTGCACAGATGCAGTTGATCGAACACCAGAATCTCCACGTTCTATTTCTTGCATAATTAAACCATAAGAAATCTGATCTAATCCTGCTCCTCCATATTCTTCAGGGATGTATGGACCAAATGCGCCAATTTCTGCCAAGCCACCAATTATTTGATTAGGAAACTCAGCTTTTTGAGCATATTCTTCAATAATAGGAGAAACATCTCTTTTTACCCATTCACGAGCAGATTCTCTAATTAGTTTATGTTCTTCGGTTAGTAAATCATCTATGTTATAATAATCAGGGGATTGAAATAAATCAGGCTTCATATTCGTTTAATTTTTAACAAAAATATCGATAAATGTTAAAAGTATGATATTTAATTAAAAATACTTTAAATAAGTATAATAAACAAAATTTACAGATAACTTTTATTAAAGCTTCAAAAGATAATTTATAAAGAAATACTACCTAAAAAGGGTAGTGTAATATGTACAAATTAAAATTAATTTTACAAATAATTACTTATTTTAGGGGTAAGTGATAGCTATTTATATAAAGCATTGTTTTAGGGCAATGCTTTTTTTGATTTAATAGTATTTAGAGAAAAAAGCAACATAAAACCTTAAAGTTATTTTATTGTCTATTATCACACTGTATCTCAATTGGAAATTCTTTCTTTGAAATAAAATATATTTTTGAACAACTAAATGATTGGCTAGCTAAACCAAATATAATTAAGAGCTTTTTTTAAATACGTTTGATATATTCTTAAAAAAACTAAACTGTAAATTTTGTAATAAGGACTAGCAAAATAGATAGTAAGGTTATCATAAGTAATTTAATTGGATAGGAATGAACTGAACACAAAAACAGTATCCTTCCCTTTTTTTACTCCATGCTATTCACTTTTTTTTGTTTCATTTTAGTCCTTTATTTCAGATACAATTTTAGTTTTAAAAAAAACTTCAATATGAGTATTTAATTTAAAATAACCTAATAAGTTTCCATTTGGGCCATTTCTAAAGTACAATCCCGATTTTGCATTTACAAAATAGTTCATAGGTTTTTCTATGTAATTTAAATTTTTAATTCTTATTTTTTACCTCAGATTTTAGTTTTGATGTTATTTAAGGCTCCAGTATGCAAGTACTTAATAGAATTAGTGAAACTATTAGGGGTAATTATCTATACATTTTTGATGTATTAGAGATTATAATACTTTCTTAAAAAAGTAAGTGCCCCTTAAAACATCAAACTAAATTAAAAAATTAAGAATAACTACCCATTTTGGGTAGTTTAATTAAGGTTTTTTTTATTTAATATTACAAGTTTTAATTATAAGGTTATTAATTTCTACAATAATTGTTAGATTTTTATATGAATGTATACTAAAATTTTATTGTCCATTTTTTTATTTTTTGCTACGTTCACTTTTTGCCAAACTGAAAAAAAATTCAGTCAATTAAAAAAAGAATTCAAAAATCAAGTTTCAAAATCTAATAGAGATTCAGCAGATTTTTATTTAAATCAAATGTTTACTTATGCCTTAAAAATAAAAAATGACTCTTTATTAATGGTATCTTATGATCAAAAAGCATACATAAACTTTGTAAGTGGAGATTTTAAAAACAGTGCACAAGAACTTATTAAAGCTATTGAAATTGCGTTGGATAAAAATTACATAACAGAATATCTAAATAAACAACATAATCTTGCTAGTATATTTTCAAAATTAGGAGAATATAAAAAGTCTAATAGTATTTATAAAAAAGTATTAGCACTATCAGATTCAACAAATATTAATAGAGATTATATTGCAACTGTAATTAATATAGGGTCAACTTATCAAAATTTAGAAAATTTTGATAATGCAGAGGCATATCTTAAAAAGGGATTATTGCTTTCTAAAAGCATTAATGATTCTTCAATGATTGCGAGCTCTTATAAGTTTTTGGCAAAAAATAGTCTATTAAGAAGTAAATATTTACAGGTTATTGATTATGTAAATATTATAGAAAATGACTACCAAAAAAACATTCCTGAGTACCTAGTAGACGATGCATATTTTTACAGGGCAGAGGCATATTACAAGTTAAATCAACTTAAAAAATCTGAAACTGCAATTAAAAAGCTATTTAGTTTAAAATCTATTTTTAGTGATCCATCTACCGTAGAAAGATATTTGTTATTTAGTAAAATAAAAGAAAAACAACAAGATTTTAAAGGAGCTTTACATTTTAAAAATTTAGCAATTAAACTAAAAGATAGTTTAGATGAAGCCAATGTAAGAAAAAGTGTTATTGAATTAGAGAGAAAATACCAGTTAGAAAAAAAAGAAAAAGAAAATTTACAACTTAAAAAAGATTCTTATTTTAAAGATCTTAAAATATCTAAAAAAAATATAGATATTCTTTTCATTGTTATTGGTTTTACTACACTTATTTGTTTTATTATTTTTTATTACTTAACAAAATATAGAAAAAGTAATATTGCTCTAAAGAAATCTATTGAAAAAGGATTAAAGTTAGAAAACAAACTTGCTACCGTAAGAGAAAATATTGCTCAAGATTTCCATGATGATTTAGGCAATAAGCTAGCAAGTATAACAGTATTAACTGATGTTTTATCTAAAAAAATTGAAGAAAGTGAAAATAAAAAAATTGTAAAGAAAATTCAGGATAACTCTGATGGTTTATACAAAGGCACAAAAGATTTTATTTGGGCTCTCAATACAAAAAGCGATTATTTAGAAGAGTTAATTACCTATTTATCGGATTTTGGCGAAGATTTTTTCCACAAACTAGACATTAGTTTTACCATCAAAAAAAATATAGAATCTAATATTTTATTACCACCTTATTGGAGTCGTCATTTAATTTTAATATTTAAAGAAGCGATGACCAACGTTGCTAAACACTCCAAAGCTAAGGATTGTGAGATTCAGTTTTTTTGTGATAATACACAACTTAAAATTTCATTGGTTGATGATGGAATTGGCTTTTGCTATGTGGGCAAATCTTTTGAAAACGGTTTAGAAAACATGAAAAAAAGAGCGTCAAAAATAAATGGAGAACTAGAAATCAAATCCAATAACAATGGAACAAGAGTAATCTTTCGATCAAAACTACCCAAAGAAGGTAGTTAGTCCTTAAATACTAAATTGTAGTTTTGTAAATTCAAAATCAAATACTTAACTAACAACTAAATAGTATGAAAAAAGCATGTTATATATTATCCATACTAATTCTATTTGCCTGTGGCAATTCCAAAAATGAGTTTTCATTAACGGGAACTACTCAAAATTTAAAAAAAGGTACAACTATTTATCTATACGAAAATGGAAAAGTCCTTGATAGTACTAAAATAATTAACAACAAGTTTATTTTTAATACAGTTTTACCAAAATCACCTTTACAAGTTATTGTTAGAACAAAAAATTTTTCTCAATATCGCGTTATGTGGTTAGAAAACAGTACTATGACTTTTGACGCTACAGATTCTGATTTTAGAAATGCTGTTGTTACAGGTTCTGATGAAGAATTATTAAGTCAAAATTTACAAAAAGAAATAAAATCTCTTACAAGAGAAGAGCGCTTAAAAAAAGAAATGGAGTTTGTAAAAAATCATCCAAACAGTTTGCATAGTGCTTATGTATTATCTGTTTACACAAAGACTTGGGGAAGAGATAAAACAAAAACATTGTTTGATAAGTTTTCGGAAGAAAATAAGAGTACACAACACGGAAAAAAAATAGCAAAATATCTAGAAGTTAATAAAAATCCTAAGGTAGGAGATATGTTTGTAGATTTTGAGATGGCAGATACAAAAGGAAATATTAGAAAACTATCTGATATTAAAGCAAAGTTAGTATTGCTTGAATTTTGGTCATCAAACTGTGTTTTTTGCAGAAAAGAAAATAAAAATTTGGTTAAAACATATAATATCTATAATAAAAAGGGGTTTGAGATTTTTGGAGTTTCTGAAGAAGTTAACAAAGAAGATTGGTTAAAAGCTATAGAAGAAGATAAATTAACCTGGACACAAGTTAGTGATTTAAATAAGGAAAATAACGCTTTTTTAATTTATGGTGTCTATAGAACACCAGACAATTTTCTTATAGACGAGCATGGAAAAATAATAGATAGAGACTTAAGAGGAGATAAGCTAAATAAGAGATTAAGTGAGTTGTTGGATTAATAATTTGAAAAGAAAATTGAAATGAAAAAAGTAGTTCTAGTTGAAGATAACAAAACGTTGAACGATGCTTTTACAGATATTATTAATGCTAGTGAAAACTTTACCATTTCTGGTGCTTATATTTCTGCAGAACAAGCAATTGAAAACTTAAAAGAAGATACTCCAGATTTTGTACTAATGGATGTGCAACTTCCTGGTATAAATGGAGTTGAAGCTACAAAAATTATAAAAACAAAAAGACCAAAAACAGATATTATAATGATAACTGTTTACGAAAATTCAGAAACGGTTTTTAACGCTTTGTGTGCAGGAGCAACTGGATATCTTACCAAAAACACAACAGGAGAGCAATTAATTAATGCATTATGTGAAGCAGAAAAAGGAGGAGCTCCCATGAGCATAAATATAGCAAAAATGGTAGTGTCTTCTTTTAAGAAAAATGTACATGCAGATTTAAGCGAACGAGAATTAGAAGTATTAACCCTACTTTCAAAAGGAAAAAGTTACAGAAGTATTGCAGAGCAGTTATTTATCAGTACAAATACTATAAAATTTCACATTAAGAATATTTACGACAAATTACAAGTAAGTTCTAAAGAAGAGGCTATTAATAAAGCCAATAACCAAAATTTGATATAGAACCTGATTTCAGTAAAATTTAATTCAAGAAGAAAAAAATGATAAAAAAAAGTATAATCATAATTTTAGTTCTTTTCTTTAAAAGCGTGTTTGCTCAAGAAACAGTTGTAGTTCCAAATTATCTTAATAATGTGATGGATTCTATCACAAAACAAAATTTTATTCAAAGTTTAGATTCCTTTTTTTCAGAAATTGAAAAAGGCAAAATAAAAGAAAATCTATTAACATTTAAAAATGCAGCGCTAACAAAAACGCAGTTACAAGAATTGGTTAACTACGAAAAATCAAAAGATAGTTCAGTACTAAATCTTAGAGATAAAAAATTAATAAACGTATATCCAATATCTAGTAATGAGTATTTTATCAAAATATCATACAGTTTTCAAAAAGAAGAAAACGAACCAGTTCTTATATATATTATCAGCTTAATTGCTACCAAAAATGATAATAAGTTTACATTTTCATTACCAATTGATTACTTAACCCGTTATTGGGAAAAACAAACTATTGGTAATGTTACCTATCATTTTAGGGACAGCCTTAATGCTGAAAGAGCAATATTATTTGATAAAAAAAATACTGAAATAGCAAAAAAATTAAAGTTAGAGCCAGAAAGATTAGATTTTTATATGACCGATAATTATCAAGAAATACTAGAACTTTTAGGTTTTGAATATTCTTTTTTTTCTAATGGAAAATACAGAGATGGTTATGGTGTTATTTCAAAAAAAGTATTTGCAATAATGAACAACGAAGACTTTTCACATGATATGTTTCATTATTACTCAAGTAAAATTAATAAAAGAGAAAATAGAAACTGGATTGCAGAGGAAGGTTTAGCCTATTTATGGGGAAATGCATATTATACAGATAAAAATGGCGAAATAATCACGCATAAAAGATTGGTAGATGAACTGAAAAATTATCTATCTAAAAATCCAACCGTAAATCTTTACAATCTTTTTAGTAAAAACGAAAAAATTTATAATGAAATAGCGCCAGAAATTTCTGTTCGTTCTACTATTTCAGGAATTATTGCTCGAGAAATTGAAACAAAAAAAGGATATAAAGGCATTTTAAAGCTCATTAATGCTGGAAGAGAGGATAGATTGGAAAATTATTTAAAAGTTACCAATGAATTAATTGGAATTCATAAAGAAAATTTCAATTTAAAAGTAAAGAAACTTATAAGCGAATTTTAGAAATGTCGAAAATTCTTTCTAAAGAAATGATTTAAAGAAGAATTGCAGAGCAATTGTTCATCAGTACAAATACTATAAAATTTCACATTAAGAATATTTACGACAAGTTACAAGTAAGTTTTAAGGAATAAGCTATTAATAAAGTCAATAACCAAAATTTAATAGAAACGATTATTGACACTTTTAAATATTTTATTTAATTGAAAGACAACTATTTATTTACTTCAGAAAGATTAGGTTTTAGAAATTGGAAAAATGAAGATGTAAAAAATCTTTACGAGATGAACTCTGACGATAATGTTATGAAATATTTTCCAAAAACTTTGACGGATGAGGAAAACAGAGACTTATATGCAAAGCTAAAAAGTCAATACTTACATTTTGGTCATACATACTTCGCAACCGAAATACTAAAGACAAAAGAATTCATAGGTTTTATTGGTTTAGCTTACCAAGATTACAAGTCAGAATTTACACCAGCAATAGATATTGGCTGGCGTTTAAAAAAAAGTATGTGGGGAAAAGGTTACGCAACAGAAGGAGCAAAAGCTTGTTTAGATTTTGGTTTTGGTAAACTAAATTTAAACGAAATTATTGCAACTTGTACTTTAAAAAACACTAGATCTGAAAATGTGATGAAAAAAATTGGAATGAAAAAAGTAAAGGAATTCATGCATCCAATTGGAAAAAAGTGTCTTTGTTACAGAATTATGAAAAGTGATTTAGAACTAAATTAGAAAACCACCCAAAAAGGGTAGTTTAACCTTAAGAACACCTTTCTAAATTTGGACAGTAATTAAATGTATGTCCAAAAATGAAATCTCATAAATTATTTTCTCTAACAATATTTTTAAGCATTATTTGTCTTCATAACTATATGGCACAAGATTTTAACAACATTTGTAATTCAAGCGGAAATGTAAAAATTGTAAAAGGCAACAAAGCTTACATTCAGTATCTATCCGTACAAAAGAAAATTGAAACAGCAGAAAAGTATGCAAAATCTGGCAACTCAGATATGGTAAACATGCAGTTAATGTTGGCTCAAAAATCATTACAAATAGTGCTAAACAAAGAACCTAATGCAGATATTTCAGCGATTTGTAAAAGGATTTCTAATATACAAGGAAATACATCATCAGCTAAATCTAACTTGCAAGATGTAAACTTACTAATAAGTTTTTTTAATCGATATCATGGACAGAAAATGCCTGGGGGAAATCACATTGCAAACCCAGATCGTTACAATTTTTTAAATAACGGTGGCGATTTTCTAAAAGTTGCAAATAGTTTTAATAGACAAGAAACACTAAACTCTTTAAAAACATCAACAAATCCAAGAGCAAAAAGATTGGAAACCATTTTATTAGATTACCCAGATTTTATCAATAGAGAAAAGATTCCTGCTTTTTTAATAGGTAAGCTAGATAAAGCAAATAATAACGCTGGATTGGACTTAACCGCTACTGCAAAAAGTGTTAAACAAGTTGCAAAAGGATTGCTAAATATAGCAGGAGAAAATCAAGAGTTAAAAGATGTTATAGCATTTAGCAATAAACAATTACAAAAAGCTGAAAATACGATGGCGTCAGTCTATACATCAGCTTTTCATAAAGAAAATGTTGGAAAAGTAATTTTAACAAAAAAAACTTACATCCCTGGTAATGAAAATACAGTTGAAATCAATCCTAATTTTGTCTCTGGAGATCAAATTATTGGTACAATTTATCTACCTGCAACTATTGAAGATGCTGTTGGTAGTTGGAATCAAAGTTCTGGTAGTGGAAATTTAGAAATTGTATTAGAAGATGATGCATTTAATAGACTAAATGGACCTTATGATACTGGTTTAACAGCAACAAATGCAGATTATACTGTTAAAGTTGCACCAGAAACTCCAAAATCTCAAACTTGGGTTCAGTTTGTTTTACTGCCTAATTTAAACTCAAATATCAAAAAAGATATTGATAACAACAATATCACCCCAATTTTTACTGCAGATTGGATGGCGTTGCAACCAGAAAGAAACAAAACATGGAATGTAATTGTAAATGCCAAAGGACCAAAAACAAAAACCCAAACTTATAAAGGTAGATTTAGTATAGATTTGGGTAAAAATGAAGGAGCACTCTATTATAAAAAAGCTGCAAATAAAATGATGAACGCTTTTATTGCAGATAACAATTTACCAACAGCAGCTTATAAAAATTTAGCTTTAGAAAATGAAATGTTAACAATTATGAATTCCAAAAATTGGGATGAAAAATTTAAAAAAACCTATTTACAAACTAAATGGCGTTGGGTAAAACCAATTGGCGTAGAGCCATGGCAAGAAATAGATGCTTCTTTTACGTATAAAAAGAATGATGGTTCTTGTGGTTATCATACCTATACCTTCAGAAAATACGGTAGTAATAAACCCCAAAGCTGGGGAGCAGCAAAATTAAAAATTAGACTAAGTTGCAATAAGCTTTAACCATGTTACTTTTTAAACAATTATTATGCAGTTTACATTGCAGTATCTGTTATAATACTATAGATGTAGCTAAAAATATTAAAAAAGAAAAAACAACAGCACAAACAGAACAAGCACAAGAAAGAGAAAAAGGTATCAGAAGAGAACTTCAACAAATAGAAAGCTAAATAGTTTTCGTTAGTTGATTTTAAAAAAGTGTAGTTTTTGTATATAGAAACTACACTTTTTCTATTTGTAAATCTCATTAAAACAAAATACTACCCAAACTGGGTAGTCGTTTTTGATGTTAAGCCTTATAGTTTTGTGAGTAATATTTAAAACTATATTTATGAAAGCAAAAATATTTTTTTTTCTCTTTTCTCTATTTTTCTCATTGTCTTTTTACGGACAAGATGTAAGGCTTTTAGAAGATTTTGATGGAAATGGATTAGTAGGTCTGTATGGTGATAACACCAATAATAAAACTCAATTTTTCTTTCAATCAGTAAATGGAAGGTTTTCAACAGGTTCCAGTGGTCCAATTTTATATTCTGCTTTTGATGGAAACGATAGATTTTTATGTAGATTACTTTTACGTCATACAGGTAGTAGTATATCTTTAACAGAGCAAGAGTTTTTAAAAGATGCAACAAGTTGGTCAAATGATTTCTTATATTTATTCTCTGATATAATTGTAAATGGTTCCCTAACTGTAGAAGGAAGTAGAACAGTATATAATTTTAACAATGAATGCTGGTTCTAGCCTTACACTTAAAGAAAATGGAAGATTTACATTAAACGGAGACTTGTACGCTACTGCAACTCCAAATAATGCATTTTCCATTAGGGCATCAGATAACTCTTTAGGTTCTTTTATCTATAAAGGAAACTATAGATTTATACTTTCTGCAATAAGATTTATAGGATTCAACAGAGATTTTTCTGATACAGATTGGCATTTAATTGGAAGTCCTTTTGATTCTGAAGTTAATACAATAAGCCCTGATATAGCAACTGGATTAACCAATAATGATTTTACTAACGCTGGTTTGGCAACTTATAATAACGATTTTTTTAATCCAAGCACAACATCAGAACAAACAACAGGTTGTGAAAATTATAACGATAAAACAGCAACTTCACAGGGTTTATTTGTGCTTGAAAAAGGTTATTCACTACAAACAATAGCAACTGGCATTACATCTTTTTCTGGTTTTCCAGCAAACAACAGCAATAATTTTAATTTAGGGCGTTTTTACATTCATACATCAGCAAATAGTCTATAAAGTAAAGATACTTTCGATGAATTAAAAACCATAAGTATTCATCAAAATGGAAGTGTTTTACACATAGCTGGTTTGTTAGGTACTTAAAATGCAAATATTAGTATCTACAATTTTTAGGATAGCAAGTTTTATCAAAAAAAAGCAGATAATACAAACGAAAATATGAGTCTTCAGCTTCCAAACAATATTAAAAAAGGTGTTTACATCGTGAATGTAGAAAGCGATTCTAATAACATTTCAAAAAAAATAATTTACCATGAATACTAACAAAGAGATTGAAAATATCAGAAGAAAAGAAGCCATAAAAAAGCTAGGAAAATTTGGTAAAAATGTAGCTTTAACAGCTGTAGGAACTTACATAATTTTAAATCTTAAAAATGCGCAAGCACAAAGTCCAGATAGTCCTGGAACAGGGTTTTAAATTTCTGTTAAAAACGAAAAAGTAGTCATATATTAAATATTTTAAAACGATGTCTTTGATTAGGCATAGTTTTTTGCAACTAATTTATTTTTATTAAGTCTTTTAAATAAATCAAACCTTATGAAAAAATTAATAATCTTTATTATTATTACTTTGTCAAACTTAAGTTTCACGCAAACCCCAGAAGATTTTGGATTTAGGCATTTACAATATATCATTGAAAATGATACAGTTCACGTTTTAGTAAGGTCTAAAAAAGGAGAAGAGTTTAAAAAGAAACCGCTAATTTTTTATATGCAAGGCTCTAAAGCTATTCCTCTAATTATTCATAATGGAAAACAAAGAACAAGCTATTCTTGCATGTTAGAAGGTTTTGTAGAGGAAGACTATCATTTGGCAATCATTAACAAACCAGGAGTTCCTTTAGTAGCTCATAAAGACAGCTTGTTAGAAAGAGAATTTTTTAAAGACAAAACAAAATATTTGCATACAGAAAAATACTTGCAGAATAATAATTTGGAATACTATACAAAAACTGGAATTGATGTTTTAAAAAATCTTATAAAACTACCTTGGGTTGATAAAAATAAAATTGTGGTTGCAGGTCACTCACAAGGTTCTAGTGTTGCTTTAAATATTTGTGCAAACTCAACAATTCCAACACATTTAATTTATTCTGGTGGATTGCCTTATTTTTCTACGATGATGTCACTCATCAACAGAAGAAGAATGAACGAAATTAACGAAAAAGATCCAAAAATTGATGGTTATTTTCAAACTTGGAAAGAGGTAGTTAATGATACTACAGATTATTACAACCCTAACAGAGATTCCAACAAAATGCTGTATTCTTTTTCAAAAAAGGAAAACGAAACACTTTTAAAATTAAAAATTCCAGTTTTAATTTCTTACGGAACAAAAGATGAATCTTATCCTTTTAATGATATGTTTCACATAGAAACTATAAAAGAAAAAAAGACCAATTTTACCTTTTTTGATTATTTTGGTTTGGGACATAGTTATGAAGTAAAAGTTGATAATCCAAAGATGAAAAATGACTATTTACAAGATGTAATTAACGATTGGTTACAATGGATAGAAGAAAACTGATTTCGCTTTTTTCTTTTTACTTAAATTTACATTACAATACTAATAAAAAGTAGTAATTCCAGAATGAAAATAATCTAGAAATAAAATACATAATTAGAAATACATCTATGAAAATTTCAATTTTTTGTAGTGCTTTAATTTTCTTTCTTGTTTCCTTTAACGTAATGGCCAATGTTAAGGAAGCAAATAAAAAAATAGAACCAAACTTTGTAAATGAAGTATTAAATAACGGAATAAAAAAAGTAATTAAAACTTGCCAAGTATCAACATGTTTTTATGTAAATGCGAGGTCAGGATTAAATTTTAGAGAAAAACCCAAAGGGAAAATTTTAGGAAAATTTACATTAAATACTTATGTTAAAGTTATTTATAAAACAGAAGTACAGGAAACTATAAATGATGATGGAAAAAACATCAAAGGAACTTGGGTAGGAGTAGAACATCAGCAAGACACTGTATATGTTTTTGATGGTTTTCTGTCTGAGAATAAAGTAGTATCTGGCATCAAACTATATTATGCTTCTGCAAGTTATAAATCTAAGAAAAATGAGTTTAGAACAAGTTTTGTTAACCTTTCTGATAGCTTTTTTAAGTATGAATATGACAAAGAAGGTAATGTTATAACAAAACCTGTTTTAGAAATTTATAATGATTCAAAAGATACAATTGTATTAAATAAGATAGAGAGAAATCTTTTTTTAAAACGAGTATCAATTAAAGAAAGTGATAGTTTATTTGTTTATGATATTGATAAAGATAGGGTTACTTCTTTTTTGATTAGTAAACTTCCAGTTATAGCTTGTATCAATATTTATTTTAGCCCAAAAGAAAATAAAAGAGAAGAGTTTGATTATGAGTTTGGTTTTGATTTGGGCAAAAATTTTAACATTGGTAACAATATAGTTTCAATAGATAATAAAAATTCGTTTACAAAAGGGCAACTAAAAAAAATGATTTGGCAAAAAATAAATTCAAAAGATTTGCCAGATGCTGTTTTAAAAGAAACAGACAAATTAAATGCAAAAGGGTTTAAATTACAAAGTAACTATATTTTTTTGGATGATAACTTTACTTTTTACTTATTAAATTACCGAAAAAGTGAGATTAATTATTGTCGTTATTTAGTGGTTTTAAACAACGAAAAAAACCAAATTATATACTCAGAAATTCAACGCGAAACAGAAAGTATTTCTTTAAACCCAATCAAAACCTCAGAAAACAATATTGATTATGGTAGTCAATATACTGGTAAGTTATTCAAAAATAAAGCACCTGTGTTCTTTGGGTTTGTAAATCAAAGTTTTGGTTGTCCATCAATTACTATCTTAGACAAGACTGAGCCCATAATTCCTATTCTTTGCGATAATAGACATTAATAAACCAGTTTTTATTATAAATTAAAAATGTAATTGTATAAGTTTGTTAAAATAGTAAATTTAAATACACAAGTTTGCGCAGATGTTTTTTTTTGGCAAAAGTCTAACTATGTTTGTAGTGATGAAGTTTACGCTAAGAAAACAAGAACGCTTAAAAAGCAGAAAGCTAATTGAAAAATTATATACTGATGGCAAATCAGTAAAAGCTTATCCGTTAAGAATGATGTATTTGCAAACGCAACATACTTCAAATTTTGCTGTTCAAGCGGGATTTTCGGTGCCAAAAAGAAACTTTAAAAAAGCAGTTGATAGAAATAGCATTAAAAGATTATTGCGCGAAAATTATCGTTTACAAAAGGCAATTGTGTATAATAATATAGACAAACCTTATGTTTTTATGATTTCTTATTTGGGTAAAGAACAAAAATCATATCAAGAAATTGCTGTAAAGATGGATAAATTACTACATTTATTTGTTCAAGAAACTAAAAAAAACAAACCATGAAACATTTTATAATAAAAAAAAATGTACTTATTGTTTTATTAGTTGGTACAATATTTTTATTGTTTTCTTTCAAATCTAATTTCTTTGAAGTTGCAAAACAAATAGAAATTTACAACGCTTTGTTTAAAGAGTTAAATATGTACTATGTAGACGAAATTAATCCGGCAGAAATTACCAATAAAGCAATAACCAATACTCTTAAGGATTTAGATCCATATACCGTTTTTTATAACGAACAAGATGTAGACGATGCAAGAGTTAGAAGAGAAGGAGAATATGCAGGTATTGGAGTAGCAGTTTATTATACAGAACAAGGCATAGAAATAAAAGAAATATACAAAGGTTTTGCAGCAGATAAAGCAGGGCTAAATGTTGGTGATGTAATTATTTCTGTAAACAATCAAACTTTAGAAGGTTTAGAACCAGAAGAATTAGCAATGTTTTTAAAAGGTGCTAACGAAAGTACAATTACTATAGAAATAAAAAGGCAAAATAATATTTTACAAAAAGAAGTTGCAAGAGAAAAAGTAGTAGTAAACCCAGTACCTTTCTATGATATGGTTACAGAAAATATAGGCTATATAACTTTAACGCGTTTTAATGAAAAAGCATCAGCAGAAGTTAAAAAGGCATTCTTAGATTTAAAAGAAAAAGGGATGCAGAAATTAGTTTTTGATTTACGTTCTAATCCTGGTGGTTCTCTTTTAGAGTCTATAAATATTTCTAACTT
Organism: uncultured Polaribacter sp.; assembly: GCA_964477255.1. GTDB lineage: Bacteria > Bacteroidota > Bacteroidia > Flavobacteriales > Flavobacteriaceae > Polaribacter. Next base: position 48,972 of record CAYZDK010000002.1, read on the forward strand.
CTTTTTACCAAAGAATAGTCCTATCGTTAGAACAAAAGGAAAAATTAAAGAATTCTCTAAAACCTATAGAGGAACAAATAATCCGTTAGATTTAGAGATCCCAATTGTGGTTTTAATAAATGGCAGATCTGCCTCTGCATCCGAAATAGTAAGTGGTTCTTTACAAGATTATGACAGAGCAATAATTCTTGGCGAACGTTCTTTCGGAAAAGGTCTTGTACAAAGACAAAAACCATTAACCTATGGCACACAAATTAAACTTACCATTTCTAAGTATTACACACCTAGCGGACGTTGCATTCAAGAATTAGACTACACCAATAGAAACGATGAAACAGGAGAAGTGCCTAAGTTCTCAGATTCTGGAAAAAACCCTTTTAAAACTGCAAATGGTAGAACTGTTTTTGATGGAGGAGGAATTACACCAGATGTAAATATCGGATTCTCTAAGAAAACAGACCTAACAGAAACCTTATTAGATTCTAAAGCGATATTTAATTTTGCTACGAGTTATTTTTATGAAAACCCAAATTTAAATATAGAAGATTTTGAGATAAACAATGCTCTTTTTGAAGATTTTATAGATTATCTAGAAGAAGACAATTCGTTTAAAACTAAAGAAGAGACTCTCTTTAAAGAAGCTTACACTAAAGCAAATAATAAAGATCTAGAAAAAGAATACGTTTCAATAAAAGAAAAATTGTTAAAAAATAAACTAAAAAATATTTCTAACAATAAAGATCGTATTCAGATTGCAATTAAAGACGAAATTATACAAAGATATCTTTATAAAGAAGGCCTTTACAAATACAATTTAGATAAAGATTTATTTATTAAAAAAGCCATTACTATTCTTAGTAATCAAAAAGAGTACAACCAAATCTTATCTGTTAAATAACTTTATATTTGTCTTTAAATTAAGAAAAGTGCAAAAATTACATAAAAAAAGAACTAGAGCGCAAGAATCTACCAATGCAATAGAAAAACTGTACATTTCTATGCGCCATTTATTTAGTCGTGGTTTTTATAAACCAATGGGTATTTCTGGAGAAACACTTCGAAAATCTTTACTGCTTTTACGACCAGAAATTTATGGTTCTATTGCAGAAGATAAAATAGAACTAGATGGTTTGGTTTATGTGATAGAAAGATTACCAAAAGGTATAGAAGAATGTCAGTTTATAAATTTAACTGCAGATGAAGGATATAAAAACTCACATTTCTCTCCAATTATTCCTCCTAAAAGAAGAAGAAACTGCTATAGGATAGACAGAGATCAAATGAATATAGAAATTACAAGAGGAAGATCTGAGATATATGATATTCTTACACATCTTACTTTTTTATTCATAGAATCTCATAAAATAATGGACCGTGTTTCTTTAAAAGAAGGCACAGCGTTTATTAGAGAATGGAATCATTTAGAAAATGTAGTATTAAACAATAAAAAGATAGATGAAAAAGAAAGGGAGGTCTTAATTGTACATCTTGGTAATATTTTAGGAAGAACTTTTGATGAAGTTGCAACAACTCATTCAGTTTTATCATCAGAAGAAAATAAAGACAAGTTTTTTCATCTTATATACTGGTTAGGTAAATTGGCAATTAAAGAAACTTTTGAAAGTGAAAAACGATCCGTAACATTTAGCTCTGTGTTAATTGAAGAAATTGGGCATCATATTTATGGAGAAATTTGGGCAAACAACATAAAGAAAGTTCTTTTAGAAAACGAATTAATTAACAAACCAATTCACATCATTAGTGCTAACATGCACAGTGTTATGAATTCTATTTATGCAAAGTGTGCCATAGATAACTATGCGTCTTATGAAGGGTTCGAAATTTTTAAAAATCTTAGTAATCCTAAAAATAAAGAACTACAAAAAAAAGTAAAGCAGTACGCTGCAAAAAATGGACTCATTTATGTGGAAGACACATCAGGTACAAATATTAATGTGCAAATCATAGATACTAGTAAAATAGATTTAAGTAAAACAAATTTCACCAAACAGAATTCGGTTAAGCAAGACGATGTTATCATAGTTATGGATTACGCTTTTGGAGAACAAGCCTATGAAACTATGGACGAGCTGTTAAAACCATACAAAATAGATCAAGACAAATTTTACCTAGACGTGCAGTCTGTTTCTATTATGGGTAAAGCAGGTATTTTAGAAGGAGGCAAAGGTGATATAATGATACCTTCTGCACATATTTTTGAAGGTACTGCAGATAATTACCCTTTTAAAAACGAACTTTCTAAGAATGATTTAGAAGGTTTTGGAGTTAGTGTATACGATGGTGCAATGGTTTCTGTTTTAGGAACATCTTTACAAAACAAAGATTTACTTCGATTTTTTCATAATTCAACCTGGAATGTAATTGGACTAGAAATGGAGGGAGCACATTACCAAAAAGCAATTCAATCTGCATCAAGAATTAGAGGTAATATTTCAGAAAATGTAAAAGTAAGGTATGCCTATTACGCATCAGACAACCCTTTAGAAACAGGAGCAACCTTAGCTTCTGGAGGTTTGGGAATGACAGGAGTTGTACCAACTTATGCCATTACTCAGAAAATTTTAGAACAAATATTTTAGATAAATGTCAACAAATTCACAGAAAAACACAAACGATGAAGAAGTAGACCTTGGTACACTTTTTCAGATTATTGGTAGAGGTTTTTCCAAATTATTTCAGTTTTTTGGAAACATTTTTAAAGGCCTTTTTCATATTCTAATTGTACTTCTAATATTTGTAAAAACGAATATTGTTAAAATTGGTGTTTCTCTTCTTATTGGTTTGGTTGTTGGGTATTTTTTAGAAGCAAATAAAACCCCAACTTTTCGATCGGAAATGTTGGTACAACCAAATTTTAAAAGCGCAAGACAATTGTACAATAATATTGCTTTTTATAATGATTTGGTTAAGCAAGAAGAAGTAGAAACACTGCAACAATTGTTTTCTCTAGATCAAGAAAGAGCAGCCTCTTTAAAAACTTTTGAAATTGAGCCAATTATTTCAGAAAATGATATTATAGAAGCTTTCGATAAACTAGTTACCACCATAGATACAGCAACTGTAAAAAGTTACGATTACGAATTATTTAAAGGCGCTTTTACAGACTACGATTATAGAATTCATAAGATAGAGGTAGTTGCTGAGAAAAACGATGTGTTTCCTAACATAGGCAAACAAATTGTAGCTTCTTTGGCAAACAACCAGTACTTTAAAAAAGTAAAATCTATCTACAACGAAAATACAAGAAGTACAGATTCGCTTTATAAACAAAATTTATCGCAGATAGATTCTCTTCGAAAAGTTTATATGCGTGCACTTTTAGAAGAAGCAAAAAAAGAAACTTCAGGCACTAACATAAGTTTAGATGGAGAGCAAAGAAGAGCTAAAGAATTAGAACTTTTTGATGTGAATAGAAGGGTAAGCGAAGAATTAAAAGAGCTGGTTAAAGAAAGATCAGAAGAGTTTGAGGTGGTAAATGTTGTTTCTAATTTTCAAGAGAAAGGCTACAAGATAAAAAGCATAACCAGCAACTATATGTTTCTTTTTGGAGCTGGTTTTACAGCTGTAATGGTGCTTTTTTTACTGCTAATAAAGCTTAATTATTACCTAGATAATTATCAAAAACAATAGTTTTAGAAACTACATTAATGAAAGTGATAACGACAAAACTAGAAGGATGTTACATCATAGAACCAAAAATCTTTAATGATGAAAGAGGTTATTTTTTCGAATCTTTTAACCAGCAAGTTTTTTTCAAAAAAACAGGAATTACTACAAACTTTGTGCAAGACAATGAAGCATTAAGCCATAAAGGTTCTCTTAGAGGTTTACATTACCAAAAAGAGCCTTATTCGCAAGCAAAACTTGTACGTGTGGTAAAAGGAAGAGTTTTAGATGTTGTTGTAGATCTTAGAGAAAATTCTAAAACTTTTGGAGAAACTTTTGAGATTGTAATTTCTGAAGAAAATAAAAAACAACTTTTTGTTCCCAAAGGTTTTGCACATGGGTATTCTGTCTTAGAAAATAATACCATTTTACATTACAAATGTGATGCTTATTATAATCCTGAGAGTGAAGCAGGTATACATTATCAAGATCCAGACTTACAAATTAATTGGCAGCTAAACGATACAGATATTATTGTTTCTGAAAAAGATAAAAAATTACCATTCTTTAAAGAGTTAGCAAGCCAAAGTATCCTATAAAATACTAAATTGAACAAGCAGATAAAAGAAGTTTTTATAAGCTCCTCTAAAACCACTATAATTCAAATTGTAGGGATGGCTGCTCGTTTAATTACAAGTATTTTTTTGGGAAGAGTTTTAGGCGCATCAGGACTTGGAGATGTTAATTTAATAAACCAAATTATAACCATTCTTATGGTTTTCTCTATGTTTGGTATGGACCATGTTTTGGTAAAAAAAATAGCAATTGCAAAAAGTGCTAATAACTTTAAAGCTATAGGTTCGTCTATATATACAGCCTTAAAAACGACTTCTATCATAGCTTTATTTTTAACTCTCATCGTTATTTTTGAAGCCGATTTAATAGTAGATTTTTTTAATTCTAATCAGCTAAAATTACCCTTAATAATAGCTGCTGTAGTATTATTGCCACAAACCATTAGTGTTGTATTTGCTGTTGCTGTAAATGGTTTTCATAAAGTTTGGCAAAGCAGATTAATTAAAGATTTTACCACTTCTTTATTTGTTTTGTTTGGGTTAATATTCGCATATTTTTCAGCTATAGAGCTAAACTTAGTTAGTGTTATTGTAATTTATACAATTAGTAGAGTTTTCACTTTTATAGTATCTACTATATACATCAAGAAAGTATATTCTCCTATTTTTATTAAAAGTAGCATAGACAAATCTATGGTAGAAATGGCAAAACCACTGTTATTTGTATCTGCAACAACTTTATTGGCTTCTTCTATAGACATAATAATGTTAGGCTGGTTGTCTTCCTCAGAAAATGTTGGTTTATATACTGTTGCTACAAGATTGGTATTATTTATTGCATTTTTTCTTCAAATAACTAATGCAGTTTTATCGCCAAGAATTGCAACATATTTTAAAGAAAATAAAATAAATGCTATTAGAAATCTAGTCCAAAATGTAACTTCAGTATTATTTCTCTTAGGACTTATTTCTGTATTATTTTTCTTTTTTTTAGGAAATAGTTTTTTATCCTTTTGGGGGGAAGAATTTACAGAAGCATACGCCATTTTAATGATATTGAGTATTGGTCAATTTTTTAATGTTTCTACAGGTTGTTCTGGTATTTTACTTATTATGAGTGGAAACGAAAAAATATTTAGTTCACTAACAGGCATCATTTTAATATTGAATATTATTTTAAATTTTATTCTTATAAATAGTTATGGTATCATAGGTGCTGCTATAGCAACGTCTTTTACCATGGTATTAGAAAACTGTATTCGAGTATTAATTGCTAAAAAAAGAACCGGCGTTTTAACGATACCTACAATGGGTATTAGAAAGAAATAACTATTTATGACAATAACTGCAGTAATAGTAACCTATGCAAATCGTTTTACTTACTTAAAACAAGTTTTAGTTTCTTGTATAGAACAACATGTAACTAATATTGTTATTGTAGATAATAATTCTGATAGCTCTAGTAAAAATAAGCTGATTGAATTTTCTAAAAATAAAAATCAAATTCATATCATAACTAATAAATGCAATGTGGGCTCTGCAAAAGGTTTTACGCAAGGTATGCAGTTTGCTAAATCTCTTACTAACGATTACATCATGTTGTTAGATGATGATAATAAACTAGAAGATAATTGCATTTCTGTTTTAAAAGAAACTTGGATAAAAAAATCTTCAGATGTTGCTGCATTGTTATGTTACAGACCAGATAGAAGTCAATTTAAAAAAGCAATTCAGCAAAAGAATCCTAATCTAGTTCTTGGAGCAAAAAACAGTTTTTCTGGATTTCATATTCTAGAAAAATTAAAAAAGTTTTTTGGTAAAGTAACACCAAATGATCACTCAATACGACAAGGAATAGTAGCTTGTGCTCCATATGGAGGAATGTTTTTTCCGAAAAAAATTTTACAAAACGTTTCGTATCCAAAAGAACATTATTTCTTATACGTAGATGATCATGATTGGAGCTACCAGTTCACCAAAAAAAACTATAAAATTTTACTTTTATTAGATGCTGTAGTAAGAGATATAGAAACTTCTTGGTCTGTTAATAAGAAGCAAAACTTTTTCAAAAACATGAATTCTTCTTCTCATTTACGCGTTTACTACTCCATTAGAAATCGAGTTTTGTTCGAAAAAGAGAACTTAGTAACCAATCCATTTATGTATAAATTAAACGAAATACTCTTTACTTTTTTTATGTTTTTATACACCTCTAAAAATGAAGTGTATAAAGTGTATCTTAGAGCACTAAAAGACGCTAAAGAAAAGAATTTAGATAAATTTTAATGCGAATTGTTATAGTTAATACTCTTTATAGCCCAAATAGAATTGGTGGAGCAGAAGAATCTGTGCAAAGTTTGGCAGAAGAATTTCTTGCGCTCGGAAACGAAGTTTTGGTAATATGTTTAGATAAGAAAAATGCAGAGTATTCGGTAAATGGTGTACAGGTTAGAAGCTTAAAAATAGAAAATGTGTATTGGCCATTTGATAAACAAAATAAATCTTCATTACAAAAGATACTATGGCATAAAAAAGACGCTAACAATACTGCTTATGACAACTTTTTTACAGCCATATTTAATGAAGTACAACCACATGTTCTTTTTACAAATAATTTAAGTGGCTTTTCTACTTGTGTGTGGTCTGTTGCAAAAAAAATAAATATACCTATTGTACATACTTTAAGAGATTATTATTTACAGTGTATTAAATCTACAAAATATAAATCCCCTAAATCCTGTAAATCTCTTTGTTTAGAGTGTAAATTACTTACCAATTTAAAAAAAATCAATAGTCATAATGTAGATTATGTTGTTGGTATTAGTAACTATATTTTAAAAAATCACACATCTCAGGGGTATTTTAACAATACGCCATCATCTGTAATTTATAATGGATTCCAATTCAATATAAACCAAAAAATCACCCAAAAAACCAAAAAAGACACCATAGTTTTTGGATTTTTAGGGCAGTTACAACCCTCTAAAGGCATTGGGTTTTTATTAGAAAACTTGCAAAATTTTAAGAACAAAAATTGGATACTTAAAATTGCAGGAGAAGGCGAAAAAAAATATCATGAAAAATTAAAAACCAATTACAAAATAAATAACGTTTCATTTCTTGGATATCAAGAGAAAAATACTTTTTTTTCTGAGATAGATTTATTAATTGTGCCTTCTCTATGGCAAGAACCTTTTGGTAGAATTATTATAGAAGCAATGATGAATCAAGTACCAGTTTTAGCAGCAAGTAAAGGTGGTATACCAGAACTTATGAAAGATAATTCTTGGTTTTTATTTCAACCAAATAAAAACAACTTTACTGAAAAGATATCAGCCATACTTAAAGACAATTCTATTTTAAGTAACTTTAAGTTTAATAAAAAGTTTTTAGAAACAATGTCTCTAAATAATACGGCTAAAAAGTATGAAGAAGTTTTTAAAAAAGTTCTAAAAAGTAACTCATGAAATTAAAGCTACATAAATTATTTTATAGTAGCATTTTGCTGCAAATTCTAGCTACACAAGGGGTTTTGTTTTTTATCCTTTTTAATTATGCCGGAAATTGGGAGTTAAAGAAATACCTTCATCCAATATCTTTTTTATTAGTTATTGCTTTTTTTACCTTAAAAAAGGTGAAACAAATAACATTTACATTTTTAGATATATTATTTTTTGGATATTTCTCTGTTCTTTTTGTAGTAATGCTTTTTAATGTAGATAGTGTGCAGAGCGCGTATCTAGCCTTTAGAGAAGTCTTCTTTTTATTTTTTTTAATTTTTATTTTTCATCAAATTAAAATAACAGAAAAGCAATGGTATAATCTACTTCAGCTCTTATTTTATCTACTAATTTTAAATACTATCTTTATTGCAATTACCAGCTATGTTGGCCCAATTGAATATATGAAATTAATTACAGGGCGATTTTATTGGGGTACAGATCCTGAATATAATTTTAAAATCTCTAACTTTTATCAGTTTTGGAGATCGCCAGCATTAATTGGTGATGCTGCATCTGTGGGTTATTTTAGTGTAATTTCTTACCTGTTTATGGACAGGCATAAAAGGTTTAAAAGAAAAAAATATTTGGCAATTATACCGTTGGTTTTTTCTTTTGTAAGAAGTGCTTATTTGGTTTTTATTGTTTATGAGTTTTTAAAATTCTTCACCAAAAAAAAGAATTTAAAAATATTGATATTAGTACTAAAAATAGGAGTGCCTATTCTCATAGCTCTAGGTATAGTTCTTTCTAAGTTTGATATTTTATCTACAGAATCATTAATAGAGCGTTTTTATTTGTGGCAAAATAATGTTAGTGTTGCGCATAATCCTATTTATGGAGGTGCAATAGGTACTATTGGAGGTGCAGTTAGGGGTGATGGCTTTATTGCAACATTAGATAGTTATTGGTTGTTTTTATATTATTCTTCTGGTATTGTAGGAATACTCTTGTTTTTACTTTTTGTACTGGAAAAAAGTAAAAATAACAATCGTTTTCTGTTTGTAATGATAGCCTTCTTTTTCGCAGGATTTTTTGTAAGTATAACGCAAAGTATCGTTTTTCTAGCTTTATTTCCTCTTTTCTTTATGAACAAAAAATCTGACACCACTATTACAGATGCATAACCTCTACACTAAATTATACTTGGGTATTTTGCCTATTTTATGTCTTTTTCCAATACTTAGTTTTGGTTTAAGAAGTGTGGTAACTGCAGTTTTTATCTTGTTAGGAATTTTAGTTTTTACATATAAAAGAAAAGAAAAGAAGAGAAGATATAAGTTAGATCTTATACTTTTTTCGTTACCGTTTTTCCTTTTGATGGTATCCTTATTATATTCAGAAAACACTAATGCAGGCATAGATCTTTTACAGAAAATGCTTACTTTTTTACTAGTTCCTGTTGTTATTTTAAGTAATAGAGATTTAGTAACAAAACAACTAATACATAAATACATATTTGTATTTATAGCAGCTGTTTTTATTTTAGTAGTTTTTCAAATTGGGAATGTAATTATTAACTATGAAACTTTATTTGCTAACATAACAACACAAGAATTGCAAGCGAATGGATTTGAAAGTCTTACAGAACTTAGTCAAGATAAAATAAACCAAATTAAGGTAAGAAGATTTCGAAATCATGTTATAGATATAACTAGAACGCATACAACATATCAAGGACTTTGGATAGTTTTTTGCTTATTCTACCTAGGAAAGAATATTAGAGAATTAAAGAAAAAGGCTTATATATTTTTGTCCTCTCTAGTTTTTTTAACGCTTACAGCTTGGTTAGTAATGATAACACCGAAGATGCCAATTGTTGGTGGATTTCTATCTTTATTCTTTGTTTTCGTTTTGTTTTTTAAGGGCAGTAAAAAATCTAGATACATCTTTCTTTCTGTAACTGCTTTTACAATCGTACTTCTTTTTGCTACTAAAAACCCAATAAAGATTCGCTTTCAAGAATATTATACTACTGGTTTTTCTATTTTAAAAAATGAAAATAATGTTTCCAATTACAATTCCACAAATGTTAGAAATGGTATTTACTTTTGCGATTTTACCATACTAAAACAAAATATATTTTTTGGTGCTGGTATAGGAGATGTGCAAGACAAACTAAACTATTGCTATACTGATGTTTTAGCGTCTAAAATTTATACTTGGCGAACGTATAACAGTCATAATCAGTTTTTGTTTTTTGCACTTTCTTCTGGAATATTAGGTTTTTTGTCTTTTTTAACCCTTCTTTTTGTGATTTTTAAAAAGTCTATACAACAAAAAAAACCTTTGCTTTTCTTTACAATTTCTTTAGTTAGCTTTGTTTTTTGCACGGAAAATATTCTAGAAAGATCTGATGGAGTGCTTTTTTTTAGCTTGTTTATAACACTCTTTTATGTAGTAAATAGCCAACAAAAGCAGGTTAATTAGTTTCCGCAATTATAATATCTAATAGTTTTTTTGCAGATTCTTTCCAACTATAACGTTGGGTGTTTTCTAAGCCTTTTTTTATTAAAGAATCTCTTAAAGCCTGGTTATGAATTAAGTTTTCTAGTTTATTTTTGATGTCATCAACAGAATATGGATCACAATACTCTACAGAGTCTTTGTACACTTCAGGTAACGATGTAACATTGGCAACCAAACAAGGGCAACCACAAGCCTGTGCTTCTAAGGGAGGAATACCAAAACCCTCTGAAATAGAGGCGTATATAAAAACAGAAGCCCTTCTGTAATAGTCAATAATTGCATTGTCTTTTAAATAGCCAGTAAAAATAATACTGTTTTTGTTTTTATAATCGTCAATATTAAAATTAGAAAAAGTAGTTTCTGCAGAACCAATAAACACCAACTTATAATCTGTTTCTAATTTGCAAAATGCTTCTATAACTCTTTTAATATTTTTTCTTGGGCTTAATGATGAAACTGCCAAAATAATTTTTTCTCGTTCCATACCTTTGGTAGAAAACTTAGGGGATATTGCTGGGTAAACAACCTCTACATTTTTATAGGAATAGGTTGCGTAAATATCTTTCTTTACGTATTCTGAAACCGTGAGAATCTTCTTAGAGTTTTTAGCACTCTTTGGAATTAAAAATTGGTACATTTTCTGAAAAAGAAAGGCATATGATTCTGGAGAATGTTTAAAAGCTAAATCGTGTATGTACGTAATTTTATTTTTATAAAAAACAGGACCAATTCCTCCAAAATTTAACAAAAGACTAGCATTTCTTTTTTTAAGAAAAATAGGCAAATCTATTTGTTCCCAGAGATTTCCTTTAAAAAATCCAAATTGTATAACACTTAGATGATCTAACGCTTCGAATTTTAAAAAATCAGTTTTAGGAATCAATAAAACTAAAGACTGTCCATTAATTGTTTTTGGTAATTGTTTGCATATTTCTATTGCATATCTTTGAACTCCTGTTAAGGATTGCGTTAAAAATCTACCATTAATATAAATCATTCAATAAACCTCTACAAAATAAAAATGAACATCAAAAATAATGTAACTTTAGTTAAAAATTTATAAAAAGAGCACTTTATAAATGATTAGAATAATACATATAGGAAAGCCTTTGGCTGGTGTTGGTGTTCATATGAAGCTTATTATTAGAAATTTAGACGCATTGCAGTTTAAAAACGAGGTTATTTTAAATAGTAATGACAATAATATTGCTCTTCTAAATAAAGTCCAGCAGCCAATTAAAACCTATCATGCAAATCTAAAAAGAAGCATACATTTTTATAACGATTTTAAAACGTTTGTTCAAATTTATAGAATTGTAAAAAAAAGTAAACCAGATATTTTGCATTGCCACAGTGCAAAAGCTGGTTTACTTGGAAGATTAGTGGGTTTTTTATTAGGAATCCCTACTTTTTACACGCCAAACGCTTATTCTTTTTTAAGTGTTTCTGGGTTTAAAAAAAGGGTTTATAAAACGATAGAAAAATGGTTTTCATATTTACCTGCAATAACTATAGCTTGTTCACAATCGGAATACGATAGAGCCATATATGATCTTAATATTCCTAAAAATAAAGTAAAACTATGGAATAACTCCATACAAGATGTTCTTACCGTTTCATACAATGTTACGTCTTACAAATTACCTGTAACTTACATTTGTTCTGTTGGTAGGCCTTCTTTCCAAAAAAATACTGCACTTTTAATTAAAAGCATTCAACTTGCTAAAAAAAAGCATCCTAATATTCATTTGGTTATACTGGGTGTAGGTTTTTACTCTCCAGAATTAGATCGAATAAATTCAGTTATTAAAAACAACAATTTAGACAAAAACATTACTTTAATACCATGGATAGAAAGAGAAGCATCTTTACAAATCTTAAGAAATAGTGTTTTTTATATTTCAACATCTAGATACGAAGGCATGCCATATGCTGTTTTAGAGGCAATGGCTTTACAAAAAGCTTGTATTTTAACTAATGTAGATGGTAATAAAGATCTAGTAATACCAAATGAAAACGGATTTTTAGTGGAAGAAAATCCAGAAGAAATAGCAAATACCATTAGTTATTTGTTACAAAAAAAAGATATTAGAGATTCTATGGAAAAAAGCTCTAGAAACTTATTTGAAAAGTTTTATCTAATTGATAAAAAAATAACATCTTTAGAAAATATATATTTGCAATACTATCGTAAATAATTTGAAAAAAAGATACTCCTATTTAATACGCCCATTACAAATTATAGTAGATATTTTACTACTTCTAATTGTTGTTTTATATATTCGAGATAAAGAGTATCTTAACCTTACTTTTTTAACTTATATCTTTATTTTTTGGTTAGTTACTGCAAATTTTACTGGTTTTTATAAAGTACGAAGGTATACTAGAATATTAAGCATTTTTAAATTACTTACTTTTCAATTTATAATTTTTATTATCGGCTATTTTGCATTTTTTGGTTTCTTTAAAGAAGGACAAAAAATAGGAAACCAATTTATTACATTAGTATCTATAATTACACTAATCTCTACTACTAAAGTCATCTGGTTTTACCTTTTAAGAAAATACAGGTCTTTAGGAAATAATTACAGAACAACCATAGTTTTAGGTTATGACCAATCCTCAAAAAATATTATAAAACTATTTAAAAGTAAATCTAATCTTGGGTACCATTATTTAGGTTTTTTCTCCGATAAAATATATAAGAAAAAGGAGTATTTAGGAACGATAAATAAAGCTTTGGAGTTTGCGCATGAAAAAGCGGTAGACGAAATTTATTGTTCCCTATCTTATTTGAGTAACGACAAAATTAAAGAGATTAAGAAGTTTGCACTAGATAAAAATATAGATTTAAAGCTAATACCAGAAACCAACGAGTTATTTAGTAAAAATCAAAATATTGCTTTTTATGATGATACACTTCTGGTTTTAAACGTTCAAAAATTACCTTTTGAGTTTCCTGAGAACTTTTATATAAAACGAGTTTTCGATATTTTCTTTTCTCTCTTTATGTGTTTGTTTGTTCTGTCTTGGGTAATGCCAATTCTATGGATTTTGATTAAGTTAGAATCTAAAGGGCCATTAATTTTTAAACAGAAAAGAGAGGGAATTAATGGTAAAGAATTTACTTGTTACAAGTTTCGATCTATGAAAATGAACTCAGATTCTGACAAAGTGCACGCAACAAAAAACGATACAAGAGTTACAAAAATAGGCGCTTTTTTAAGAAAAACTAGTATAGACGAATTGCCACAGTTTTTTAATGTATTGTTAGGAGATATGAGTGTTGTTGGTCCAAGACCTCATTTAGAGAGCTTATCTGTAGAATATCAAAAAGATGTAAACGATTATTTAAAAAGACATATTGTAAAACCAGGTGTTACAGGGTTGGCACAAATAAGTGGTTACAGAGGAGAGATTAAAACAAGATCGGATATAAAAAACCGAGTTCGTTTAGATATTTTTTATATCGAAAATTGGTCGTTTTACTTGGATGTAAAAATAATTTTACAAACTATTTTAAACATTTTTAAAGGGGAAGAAAAAGCATACTAATGGTAACAGCATCGATTGTTTTATTTAATCCTGATTTAAAAATATTAAAAGAAACCATTTCTTCTTTTTTAGCCACTAAACTCGATAAAAAACTATATCTGATAGACAATTCATCGAAAAGTCTTCCTGTAGAATTTTACAAACATTCCGCTATAGAATATATTTTTATAGGTAGAAATTTAGGTTTTGGTAAAGCCCACAACTTAATTCTAAACGAGCTAACTTCAAAATATCATTTGGTTTTAAATCCAGATGTAGTATTTCACGCAGCAACACTTCAAAATTTGATACATGAATTAGAAGCAGAGAAAGATGTAGCCTGTATCGTGCCAAAAGTATATTATCCTAATTCAAAGTTTCAATACGTGTGCAGAAGATTTCCATCCGTATTAGATTATGTGAATCGTGTTTTTCGCTTTTCAAAATCTAAAAATTATAAACACGAATACAGAGATTTAGATGTAGAGAAACCTTTTTATCCAGATTGGGTTCATGGATGTTTTTTACTTTTAAAAACAAAATCTTTTAAGCAAATACAAGGTTTTGATACTCGGTATTTTTTATATCTAGAAGACGTAGATCTAGGAAAAAAAATAAAGAAACAAAACCAAAGAATAAAGTATTTTCCTGGGGTATCCATTACTCATTATCATCAACAAGAATCTAAAGCTAATTTAAGATTAGCAATCATTCATATTTCTTCCATTTTTAAATACTTTTTAAAGTGGGGAATTTAGTTTACCAACAATTTTAAAATATATTTGTACTTTCTAAAAAAGTTAAAAACATGAATGTACTTATATTAGGTTCTGGAGGAAGAGAGCATGCTTTTGCATATAAATTATCTGCTAGTAAAAAAGTTTCAAATTTATTTGTTGCACCTGGTAATGCAGGGACAGATGCAATTGCAAAGAACCTAAATATTAGTGTTACAGATTTTAAAGAAATAAAAAATACGGTGTTACAAAACAACATAAAAATGGTTGTTGTTGGCCCAGAAGCGCCTTTAGTAGAAGGCATTCATGATTTTTTCTTAGAAGACAAAGAGTTGAAAGATGTTGCAGTAATTGGGCCTAAAAAAGATGGTGCAATTTTAGAAGGAAGTAAAGATTTTTCCAAAAAATTTATGATAAAACATAACATACCAACTGCTAAGTACAAGTCCTTTACTTTAGAAAATCTTACAGAAGGGTTTTCTTTTTTAGAAACATTACAACCACCTTATGTTCTTAAGGCTGATGGTTTGGCTGCTGGAAAAGGAGTTTTAATTTTAGATTCTTTACAAGAAGCAAAAAGGCAACTAGAAGAGATGGTAACCAATCAGAAGTTTGGAGAAGCTTCTACCACTGTTGTAATTGAAGAATTTCTAAAAGGGATAGAGCTTTCTGTCTTTGTTTTAACAGATGGTAAGGATTACAAAATTTTACCTTCTGCAAAAGATTACAAACGAATAGGAGAAGGAGATAAAGGCTTAAATACAGGAGGTATGGGTGCAATTTCACCAGTTCCTTTTGCAGACGATGCTTTTATAAAAAAAGTAGAAGATTTAGTAGTAAAGCCTACTATAAAAGGCCTACAAGAAGAAGGAATAGATTACCGTGGATTCTTATTTATTGGTCTAATGAATGATAATGGAAATCCATCTGTTGTAGAGTATAATGTTAGAATGGGAGACCCAGAAACAGAAGTAGTTTTGCCAAGAATAACTTCAGACTTGTTTGATTTATTTCTTGGGGTTGCAAATAAAAATTTAGCAGAAAAAGAGTACGTAGTTACAGAAGATACCGCAACAACTGTAATGTTGGTTTCTGGAGGTTACCCAGAAGGTTATGAGAAAAATAAAGAAATTACTGGTTTAGAAACAATCAAAGATTCCATAGTTTTTCATGCAGGTACAAAGGTAGAGGGGAATAAAGTATTAACTAGCGGAGGAAGAGTAATGGCTATAACGTCTTTTGGGAAAAACATAAAAGAAGCCTTAACCAAAAGTTATACTTCTATTGAGAAAATTAGTTTCGATAAAATGAACTACAGAAAAGACATTGGTTTTGATTTGTAATAAACTATGTAGCTTTTTCTAATGTAAAGGAAAATTCTGAACCTTCTCCAAAGGTGCTTTTTAAAAAAATATTTTCGTCATGAGCTTCTATAATGTGTTTCACAATAGAAAGCCCTAACCCAGAACCACCTTGTTCTCTAGATCTACTTTGGTCTACTCTATAAAAACGTTCAAACAAACGAGAAAGGTGTTCTTGTTTAATTCCTTCTCCATTGTCCATCACTTTTATTACAAATTTTCTATTATCAAAACTCTCTACGCTAACCACAGTAGTGCCCCCTGTTTTACCATATTTAATAGAATTTACTACAAGGTTTATTAGTACTTGTTCTATTTTTTCTACATCGCCTTTAACGAAAATCGGAAACTCATACACTTTATCAAACAATAGCTTAATATTTCTCTTTTTGGCTTTCATTTCGAAAAGATCAAATACATTTTGTACCAATTCAAGAATGTTAAAAACTTCTACATTTAGTTTTGTGCCATCATTTTCTAACTTGGCAATCATGTCTAAATCTTTTATAACTGCAATTAATCGTTCTACACCTTTATTAGCTCTTTCTAGGTATTTTTTACGAATCATCTTATCGTTTACAGCACCTTCTAAAAGAGTTAATATATAACCTTGTACTGTGAATAATGGAGTTTTCAGTTCGTGTGCTACATTTCCTAAAAAATCTCTACGAAAAGAATCTCTTTCTGTAAGATCTTTTATCTCTAATTTTTTACCTTCAACATAATCTTCCATACTCTTAGAAAGCTTTTCTATGTCTGTGGTAGCGCGTTCTTTTTTTAAATCGTTAACATCTAAGATAGAAACATCTTCATAGATTTTTTTTAATCTTCTGTAAATAAAGTGCTCTGCTCTATATTGAATAATAAAAAAGGACAGAAGAAAAAGTACAAGTATAGAAATTATAATGGTTTTTAGCCCTAAATGTTCACTAATAATAAAATAAGCAACAGAGGCAACTACTACAGAAAGTAGTGTTAGATATATAGAAGACCAAAACGCGTAAGTGTATGTTTTCTTTAGTTTCAATTAAAAAAGTAAATTAAATCTTTACAAATTTGTAACCAACACCTTTTACTGTTTTAAAGTGTTCATCTCCAATTTTTTCTCGTAATTTACGAATATGAACATCTATAGTTCTGCCTCCAACTACAACTTCATTGCCCCAAACACTGTCTAAAATAACTTCTCTCTTAAATACTTTTCCAGGTTTTGAAGTTAATAAAGAAAACAGTTCGAATTCTTTTCTTGGTAAAGCAATTTTTTTATCAGACTTATACACAACATATTCATCTCTATCAATTCTAATATCTCCAATAGTATAGATTTCTTCTGTAGTTTTATCACTTTTTAGCCGTCTTAATAAAGACTTTATTTTACTAACTAATACTTTTGGTTTTATTGGTTTAGTAATATAGTCATCTGCACCAGCCTCAAAACCAGCAACTTGTGAGTAGTCTTCTCCTCTTGCAGTTAAAAAAGCAATAATTACATTTTCTAAAGACTTAATACTCCTAATTTTTTCGCAGGCTTCAATTCCATCCATCTCTGGCATCATTATATCTAATAAAATTAAATGCGGTAATTGTTTTTTTGCTGTTTTTATGGCTTGTTGTCCATTTTCTGCAGTAAAAATTTGATACCCCTCGTTTTTTAAATTGTATCCTACAATTTCAAGAATATCTGGTTCATCATCAACCAAAAGGATTTTAATATCAGCTTTGTCCATTTTAAATTGTGTAAAACTCAAAAATAGTAATTAAATTTTTACAATAGCTACGCTTAACAATCATTTAAAGTAATCACCCTTTTGCAACATATTTATTAACACTAACTTAATTTGACTTTTAAGCACCTAGTCTAGATTATTTTTATAACTTTATATGGTTAAAAATCAAAACAACACAGTATGAAAAAAAACTACTTTTTAACTCTTTTATTAACCATATCTATCTCCTTTTTCTCTCTAGGACAAGACCTCATTATAACTGGTGTTTATGATGGACCTTTGTCTGGAGGTACACCAAAAGGTGTAGAATTGTTTGTTTTAAATGATATTGCAGATTTAAGTATTTATGGTTTAGGAAGTGCAAATAATGGAGGAGGTTCAGATGGCGAGGAATTTGAATTTCCAGCAGACAATGTAGCAGCAGGTACCTATATATATGTTACTGCAAATGCAGATGAGTTCAATACATTTTTTGGCTTTTCAGCGAACTATGATGCAGGTAGTGCAGTAAATATCAATGGCGATGATGCAATAGAATTATTTTTAAACGATGCTGCTGTAGATGTATTTGGCGACATTAATACAGATGGAACAGGAGAAGCTTGGGAATATACAGATGGTTGGGCTTACCGTAAAAACGGTAGTACAGCTACCACAACTTTTAATGTAAATGATTGGAATTATAGTGGAACAGACGCTTTAGATGGGGCATCTACTAATGCAAATGCTTCAAATGGAGTTCCAGTAGGTACATTTTCTACGCAAGCATCCACAGAGCCCACATTAAGTATTACCTCTCCAAGTAGTGGTTCTATACCTGCAACAAACACTGTTTCGCTAACTTTTAGTACAGATAATTTTGCTATTTCTGCAGATAATGGAAGTGGACAAAGTGATGGTTCTGGTGATGGATTTATTAAATATACATTAGAGGTTGTAGGAAGTGGAACAACAGATACAAACATTTTTTCAGCAACAATACCTGATGTAACTTTAACTCCAGGAGAGTCTTATGTAATTACATTAGAGCTTGTAGATAATGCAGGTGCTTCATTAAGTCCTGCTGTTACAGATACTGTCTCTTTTACAGTAGAATTTCCTTGCGACATTCAACTTAGTACAATTATTACTTCATGTGAAACCACAACAAGTGCTACAGATAATTATACAACTACAATAGACTTTACTGGTGGTAATACTGGTGCAACATATACAATTACAGCTGTAGATTCTAGTGATAACGCAGTTGGCACTATAGCTGGTGATGATCCAAGCAATGCAGAATCTGGTCAGATTGTAATTACAGGAGTTCCTGAAGGTACAGATTTTACTGTGAAAGTTTTGGGAGGCCAAGGAAGTAGTTGTGATTTTACTAGAAATATCTCTAGCCCTTCGTGTATCGCTTTTCCTATCGAAGAAGCATTTGATTATGCAGATGGTGCAAATTTAGGGGAGCAAAATAGTTGGACAAAAATTAACTCTGGAGATGACATGCTTATTGCATCTGGAAATTTAGAATATAATGGACTACCAACCTCTACTGGCAATAAAGTAACTTTTGATGAAATTGGTTCTGAAACTTACACAGAGTTTTCAGATGTTACAACAGGTACTGTTTATGCATCTTTTTTATTAAAAGTAACAGGCTTTCAAACAGGTAGTAATCCAGATTTAGACGATGGTGGTTACATTGCTGGTTTGGCAGGAAGTACATCTGGTTATGATGCTAGATTTTGGGTAAGACCAAATCCTGATACTAATGGAACAACTTTTGACATTGGGTATGGACACCAATCATCAGCACCAGCTTTTACCACAAATACCTACAATTTAAATGATGTTTTATTTGTAGTAATGGCCTATAATATGGATACTAAAGAAGTTAGTACATGGGTAAATCCAGATGCTTCTAGTTTTGGAAATACAGCGCCTGCTGCTACATTAAGTTCTACAGACGATAATCCACCTTCTGCTATCAATTTATTTATTTTAAGGCAAGATTCTAATAGAGAAACTCCTTTTATAGAGGTAGATGAACTTAGAATTTCTGATAATTGGTCTGATGTAACACCAAATGGTTCTACAGCATCTACAATTAACAATGGTATAGAAGGTTTTGCATTGTATCCTAACCCAATTACAAACCAGAGGTTTACGTTAACTACAAATAGTTTTGAACAAAAAGAGATAGCGATATTTAATGTACTGGGTAAAAAAGTTTTTACAACTAGTATTTCAGGAACTAAAAAAGTTATTAATCTTCCAAATATTAGTAGAGGCTTATATCTATTAAAGGTTACAGAAGGTAATAAAACAGCTACATCAAAATTAGTGATTAAATAAAATCATTTTTATAATTTATCTTCAAAGCTCTGATATTTTCAGAGCTTTTTCTTTTTTTGTATATTACTAAAAATTGAAAAAGAGAAATGAATTTAAATTTAAACCTAACCAATATCTTATTTCTAGATATCGAAACTGTTCCTGTTTGTGAAAATTGGAATGACTTATCGGACACCAAAAAAGAGCTTTTTACTGCGAAAACGCAATACCAAAGAAAAAATGAAATTACAGCAGAAGATTTTTATCTTAAAGCAGGGATTTGGGCAGAGTTTGGTAAAATAGTATGTATTTCTGTTGGATATTTTATTATTAACAACAACAAAAGGAGTTTAAGAATAAAGTCTTTCTTTGGAGAAGATGAAAAGGAACTCTTAGAAGATTTTAAATTACTTATAGATACCCATTTTTCGAAACAACAGCATTTACTTTGTGCTCATAATGGAAAAGAATTCGACTTTCCTTTTATTGCCAGACGAATGATTGTGCATAAAATAACCTTACCAAAAAAACTAAATTTGTTTGGTAAAAAACCATGGGAAGTTCCGCATTTAGATACTTTAGAATTGTGGAAGTTTGGTGATTACAAACATTATACCTCTCTTAAATTACTAACACATATTTTAGGTATACCATCACCAAAAGATGATATTGATGGAAGTGAAGTAGCTGCTGTTTTCTACAAAGAAAAAAATCTGCAAAGAATTGTAGATTATTGCGAAAAAGACACCATTGCTGTAGCACAGGTTATATTAAGATTAAACAATGATAAACTCTTAGAGCCAAACGAAATTGTTAATGTTTAGCTATTTTTCTTTTTTATAAAAATGGATAACATATTTATTATTTCTTGAGTAGGATTAAAATAGTAGTTTAAGGTTTAATATATAAAATTATAATTTAAACTACTATTTTTAGATTTTTAACTTATTCTTCAATTCCAGGTCGGTTTTTGCTAATTTTCATTACACATGAAGAATTTTGATCAGGATTACCCTCACACTTACAACTTGTAGTCATAACGCCTGTATTCATATCAAGCGTTCCACTTGGATAGCAGCAACCTGGTCCAGAGCAAGTAATATAAATGTCATCCTGTAATAAATTTGAATTAGGTACGTAACTAACAGCAGAGCCAGATTCGAAATTAATTTTTGAAATATTTCTAACTATTAAAACTTTTTTAAGTTCTTTTTCTGAATTTAAATAATCAACTTCGGCAACAAAACCGTTTACTTCGTTAGGAACATCCCAATAATCTATCTGTGTGATTACTATTTTTGAATCACTAGAGTTCGAGATGTTTTTTGAAAGCTCATCTAATGATTTTGCTAAAACTTCGTTAGTAGGTGTATTTAAAGATAATTTATCAGCAGAAACATTACTAATAGTACTTTCTTCACTACATGCTAATAATAGATTTAAGCATACTATAACTAAAATAGCATAAAACTTATAATTTATTTTCATAATTTTCAAAATTTGAATTAATAAATAAGGATATAAAGACTCAAAAGTCTCTTAAAACATCCAAGAAAAATTTTGGTAAAAGTTCGGTAAATTTTAAAAAAGAAAGGACGCAAATTATGTAAACCTTCTCCTTTTTGTCGGCAAGTTTTTAGAAACGGGGGATGAAGTCGTAAGTAAAAACATTTAAATTTAAAAATAAAAAAAGGAATACGCAAAGAAAGATTTAGTTTTATTCAAAAACTGTGTAAATAAAGGGGTATATTTTTCAATTTATCAAAAAAACTAAGGTAAATGTAAGTATATTATAAAAAACACTTTTGCATACTAAAAAGTTAAAAACTAAAATCACTCTTCCATTTTTAAAGAAAGCTCTAGCCAACGTTCTTCTTTTTCTTCTAAAGAATCAATAATTTTTTGTAATTCTTCAGATTTAGAAGAAATGTCTTCTTGTGCTATTTCTACATTTAAAAACTGTTTTTCTATTCTTGCTTTTTGATTTTGTAATCTTTGTATGTCATCTTCTAAGGCTCCAAACTCTCTTTTTTCATTGTAGCTAAGACCCTTTTTTTCTTTTACTTTTTCTACTTCTATACTGCCAGCTTTTTCTTTTTTGGGTTCGTTGTCGTTAGAATTAGAAGCTTCATATGCTCTAAAATCAGAGTAATTACCAGGAAAGTTCTCTATTACTCCATTACCTTTAAAGACAAAAAGAGAGTCTACGATTTTATCCATAAAATAACGATCGTGAGAAACTACCATTATGTTTCCTGGAAAATCTAACAAAAAGTTTTCAAGTACATTTAAGGTAACAACATCTAAATCGTTTGTTGGTTCGTCTAAAATTAAAAAGTTTGGATTTTGAATAAGAACAGCACACAAATACAGTCTTTTTTGTTCACCACCAGAAAGTTTTTCAACAAAATCGTATTGTTTTTTCTTATCAAATAAAAAACGTTCTAGTAGTTGTGCAGCAGAAATTTTTCTTCCTTTTGCTAGAGGAATAAATTCACCAAACTCTTTTACTACTTCTATAACCTTTTGGCCTGGTTTAATTTCTATTCCAGATTGTGTGTAATATCCAAATTTAATGGTTTCACCTACAACTACTTTTCCGCCATCTACAGGTATAGTTTTGGTTAACATATTAAGAAAAGTAGATTTTCCTGTACCATTTTTACCAATAATACCTATTCTTTCTCCTCGTTTAAAAACATAATCAAAACCATCTATTATTTTCTTATCGCCAAAAGATTTTTGCAACTTATGCAGTTCTATTACTTTACTGCCTAAGCGTTCCATATTAATTTCAAGTTGTACTTTATGGTCTTTTCTTCTTTGGTGTGCCTTTTTCTTTATTTCAAAAAAGTCATCTATTCTAGATTTAGATTTTGTAGTTCTAGCTTTTGGTTGTTTACGCATCCAATCTAGCTCTTTTTTGAATAAATTTTTAGCCTTCTCTGTAGTTACTTGTTCTAGCTGAATTCTTTCTTCCTTTTTTTCTAAATAGTAGGAGTAATTTCCTTTGTATTTATATATTTTTCCATGGTCTAATTCTAGAATTTCATTACAAACTCTTTCTAGAAAATAACGATCGTGTGTAACCATAAAAAGGGTTACTTTTTCTTTTGCAAAATAGTTTTCTAACCACTCTATCATCTCTAAATCTAGATGATTAGTTGGCTCATCTAAAATTAGTAAATCTGGTTTATTAATTAGTACAATAGCTAAAGACAAGCGTTTTTTTTGTCCGCCAGATAAACTACCAATTTTTATAGACAAATCATCTAGTTTAAGTTTAGACAATATTTGCTTGTATTGCGTTTCAAAATCCCAAGCATTATTTCGTTCCATAGCTTCAAATGCTTTTTGAAACTCTTCTTCATTATCTGGATTTTTTAAAGCTTTTTCGTACCTAGAAATAATATCTAAAACTTTATTTTCTGTAGCTAGTATTGTTTCTTCTATAGTTAGATTTTTATCTAAATTATCTTTTTGAGAAAGGTAGCCAATAGAAATATCTTTTCGCTTTACAACTTGTCCTTTATCAGCTGTGTCATCTCCAGCAATAATATTTAAAATAGAAGTTTTACCACTTCCATTTTTGGCTACAAATGCAATTTTTTGATCTTTATTAATTCCAAAAGATATGTCTTCAAACAAAACTCTTTCGCCATAAGATTTTGCAATTTGTTCTACAGTTAGGTAATTCAAAATAATTTATAATTTAATCTACAAAGAAACGAAATTCTACCGTTAATTACTTGCTTTTATCCTTTACAATACTCCAATAAATAGTATCTTGCAATGAAAATAAATTGAAACTCTTTTTTATGAAAATTATAGTACCAATGGCAGGTATAGGTTCTAGATTAAGGCCACATACTTTAACAGTGCCAAAACCTTTAACAGTAATTGCCGGTAAACCAATTGTACAAAGATTAGTAGAAGATATAGCATCTGTTATATCAGAAGAGATAGAAGAAATTGCTTTCGTTGTTGGGCCTGCATCCAAAGGTTTTCCAGCAGATACAGCGTCTAAATTATTAAAAATTGCAGAAGAATTAGGGGCAAAAGGGTCTGTTTATGTGCAAGAAGAAGCGTTAGGAACTGCACATGCAATATATTGCGCAAAAGAATCGCTTAGCGGAAATTGTGTTGTTGCGTATGCTGATACCCTTTTTAAAGCAGATTTTACATTAGATGCAAATGCAGATGGAGCAATCTGGGTGAAGCAAGTTGACAATCCAAGTGCTTTTGGAGTGGTTAAATTAGAAGATGGAATTATCACTGATTTTATTGAAAAGCCAAAAGATTTTGTTTCAGATTTAGCAATAATTGGAATCTACTATTTTAAAAGCGGAGAAAAACTTTTAGAAGAAATTCAATACTTAATAGATAACGATTTAAAAGAAAACAACGAATACCAACTAACCAATGTTTTAGAGTCTTTAAAGGCACAAGGAGCAAAATTTATTCCAGGAAAGGTAAATACTTGGATGGATTGTGGTAAAAAAGATCCTACTGTAGAAACCAACAAAATAATTTTAGGTTTCGAAGAAGCAGCAAAGAATAACCTTGTTGCAGATAATGTGGTATTAGAAAACTCAGAAATTATACAGCCATGTTATATAGGAGATAACGTAGTATTAAAAAATACAACCATAGGCCCTTATGTTTCTTTAGGTGAAAACTCTATTGTAGAAAACGCCACAATTAAAAACTCTTTAATTCAAACAAACGTTCACATAAAAAATGCCAACTTAGACAACGCAATGATAGGAAATCATGCGAAGTACAATGGACAATTTACCTCTGTAAGTATTGGCGATTATACGGAATTAATTTAATGCACTTAGAGAAAATAATAAAGCAAAAGAGCAATGGCTACTTTTTAAAAGTTAGCTTTTTCTCTTTTGTGTTTTTTTCTTTTTTCTCTATTTATCTACAAGCTCAAGATAGTATTCCA
The DNA here is from genome assembly GCA_964477255.1 of uncultured Polaribacter sp. Taxonomy (GTDB): domain Bacteria; phylum Bacteroidota; class Bacteroidia; order Flavobacteriales; family Flavobacteriaceae; genus Polaribacter. Next base: position 73,778 of record CAYZDK010000002.1, read on the forward strand.
GAGAAAAAAGACTTGGTAGAAGAAGCATCTTTAAAATTTCAAGAAAATTTTTTTAATGCACTTTCTGAAAAATCTATAGGAAATCATTTAAAAGCAATATCTAATTTAGAAAGTTGCAACGAGATTTTACCAAATAATGTAGCTGTATTTTTTGAGCTTTCTAAAAATTATTTTGCGCTTAACAATTTATTTTTAGCGAACGAATACATTAAAAGAGCCTTAAATAAAGACCCTAATAATTTATGGATGTTAAAGCATCAGGTAAAAATATTAGAAAAAGAAAGCAACTTTAAACAAGCCATACAAATTCAGCAAAAGATATCTGAAAATTATCCTAAAGAAAGAGAAAAGTTAGTAATTCTGTATGTGTTTAATAAAGATTACGAAAAAGCACTTAAGCTAATGGATGTTTTAGAGAAAGAAAATATGCTGTCATCTGCTCTAAAAGATTTTCGAAAAAAACTATCTGATAATAACCATCGAAAAAAAACAAAAAAATCTACAAATATTACAGATTTAGAAGAGCGTTTTAGTAAAGAAAAATCATACCAAACTTTAGAGAAAATACTAAATATTTCTAAAGATAATCCTTCAGTTTTACTAAAGTATAGCGAAGAAGGTTTGCAGCTTTTTCCTGCACAAGCTTTTGTGTATTTAATGCACGGAAAAGCATTAAACAATACGAATAATAGTAAAAAGGCGTTACTTATTTTACAAACTGGTATTGATTTTGTGATAGAGCAACAAATGGAAGTTCGCTTTTATAAAGAAATTGCAAAATCGTATAAAAATTTAGGTCAAGAAGAAGAAGCAAAAAAATACCTTTTAAAAGCCAAAAAAATAAAAATTTAAATGAAAGTTTTAAAATATCTCTTTTTTGTTGTTATTTTCATAACATCTTGTAAATCTAATAAAACAATGATAGACGCTAATGCTACTGCAAAAAACTTATCTGCTAAAAAAGTGTCAAAAAAACACGATGCTGTTAGTTTTAGCAAGCCAACTGCAGATGCTAAGTTGAAGGTTAATTTTAATAACGGAAAAATAAACCAAAGCCTATCTGTTAGCATGAAAATTAAAAAAGACGAAGTTATTTGGTTAAAAGGAACCAAATTTATCACTGTTTTTAAAGCTAAAATTACACCAACAAAAGTTAGTTATTATTCTCCTTTTGCCAAGAATTATTTTGAAGGTGATTTTTCTTTGATAAAAGATTTGTTAGGTGTAGAAATTAATTTTCAGCAATTACAAAACTTGTTTCTTGGCCAAGCTCTATTAGATTTTAAAGAAGAAAAACAAGCTGTAGAAATTGTAAATAACGAATATGTTTTAACGCCAATAAATCAAAACAATTTATTTGATATCTTCTTTCAGATAAATCCTGGGCACTTTAAACTAAACAAACAGTTTATTGTAAATACAGAAAATCAATTGCGATTAGATGTTGCTTATCCTTCTTATAAAGTTATAGACAACGAGTTAATTCCGTCTGCAATAAAAATTCAAGCTAAAAGTAAAAAATCTACTACAAAAATAGATTTAGTATACAGAGATGTTGTATTTAACACACCTGTAGATATGTCTTTTAATATTCCCAGAAACTACAAACAGATTAGTTTTTAATGCATTTATATCGAGTTTTTATATCTTTTTTTATACTACTTTTCTTTTCTAATTTATCGTTTTCTCAATCTAGGAACCAATTAGAAAAGCAGAGAAAAGAGTACCAAGCAGAAATAAAAAAGCTGAATAAACTTTTGTTTAGCGAGCAAAAAAAAGAAGAAAGTGCCTTAGAGCAATTACGCGATATTCAGCAAAAAATAGCGTTGCGAAATAAACTTATTCAAACCATAGATTTAGAATCGAAAACTTTGCAACAAAATATTAATAGTAATGAGAAAGAATTAGCAAAACTTAGTAAGAGTCTTAGCCTACTTAAAGCAGATTATGCAGAGATGATTTACAAATCTTACAAAAGTAAATCGCAGCAAAGTAGGTTAATGTTTTTATTATCATCGCAAAATTTTTACCAAGCATACAAACGTTTAGAATACATGAAACAGTATGCTTCTTTCAGAAAAAAGCAAGGTATTGCAATTACGAAACAAGCAGATGTTATTGCGCGCTTAAACGATTCTTTAATAGTACAAAAAAGTATAAAAGATACTTTAAAAAAGAAAGAAGAAAATCAGAAAAAAGAAATAGAGATAGATCAGAATAAGCAACAATCGTTATTAGCTAAAATTAAACGAAGAGAAAATAAATATAAGCGTGAACTAAAACAAAAGACAAGAGAAGAAAAACGAATTGCTGCTAGAATAGATAAATTAATTAAAGAAGAAATTGAAAGAGCAAATAGGTTGGCTAGAAAAAACCTTAAAGAAAAACCAAAAGCATCTACTAAAAGCGAATTTATTTTAAGTCCAGAAGCAAAAGCACTTGCAAAACAATTTGAGCAAAATAAAGGAAAACTACCTTGGCCTGTAAAAGAAAGTATTGTAGTAAGAAGGTTTGGTAAACAGCCTCATCCTTTGTATCCAGGAATAACTATTAACGGAACAGGTTTGCATTTAGTAACTTCTAAAGGAAGTAATGCAGAGGCTATTTTTAATGGTGAAGTTCTAAATGTTTTGGTAAATTCTGGCGGAATTAAAAACGTGCTAATAAGGCATGGAAATTATATTACTTCTTATAACAATTTAGAAGCTGTTTTCGTGAAAAAAGGAGATAAAGTAACTACAGGGCAATCTTTAGGTAGAATTTTTACAGATAAAGTATCTGGAAAAACTAAATTAGTCTTTGTATTGTTTAAAAATACCACTCGTTTAAATCCTGCTTCTTGGATTTTAAAACGGTAGTTAGTAATTAAATAAGGCCTTTAATTCAGACGCGTCATTAGGTTTCATTTTGCCAGCCAAAACTAAGCTTAGTTGTTTTCTTCGTAATGCAGCTTCATACCTTTCTTTTTCTAGTTCAGTTTCAGGAATAATTTTAGGGATTTCTACTGGTTTTCCTGTTTCATCTACTGCTACAAAAGTATAGATACCTTCGTTTACTTTGGTTTTATTTCCAGATTGTCTGTCTTCTATCCAAACGTCTACATATATCTCCATAGAAGATTTAAAAGCTCTAGATACTTTCGCTTCTAAAGTAACTACACTCCCAACAGGAACAGATTTTGTAAAAGCAACATGATTAACAGAGGCTGTAACTACTATTCTTCTAGAATGACGTCTTGCTGCGATACTACAAGCGCGATCCATTCTTGCTAATAATTCTCCTCCAAATAAATTGTCTAAATAATTAGTTTCACCAGGTAAAACAAGATCTGTTAAAACAGTTAAAGATTCTTTTGGCGTCTTTGCTTCCATTATTAATTTTTTGCAAAGGTACTAAAATGTATTAGTAGAAACTATTTTTTGGCCAATAGCCAAGCATCTTTAGAATCTTCTTTTCTAATTTTATTTAAGTAGTTTATTGCATTGATTCTGTTAGAAAAACTTTTATAAACAACTTGAGTTAAACCCCATTCGTTTACCCCAATAATTTTAGCATTATATCCCTTGTTAGCAAGTTGATTTATTCTTTTTTGAGCATTTTCTGGAAATTGAAACGCTCCTGCAACTACATGGTATGGTTTGCTAACTTTTTTGGTTACATTTAACTCTAAAGTAGGTAGTGGATTTGTAATTTTAAAAGTTGCAGATTGTATTTTTTTCTTAAGTTTATTCTGTTGATCGGTTAACAGAGTTTGCTGCTGTTTTTCTTGATATATAGAATTACCTGCAAAGCCAATGGTTAGTAAAATAGCTGCAGTTGCAGCATATTTAATAAAAGCTGGTACTTTCTTTTTAGTTGGGTTTTCTGTTGTAGTAGCATTTATACTTACTACTTCTTTTTTAGGTCTTACTGCGTATTTAGTTTTTACACTAGCCAAGCCAAAAGCATTGGTAGAAAAATTTGTGCTAGTATCAGGTTCAAAAACAATTTGTTTGTTTTCGTTTAAGCTTAAACTGCCAATATTATCTAATACGACTTTATTTTTTTGTAATTCTTTCTGCCATTTTATAACAGTTAGAGCAATTGCATTAGACGCTTTTTCGTAAGAAATATTTTCTGCAGTAGCTACATAATTAATTAATAAGCCATCGTTTTTATTAAGAAGATGATTAAAAGAAATACGTTTACTTGGCGGATGAAAAGTTTGGGTACTTTTATGAAAAGTTGCGCCAATTTGTTGCGTTACAAAACCACCAAAATCAGGAATAATAACGCAATCGTATCTGTAAAGTAAGTCGTTTAAGTAGCTTGTTATTTTCATATAAACAAATATAAAATTTTTGTTTTCAAAGTGTCATTTCTGCTTGAAAATTTATCAACAAAAATTTTTATATATTTCCATACAAATTCTTATGCTGTGAACGAAGAACGATTACTTGCAATTTTAAGGTTGCAAAAAAGTAAGTTAATTGGAGATATTTCTGCAAAAAAACTCATTTTTAATGTTGGTGATGAAATTCAAATTTTTAAAGAAAAAAAATCTACATTAGAAAAAATTAAAGGATTACGACCAAAAGCTATTGCACAATTGTTTGATAAAGAATTGTTACTAGAAGCTGAAAAAGAAAGAGATTATATTCTTAATAACAACATTGCTTTCACTTATTTTTTAGATAATGATTTTCCAAAAGAGTTATTAAATTGTGTAGATAGCCCTATACTTTTATTTAAAGACGGAAATATAGATTTTACAAACAAACGAATTATCTCTATTGTTGGTACTAGAAATATGAGTTCTTATGGTAGGGATTATTGTATTAGAATCATAGAAGAATTAAAAGAATACAACCCTATTATTGTAAGTGGTTTTGCTTATGGAGTAGATATTTGTGCACACAAAACTGCTATGGAAAATAATTTACAAACCATTGCAGTTTTAGCGCATGGCTTGGAAACTATTTATCCTAAAGTGCATAAAAAATACATACATCAAGTAAATGAAAATGGAGGATTTTTAACAGAATTTTGGAGTGAAGAACAACCTTTACGAGAAAATTTTTTGAAGCGAAATAGAATTGTAGCTGGTATTTCAAAAGCAACTATTATTATTGAAAGTGGCGAAAAAGGAGGGTCTTTAGTTACTGCAGATATAGCAAATTCTTACGATAAAGACGTGTTTGCTGTGCCAGGAAGAGTAACCGATATTTATAGTAAAGGCTGCAATAACTTAATTAAAAACAACAAAGCACATCTTTTAAATTCAGCAAAAGATATTGTAGAAATGCTTAATTGGGACATAGAAGAAAAACCTAAAGTAATTCAAAAACAATTATTTGTACCATTAAACGAACAAGAGCAAACTATTTTCGATTTCCTTCATGCTAATGGTAAACAATTACTAGATAGTATTGCAATTCAGTGTAATATCCCAACATTTCAATTATCCTCTATTTTGTTGCAAATGGAATTAAAAGGGGTTTTAAAACCTTTGCCAGGGAAAATGTTTGAATTGATTTAATTCTTCCTATTTTTGAGTTGATTTAATTATATGTCTAAAGAAAAACTCATATCTAAAAAGAAACCCACTTTTCCAGTAAACAAAAAGTTAAGTGCGTTTTTAACCCGTTACAAAAGAAGTACAAAAGTAAATATTTTGTATGAAGATTTGTTGCGTTTTCAAGGTTCTGTAATTGTTTACGATAAGAATGAAGAAGACACCCTCTGGATAAGAACCTATTATTCTGAGTGGGATAGAGAAGAGATAGATAGAAATTTAAAAAAAGTATATACTATTTTGCATTCAGATGGAAGTGAAAGCACCATTCCTTTTTTAAATATTGATGCCATAGATTATTGCACTTTTGGAAACTCGAAACCTTTTCGAATAAAAGTTCGTAATATTTTAAACGATAACTTTACCTATTTCTATGTAAAAAAAGCAGATGCTTCTCGGATTTATGGTTTAGAGTTAGAGCATTTATTATCTCCTCACAACATTAACTATTTAGTATACAAAGACACTTTAATAGAAGAGCATATTTCAGGAATTCCAGGAGACGATTTTATTAACGATTTTTTACCAGAACTTACAGAAATTGAAAAATCGCAACTTTCTAAAGAATTTGTAAAGTTTAAAGAAAGATGTTTAGTACGTCTTTTAGGAGACATGCGTTCTTACAATTATGTAATTACACCAACACACGATTTCGATCAGATTGTATATAAAATACGTGCTATTGATTTTGATCAACAATCGTTTGAAGGTAGCCTAAAAGTTTACAATTGCCAGTTTATGAAAGAAAACTTTAAGATGGTAGAAATGGTTGGTAGAAAATTACAAAATAGTTCTATAGAACAGTACAAAATAGAAGAACGTTCTTTTATGGCAAAACGTATGATTACCAGCCCAAAAAGAACTGCAAGACTTATAAACTGTATGAAAGCAGATACCATTTCTTTTCCCGAAAATGTAGAACAACTTAAACAAGATTTATTTGATTATGTAGGGGATGTAGATTTTAAGAAGTGTAAAAACATGGGAGAAGTTTTAGATACTATTTTAGATTTTGTAAAACGTAATTATTTAGATATTAGTAACAAAGAGTTGTTTTAAATTTCACTTTTCAACTCTTAATCATTTCTTTTTTCGCAAACTTTCAACTAGAACAGCAACTAAAATTAAACTACCACCTAAATAAGTAGCTTCTTTTGGTATTTCATTTAAAAACACAAAAGCCATTGCTTTTCCAAAATAGGCTATATGCTATTATTTAAACTTACATCCAAAAGTTAAGAGATACAATCAAGATTAAAGTAATTAAAAAGTTTGGAGGTTATTATTATTGTGACTTAATTAAAAAAAATGCTATGAATATTTTAAAAACACTCCGCTCAAAATCAATATCTATTTTTCTTACTTGTTTATTTTTATCTTATTCTTGCGAAAAAAAAGATTTAATTGATAACACTGCTGTATTAGAAACAACAATTCAAAATCACTTTGTCTTCTCAGATGAGCTTGCAGAAATAATAAAAACACAAAAAAAATCAGTAAAGAGAGTTGCATTAGACATTAGTAGTAAAAATAATGATATACCTTACTTTTCTTCAAACAAAGAATATAGAAAATACCTTGAAGAAAATGGTTTTACAAATATTGACCAAATAATAGATGTTTCTGATAAATTAAAAAACAATATATTTGATTTTATTGTAAACGAGCAAGCTAATATCATATTACCCAAGAAGAAATAATTGCTAAGATTTCTGGAGAAATAGACAACCAAAATGCTTCTAAAAATAGATATTCTGGTAAATCTAATTTTTGCGAAGATCAAATGAACGCAGCTTCGGAAAACTGTGCTGAAAATTTTTAGTATGCGGCTGGTGCTTCTGTAGTAGTAGGCTTTTTTACATTAGGTATAGGTGCAGTAGTAGGTATAGCCACTAGCACTGCTCTTATGGTAAAGTGCGATGAAGATGCATCAGAAGCCTATCGAAATTGTATGGAATATATGGATAGTTTAGAAAGCAATGAAAATTAAATAATGAAAAAGGAGGCGTACATATTTATTGTATTACTAATATTTATTATTGTAGTTCAACTTCTAGATAAGGAATTTGAATACCAATGGATACAGCTTGCAATTCTTATAGTATCTATTTTATTAGCAATTTATTTTAAATTAATTAAGAAATCAAAAGATTAGAGTTTTATAATACAATAAATTCTTGTTATTTCTTTTTTCGCAAACTTTCAACTAGAACAGCAACCAAAATTAAACTACCCCCTAAATAAGTAGTTTTTTTTGGAATCTCATTCAGAAAAAAGAAAGCCATAACAATACCAAATACAGGTTGTAAACTACTAATAATACTTGCTGTAGAGGCAGAAAAGAATTTTAAAGACTGCAGCATAAGGCTATGTCCAATACTTGTAGTAACTATTCCAAGTAATAAAATGTAAGGCCATTGTGTTGCTAAGCCAGAGACATCCATAAAAAATGGTGTAGGTAAAAGTAAAATACTAATGATAAATGTTTGGTAAAACATTAATGTAATTCCACTGTAATTAGCAACTTGTTTCTTTAAGATTAAAATTCGAAATGCATAGCAAAAAGCAGAAATTATACCAAAAAATATTCCTTTTACTTGGTTGTTTTGCAAATCGAATTCTGGTGTTAAAATATAAAGTCCTACTAATATTAGCACTCCTAAAACTAAATAAATAGGATTAAATTTTATGTTTAAAAAAATTGGCTCTAAAAGGGCTATTAGAATTGGAAAAGTATATAGAGAAAGAAGGCCTAAAGCTACATTAGATAATTTTAAAGCATAGAAATAAGTAATCCAATGTGCAGCCATTAAAACACCACTAATTAAAAAAGGTTTGTAGTCTTTACTAGATTTTAGTTGTATACTAATTCCTCTAAATCTACAGAATACAAATAAAAAAACAGTTGCAATTATAGAGCGAAACCAAATAATAACTTCAGTTGGCATGGCAATATATTTGCCAAGCACACCAGAAGTACTAATTAAAAGAGTTGCTAATAAAAGAACAGAAAGGTGTTTAAAATTACTTTCCATTATATGTTTTGCAATACTTGAAGTGCTTTTTTAATAGAATCGATTTTTATAAAAGTGATTAAAAGACGTAATCCGTTTTTGGTCTGCTTTTCTTTCATAACACAGCTTTTAGAATGTTGTTGTACGTATTTTAAAACCCTGCTAAAAGCTTCTGTCTGATAAAAATCACTTTGTTGATCGGATATAAAATATCCTATCATTCTTTTTTGTTTTAAAATTACTTTTTCTAGTCCAAAATATTTTGCAATCCATTTAATACGAACAGAATCTAAAAGGTCTTCTACTTGCGTAGGAATTTCGCCAAAACGATCTACAATTTCACTCTCAAAAGTTTGCAAGTCATCTTCTGATTCTATGGTAGATAATTTATTGTAAAGGCTTAATCTTTCTGTTATGGAATTGATATAATCATCAGGAAACAATATTTCGAAATCTGTATCTATCTGCACTTCTTTTATGTATTCTTTTGGTTTAGAAGTATCTTCTTCATATAAATCTTTAAACTCCTTTTCTTTTAATTCTTCAATTGCTTCTTGCAATATTTTTTGATAAGTGTCAAAACCAATATCATTAATAAATCCGCTTTGTTCACCACCCAATAAATCTCCAGCGCCACGAATTTCTAAATCTTTCATGGCAATATTAATTCCACTTCCTAAATCAGAGAATAATTCTAAAGCTTGAATTCTTTTTCTTGCATCATCTGTCATCATATGATAAGGAGGTGTTATAAAATAGCAAAAAGCTTTTTTGTTAGAACGCCCAACTCTACCTCGCATTTGATGCAAATCTGAAAGTCCAAAATTATTTGCATTATTAATAAAAATGGTATTAGCATTTGGTACGTCTAAACCACTTTCTATGATTGTTGTAGAAACTAAAACATCAAAATCGCCATTCATAAAGCGAAGCATCAATTCTTCTAACTTCTTGCCTTCCATTTGTCCATGACCAATTCCGATTTTAGCAGAAGGAACCAAACGCTGAATTAAACCAGCAACTTCTTTTATGTTTTCTATACGATTGTGGATAAAGAAAATTTGACCACCTCTAGAAATCTCATAAGAAATTGCATCTCTAATAGTTTCTTCAGAAAAACGAATTACATTACTTTCTACAGGATGTCTATTTGGTGGTGGTGTTTTTATAACAGATAAATCTCTTGCTGCCATTAAACTAAACTGCAACGTTCTAGGAATAGGGGTAGCAGTTAAGGTTAAAGTGTCTACATTTTCTTTTAGCGTTTTTAGCTTATCTTTAACTGCAACACCAAATTTTTGTTCCTCATCTATAATAAGCAGACCTAAATCTTTAAATTGAATTTTTTTATTGGTTAGTTGATGTGTACCAATAACAATATCTACAGACCCATTGTTAACACCTTCTATAACTTCTTTTTTTTCTTTAGCTGTTCTAAATCTGTTTAGGTAATCTATTTTTAAAGGAAAATCTTTTAAGCGTTCGGAAAATGTTTTAAAATGCTGAAATGCTAAAATTGTAGTTGGTACTAATATAGCAACTTGTTTACCATTATCTACTGCCTTAAAAGCAGCGCGAATTGCAACTTCAGTTTTACCAAAACCAACATCGCCACAAACTAATCTATCCATAGGTTGTGCTTTTTCCATGTCTATTTTTACAGCTTGTGTAGCAGAAAATTGATCTGGAGTATCTTCATAAATAAAGCTACTTTCTAGCTCATGTTGCATGTGAGTATCTGGACCAAAAGAGAAGCCTTTTTTCAACTTTCGTTTAGCATATAGTTGAATTAAATTAAAGGCTACATGTTTTACTCTTGCTTTGGTTTTTTGTTTAATTTTTTTCCAAGCACCAGAACCAAGTTTGTAAATTTTTGGAGGTTTGCCATCTTTACCATTGAATTTAGAAATTTTGTGCAAAGAATGAATACTTACATATAAAATATCGCGCTCACCATAAATCAACTTAATAGCTTCCTGTTTTTTTCCCTGAACATCTATTTTTTGTAAACCTCCAAACTTTCCAATTCCATGATCTATATGGGTTACATAATCTCCAATTTCTAATTTGTTTAATTCTTGAAGCGTAATGGCTTGTTTTTTAGCATACCCATTTTTTAATCGAAACTTATGGTAACGTTCAAATATTTGATGATCTGTGTAGCAAACTAGTTTATTGTCTATATCTATAAAGCCTTGGTATAAAGGAAAAACAATTGTTTGGTATTGTACATTTACTTCTTGATCTTTAAAAATATCTTCGAAACGTTTTGCTTGCTGTTCATTAGCGCAAAATATATAATTAGTAAATCCGGCTTTATCAAACTTGTTCAAGTTTTCTATTAATAAAGAAAACTGCTTGTTAAAAGAAGGTTGCGGATTTGTATTAAATGCAATTTCTTTTTTGTGATCCTTATTTTTACCAAGATTAACAGTAGTAAAGTTCTGTAAAAACGAAACAATTTCTTCCCCATCACAGAAAATTTCATTTGGTTTTGCGTGGTTTATTTCTTTAGAAAGGTTGTCAAATGCATCTTCAGCTTTTTTAAAAAACTTATCTAAATTCCCTTTTAGAAGCTCTATGTTTTTTGTAAAAACAATTGTTTTCGAAGAAATATACTGTAAAAAACTTTCTCTTTTTTCTTGCAGAGTTTTGTGTTCTACATTGGGCATTATAGAAACTTTTTTAAGTTTCTCTTTAGAAAGTTGCGTTTCTACATCAAAAGTTCTGATGCTATCTATTTCATCTCCAAAAAACTCAATTCGATAAGGTTCGTCATTTGCAAACGAATACACGTCTATAATTCCTCCTCTTACAGAAAAATCACCAGGTTCTGTTACAAAATCTACCCGTTTAAATTTGTATTCAAAAAGAACTTCATTTACAAAGTCTAAAGAAATTTCATCACCTAATTTTACGCTTAACGTATTTTTTTCTAATTCTTTTTTCGTTACTACTTTTTCGAAAAGTGCAGTAGGATACGTTACAATTATAGCAGGTTTTTTTCTAGAGTTTAATCTATTAAGAACTTCTGCACGCAGTAAAACATTAGCGTTATCTGTTTCTTCTATTTGATAAGGTCTTCGATAAGACCCAGGATAAAAAAGTACATTTTTAGATCCTAATAGCTGTTCTAAGTCGTTTAAATAATAAGCAGCTTCTTCCTTATCGTTAAAAATTAAAAGAAACGGTTTTTCTGCTTGTTTAAAGGTTTCAGATATAACAAAAGACAACGAAGAACCCACCAAATTCGAAACATGAAAATGGTTTTTCTCTTGTTGAAGGGCTTCTAAAATCTGATTTGTCTTTACAGATTTTTGGTATTGGTTTACAATGTTCTGCTTAGGCAACGTAAAAAAATTTGTGCAAATGTAATCATCTAAATTCATAAATATGAAAAGTAAATTTTCTTTTAAGGTAGAATACAATATATTTGCTAGACATTAGTTATTAACATACGAACCCCCCATAGAAAGTATGAATATGAGAAATTTAATGGTGCTCGTACTAATTACGTGTTGTACCATAGCAATAAAAGCGCAGAATTATGAGAGTAAATGGACTTTTGGTGTAAGTTCTGCATCTGTTATATACTCCGAAAAAAATAAAGACGCAGTTGGTGGTGCTTTTATAGACCAGCCTTTTCGTTTTTCTTTAGCAACCTATTTTACAGAAGGCGTAACATTAGAAGGGGCTTTAGCTTTTAGTGTATTAGATAGCCAGAAATATACCACTTTTGATGGTGCTATTCGTTTTGATTTAGGAAGCTCTTATGATAATTCAGTACCTTATGTGTTTATAGGAGGAAGTTTGATTTTTCATAATATTTACTCTACAAATCCTGATAGTGTTGTTAAGAAAGACGATCACTTTACACCCACTTTAAATTTTGGTTTAGGGAATACCTTTTGGGTTTTTCCTCAGTTTGGCTTGAATGTACAGTTGATGTATAGATTCTCTGAAAATAGGTTCGAAAGTCAGCGTTCCCACTTTTATCCTTCTGTAGGGCTAGTTTACAGTTTTAAAAGAAGAAATATGACTAGGAGAATTTGGGACTTTAGGCGCTAATTCTTTTAGTTATTTGTAACTAATTTAATTAATTTTTTTGGCGCTAAATAGGTAAAATATCGTTCTGTAATTCTAAATTCTTCATTTAAAAGAATAGTTGCAGGTAGCGTAAATGGATAATCTTTTCTACTTGCAAGAAGTGAAGCCAATTCATGATTGGGATTTCTAGATTTTCCAACATTCTTATTGCTGTATATTTTTCCATCAAAAGAGATAGGAATTCTTGATTCTGCATTCATTTTAACTGCATAGAAATTGGTGTTTATTGCCTGGATAAAATCAGGCTTTGTAAAACCCACTTTTTCCATTTTTTTACAATATTCGCACCAATCTGCATAAAAAAACAGAAAAACTCTTTTGGGAGAAATACGCAAAGAGTCTTCTAATTGCTCGAATGTAAGCCAGTTTATTTTTTGCTTTTGTGCACTAAAATCTTGCACACTTAATAACGCTACTATAACAGTTATTAGAATACTCTTTTTCATTAGTGTAATTTCCCGAATTTTAATCCTATAAAAAAGGTTCTAGGTGTTGCAGGACCATAAACATATCCTGTATCTCTTGTTGGGCCAATGTCAAAATCGTCTTGAAAACTATTAAACATATTTCTTACTCCTAAAGAAAAAGTAGTCATAAAGCTTTCGTTAACATGGAAATGAGATTCGAATTTTAAATTTAGGTCAAAAAAAGGATTAACTTCGTTTAGCTGTAGAAATCCAGTTTCACTAACAACGAGTGGTACAGTCATCTTGCCAGTATAAGTTCCTGTAAGGTCTATATTAAATTTTTCTGATGGTCTAAAATTCCCACTAAGAAATCCATAAAAGTTAGGGTTTCTTACAAATTCATCAATTACAATATTAGATTCTCCAACTGTGCCATCTGATTCAAAGATAATTTGAGGTTCGTTATAAAGCGCTCTTTGTAACGTACCACCAAGTTGAAATTGCCATTTGGTATTTGGCGAGACATTTATTTCAAAATTGGTTCCAAAAACCCTTGCGCCTTCACCATTTCTCACTTCCTCTAGAATAGAGCCATTTTCTAAAACAGCACCTGTACTTACAATGGTAAAAGGGTCTTCTAACGTAGTGTAAAAACCCTCTACTAAAAAGTCCATTTGCATTAAATTACTATTTTTAGAATAGTTTAAACTACCTGTAAAGGCATTAGAATATTCGGTTTTTAAATCTTCAGATAAGATTACAAACAATGGTTCTCCGCCAACGCTAGAAATATGTAAATCTTCGTTAAATGCCTGTGCTGCTCTAAAACCACGTGCATAACCACCTCTAAATTTTAACGCATCGTTAAATTGATATGAAATGGTTAGTCTTGGGGATAGAGCATTCTGATTTACATCTACATTTCTGCTAATACCACCTATGGTATAGTCTCCATTTACAGTTACATTATCAAAACGCGAACCAATAAGTGCAGTAAATTTATTTGATGGCTTCCACTCATACTGTGCAAAAATTGCAAAAGTATTTATAGTTTGAGCAATTAATCTATTATACCCTAGAATTACATCTTCTGTATTGGTGTGATTGTATTCTGAACCAAGAGTTAATACGTCTTTATTTTTTAAAGACTTAGTAAATTGCAGCCCATTTATCCAGGCTAAATCTTTTGTAGTTCCAAAAGCATTGTTTGCTAAAATACTATCTTGTCTGGTTCTAGCACCTCCTAAACCACCATAATAACTGTCTCTAGTAGTGTTTGAAATAGAGGAGTACATTTGGTATTTTTCTGTATTGTCTTTGCTATACACTTCATAGTCTAATCCGCCTATAAATGTATCGTGATCTAATTCTTCTGTAATATCGGTAAACTGAGGAGCTAATTCTAATCTATCTCCTCCTCTTCTATATTCTTGAATGTTTGCTAAATTTAAAGAAACTTTACTGCGTTCTGTTGGTTTAATAAACATATTTGCACCAACGGTGGTATTGCGTAATGCAACAATTTCTGTAAACCCATCACCATTTGCATCGTAAGCATCACGATTTCTGTAATTACCAAAAAAAGTTACCCCACTATTTAAATCGTCAGAAACTAAAGAGTTATTAAATGTTAGGTTTCTATCTGTTGCAGAACCTGCAATGACCGCTAAGTTAGAACCTACTTTCCAAGTATTTAAAATAGGGTCTTTTGTAATAACGTTAACTGTACCAGCAATGGCATTAGAACCAAAAAGGGCTGAACCACCACTTCTAACTACTTCTACTTTTTCTATGATATTTGTAGGAATTTGCTCTAATCCATATACACCTAAAAGTGAAGTAAAAACAGGTCTGCTGTTTAGTAGTACTTGTGTATAACCACCTGTTAAACCATTTAAACGAACCTGAGTAAAACCGCAATTCTGACAATTGTTTTCTACTCTAAGGCCTGGAGAATAATTTAAACCGTCTGCCATAGACAAAGATTGTGTTGCTTGCAAAATTCTTGGGCTAATTGTAGAAACTACCACAGGTGTTTCTCTTTTTTCAACTCTATTTCTAGTAGCAGTAACTACAATTTCGTCTAAACCAAGCTTGTCTTCATACAGTATAAAATTAATTGTTTTGGTTTCGTTGTTACTTAAAGAAACAACTTTTGATGCTTTTCTAAATCCTTGAAAACTTACTGTGAGTGTAAAATTATTTGATACATCTTCTAGTGTATAAAATCCATTTATATCACTTGTTGTACCAATAGTTTTATCTTGTGTATAAATATTTGCAAAAGCAATTGGAGAGCCACTTTCTGTAGTTATTTTTCCTTTAACTGTTTGCGCTAGTATTGCTGAATGAATGAATAGTATTACTAAAAATAAAACCTGTTTCATAATTAAAATTTTTGCAAATATAAATATAAATTTAGGGATGTCTAAAAATATTTTTTTACTATTCAAAAATTTGTATGTTTGCAACAATATTTAATACCATGTTTAGTCAGTCTGAAGAAAATTATTTAAAAGCTATTTATCACTTAAGTAAGGGAAAAAAAAATGGGGTATCTACTAATGATATTGCTACTAAATTAGCAACAAAACCTTCTTCTGTTTCTGATATGATTAAGAAATTATCAGAAAAAGGTTTAATAAGTTATAAGAAATACTATGGTGTTAATTTAACAGGTTCAGGCAATAAGATAGCGTATACTGTAATTAGGAAACATAGATTGTGGGAAGTTTTTTTAGTAGAAAAATTAAACTTTTCTTGGGATGAAGTTCATGATGTGGCAGAACAATTAGAGCACATACAATCTTCTAAACTTATAGACGAACTAGATGCGTTGCTAGGTTTTCCTACGCATGATCCTCATGGAGACCCTATTCCAGATAAAAATGGTAATTATAGTATTATAGAAAAAGTATTATTGTCTAGTTTACATAAGGGTGAAAAAGGGCTTTGTGTTGGTGTTAAAGATTCGTCTACAGAATTTTTAAAGTATTTAGATAAAAAAGGTTTTGTTATAGGAGAAACTATTCAAGTTGTAGAAAAGGAAGAATATGACGATTCTTTTGTGGTTTTATTAGAAAACAACAAGGTTTCCATTTCTTATAAAATTGCTAATAATTTATTTGTTAAAAAAATATGAGTCTATTTGATCAATTTGTAGAATTTGCAAAAGAACAACCTATTTTGGCTGCTTTGTATGCATCTTTATTTACTTGGGGTTTAACAGCCTCTGGTGCAGCTTTAGTTTTTTTATTTAAAACCGCAAGTAGAGCTGTTTTAGATTCTATGTTAGGTTTTACAGGAGGTGTTATGGTTGCTGCTAGTTTTTGGAGTTTACTTTCGCCAGCAATAGAAAACAGTCCTGGAGAAGGCTTTGAAAAAGTAATTCCTGCTGCTGTAGGATTTGGTTTAGGAGCCTTAGCACTTTTTGGGATGGATAAATGGTTGCCCCACTTACACATCAATTTTAAAGAAAGTGAAAAAGAAGGAGTCAAAACAGAATGGCACAGAACCACTTTACTAGTTCTTGCAATTACACTACATAACATTCCTGAAGGATTGGCAGTGGGAGTTTTATTTGGTGCAGCTTCTACTTTAGTTGGTCCTGAGCAAACAGAATTAATTATAGCTGCTGTATCTTTAGCAATAGGAATTGGAATACAAAATTTCCCAGAAGGTTTTGCAGTAGCTATGCCTTTAAGAAGACAAGGAGTAAGTAGATTTAAGTGTTTTTGGTATGGCCAATTATCTGCAATAGTAGAACCTGTTGCAGCAGTTTTAGGAGCCCTTGCAGTTTCCTTTTTTACTCCAATTTTACCTTATGCTTTAGCGTTTGCAGCAGGAGCAATGATTTTTGTAGTGATTGAAGAGGTTATTCCAGAATCGCAAAGAGATAAATATACAGACTTAGCAACCTTAGGCTTTGTTGGCGGCTTTATTGTAATGATGTCTTTAGATGTAGGCCTAGGCTAATTTATTTCTAGATTACAATCAAAAACCAAACGCGTTTTGATTATTAGGGTTTTCTATAGTTATCCAATTGGTTGGCTTGTTCATTTTAGTTTCAATATTCATAGGTGTAAAACGTATTTTGTATTTGCCTTTGTCTTTAAAAGTAAAGGCGCCTGCACACATGCCATGACCAACGTTTAATTTATCTTCTTTGGTAACTAAAATGTAGGTGGTTTTCGAATTACTTTTAAGGCTAACAACCTCAGTTTTGTACCATGTTTCCCTATTTTTTGAATTCTTTATATTAAAAATAGCATAAATTTCTGGGCCACATCCAAAGAGTGTTGCCTTATCTTGGTGGTATTTTAATTGTAAATTTTCACTTATTAAATCTTCAAGAATTGTATTATTCGTTATCCAAGAGATAGGTTCTCTTTTTTCTGTATCTGAGTTCCATTTGTATAAACTATTCTTATCTAAATCACTTATACCTATTATTCTTAAAAAATAAGTGGTGTTTGGAGTTAATTGTTGGTTGGGTTTTAAAATGGCTTGTGTAAGTTTCATCTCACCTTTTAAAATCTCTACGATTTCTAGCATTATCTTATTCTTTTGATTATCCTCTAGATATACCTTGTAATCGCTTAAATTTTCTATAGTTTTTTGGCTGAACGCATAACCTTCAATTATAAATTTAGAGTTAACGCTAATTTCTTTTTTTAAAGGATAAAAAGTTAAGGCACTAATAGCACAAGCTGAGCTATGACAGTTTGCAAGGCAAAACTGAGCTATTAAAATAGCTAGTAAAAGTAGTTTTTTCATAGGTTATGTTTTTCTGAAAAGAACAAAGACTATTCCATTTTTTCAAATTTTCATTTTTAGTGCTCTAACTAAATTGTGTAAATTCGTGAAATTAGTTCTAATTTATGCAGCAACCATCAATATTTCAAGTTTACAATGCCTCTGCAGGAAGTGGTAAAACCTTTACTCTTGTTAAAGAGTATTTAAGCATTCTTTTAACTACAGAAGATGTCTATACTTTTCAGAAAATATTAGCAATTACTTTTACCAACAAAGCCGCTGCAGAAATGAAAGAGCGTGTTTTAAATAGTTTAGAAAAATATAGTAAAGGAGAGGAAGATGACTTATTAGAAGCAATCATCACGGCTACAAAGCTAGATTTAGAAACGGTAAAAAAAAGGAGTGCCAAAATACTAAACGCAATTTTGAAGAATTACGCTGCTTTTGCTATTACAACTATAGATAGTTTTACGCATAAACTGGTAAAAAGTTTTGCTTACGACCTTAATTTACCTCTAAACTTTGAAGTTGAACTAGATACTACAGAAATTTTAGCAGAGGCAGTAGATGTATTATTGTCTAGAATTGGGAAAGAAGAAAAACTAACGAAATTACTAATAGATTTTGCTTTAGAGAAAGTAGATGAAGATAAGTCTTGGGATATTAGTAGAGAATTAAATGAAATTGCTAAAGTTTTATTGAATGAAGACGACATGCCTCATTTTAGAAATCTTTCACAAAAAAGTATTTCAGATTTTCAGGCTTTAAAAAAGCAGTTAATTCAAAAAAACAGCACAATAGAAGACGACTTTAAAACTGTAGGGCAAGAATTTTTAGATGCTTTGGCAAGTAATAATTTGGAGCCATCAGACTTTACAGGGTCTAGAATACCTAATTTTTTTTCGGATTTAAATACAAAAGGTTTCTCAATTAATTATCCTGCCAGAAGTAAAACAGTTCAGAAAGCCATAGACTCTAGAAAGTATTACAATAAAACTGTAAGTACTACAGTAGCTAATAAGATTGACGCATTAGAATCATTTTTGATAGATAAATTCGAGAAATCAAAGTCTATTTATGGAGAATTTATCCTACACAATCTTATCCTAAAAAATATAACGCCTCTAGCGGTTCTCAACAATATAAACAAAGAGTTGGCAATTATTAAAGAGGAAAATAATTTACAGTTAAATGCAGAGTTTAATCAAATTATTTACGAAAAAATTAAAGAGCAGCCTGCTCCCTTTATTTACGAAAGAATAGGGCAACGTTATCAATATTATTTTATTGATGAAATGCAAGATACTTCAGTTTTACAATGGTTAAATTTAATTCCATTAATAAGCAATGCACTAGCTCAAGAAGATGCAAGTTTGCTTTTGGTTGGCGATGGAAAACAAGCAATTTACAGATGGAGGGGTGGTAAAGCAGAACAATTTATAAATTTAAGTTCTGGCAGCGAAAACCCTTTTCCTGTTAAGAAAGAACCTAAAAATCTAACCACTAATTTTAGAAGTTTTTCAGAAATAATTCAATTTAATAATCAACTATTTCAATTCGTTGCAAATTATTTTCAAAACCCAGCTTATAAAGAGCTATACCATAGGGGAAACCAGCAAGAAATTAATAATAAAAAAGGAGGTTTTGTAAACATTCAATTTTTTAATTCAGATGTAAAAGAAGAAAATAACAAGCAATACCAAACATTGGTTTTAGATAAAGTTTTAGAGATTAAAAAATCTTTTTCTTTAGGAGAAATATGTATTATTGTTAGAAAAAATGACGATGGTGTTTTGTTGGCAAATCACCTATCTAAAAACCGAATTCCTGTTGTTTCTTCAGAATCTTTACTATTAGAAAATAGCGCAAAAGTTAATTTTTGTATTCATTTTTTAATGCTTTTAGAAAACAATAAAGATTTAGATTCTCTTTTTAGTGTTTTACATTTTTTACATGCGCATTTGGCTATTGCTGTTTCGAAACATAAATTTATTTTTAGTCTTACACATAAGTCATTACAAGAGATTTTTGCTGATTTACAATCTTATGTAGATCTCCCAGATTTGAATGCCTTTTATACATTACCATTATATGATAAAGTAGAGGCCTTAGTGCGCGCGTTTCATCTAATTGAAACATCAGATGCCTATGTGCAATTTTTTTTAGACGAAGTTTTAGAACAACAACGAAAAGGAGCAACTGTTGCCGATTTTCTTAATTTTTGGAAACTAAAAAAAGGTAAATTAAGTATAGCTGCACCAGAAAATTCAGAAGCAGTTAAGATTATGACAATTCATAAATCTAAAGGATTAGAATTTCCAGTAGTAATCTTTCCTTCTAACTTAGAAATAACTTTTTCACTATTTCAAAAAGTCTGGTTTGATGCGCTTTCAGACACAACTGGTTTTTCTGAATTTTATGTAAATTACAATAAATCTACGTTTCCATTAATTAATAGTAGAGGACAAGAGATTCATAAAGAAATACAAGAAACTCTAGAATTAGATACCTTTAACTTACTGTATGTAACTTGTACTAGAGCTGTAGAGCAATTGCACATCATTTCAGACCTGAAACAAAGTGGAGGAGGCATAAATGAAAATTATACTTCAGGAATTCTAGCAAATTTCATGAAGGAAAAAGGATATTGGCAGGAAAATATTCTTGAGTATAGTTTTGGAAAAAAGCAAAGAAATAGCCAAATTAAAGAAGATTCAGCAGAGATTTATGAACAGAAAAAATTTATAACAAATAATTGGAAAAATCATAACCTAGTACTCTTAGCTAGTGATTCTAAATTATGGGAAACAGAGCAAGGTGCTGCAATAGATTACGGAAATTTATTGCACCAAATTATGCAAGAAATAAATTCAGCAAAAGATGTAAATCTAGTTTTAAACAGATTTAAAAATAGCGGTTTTATAACTAAAAAGGAGTTTATTTCTTTAAAAAGTATAATCAAGCAAATTACCACGCACAAACGTATATCTCCGTATTTTTCTTCTGTATACAAAACATATAATGAAAGAGAAATTATCTCAAAAGATAAACAGGTGATTATTCCAGATCGACTAATTTTTACAGGAGATAAAGAGGTAGTTCTTCTCGATTACAAGACAGGTGTAGAGTCCAAAAAACACCACCAACAATTGCATAAATACAAGCTCGTTTTGCAAGATATGGGATTTGTTATAAAAGAAATGCTGCTAATTTATTGCAATGAAAAAATCAATTTGGTTGAAGTATCTTCAACAAGATAAACTTTGTAACTTTGTCTTTTAATAAAATGTAAAAAAATGTACGGAAAAATTAAAGATACCTTAGAGCAAGAGATTCAAGAAATAAAAGACGCTGGATTATACAAAACAGAACGAATAATCACTACATCTCAAGATGCAGTAATTAAAATAGCTACAGGAGAAGAGGTAATAAACTTTTGTGCAAACAATTACTTAGGCTTGTCCAATAACCCTGAGGTAATTCAGGCAGCAAAAGACGCAATGGACACCCATGGTTTTGGAATGTCTTCTGTGCGTTTTATTTGCGGTACACAAGATATACATAAAGATTTAGAACAAAAGATAGCTGCATTTTATAAAACGGAAGACACAATTTTATATGCTGCATGTTTCGATGCAAATGGTGGGGTTTTCGAGCCTTTATTAACAAAAGAAGATGCCATTATTTCCGATAGTTTAAACCATGCTTCCATTATAGATGGAGTTCGTTTATGTAAAGCCGCAAGATATAGATACAATAATAACGATATGGCTTCTTTAGAAGAGCAATTAATAGAAGCTAATAAACATAACCATAGATTTAAAATTATAGTTACAGATGGTGTTTTCTCTATGGATGGTATTGTAGCAAAACTAGATGAAATTTGCGATTTAGCAGATAAGTACGATGCATTAGTTATGGTAGATGAATGCCATGCAACTGGTTTTATTGGCAAAACTGGTAGAGGAACCGTTGAATTGAAAAATGTTATGGATAGAGTTGATATCGTTACAGGAACTCTTGGTAAAGCTATAGGTGGTGCAATGGGTGGCTACACTACAGGAAAAAAAGAAATAATTGAAATACTAAGACAACGCTCTAGACCATATTTATTTTCTAACTCTTTAGCACCATCTATTGTTGGAGGTGCGTTAAAGGTTTTCGATTTAATTTCTAACGATACTACTTTAAGAGACAAGCTAGAATGGAATACGAACTATTTTAGAACAGAAATGGAAAAAGCAGGATTTGATTTAGTAGGTGCAGATGCAGCAATTGTTCCGGTAATGCTTTACGATGCAAAATTGTCGCAAACTATGGCAAATATGCTATTAGAAGAGGGTATCTATGTAATTGGGTTCTTTTATCCAGTAGTGCCAAAAGAAAAAGCACGAATTAGAGTGCAGCTTTCTGCAGCTCATGAAAAAGAACATTTAGATAAAGCAATTCAGGCATTTATAAAAGTTGGTAAGCAATTAGAAGTTATCTAGAAATAGCTGAAAACTTGATTTTTAGCCAAGTTTTTGTAGATTTGTCTTTGTAATAAAGTAATAACCACTTACTTTTGTTATACGAGTAATCGAACTTTTAATTTAAATAAAATATAATGAAACAATTAAAATTAGCTGTGATAGCTTTATTTACATTATTCTCGCTAAGTAATGTAAATGCACAGGATGAAAATAACAAATGGGCTCTTGGTCTAGGCGTTAACATCGTAGATTTCCATTTAGCAGATGCGAGTTTTGGCGATAATTTAAAAGACCACTTAGGAAGTAGAGATTGGAACTTTCTTAACTCTTTCTCTAGATTAACTGCAGATAGATATTTAAACAATGGTTTTACCTTACAATTCGCTGGTTCTGTTAATAAAATAAGTACTTTTGAAAGCACTGATGATGTAGATTTTTTCTACTACAGTTTAGGGTTAAATGTAAAATACGATCTTAACAGACTTTTTGGTGAAACAGCATGGTTTGATCCTTATGTTTCATTAGGAGGTAATTACGTGAATGCAAACGATACTGGTGAAGGAATGCTAAATGCAGGAGTAGGTTTCAACGTTTGGATGAATGATAATTTAGGTATTAACTTTAATACAGGTACCAACTATAATTTTGCAGATAAAGTAAGAAATCACATTCAATCCTCATTAGGTTTAGTAGTTAAGTTTGGAGGTAAAGACACAGATAAAGATGGTATTTATGACAAAGATGATGCTTGTCCAGAAGAATATGGCTTAGCAGAATTCAATGGTTGTCCAGATTCAGATGGAGATGGAATTAAAGATTCTGACGATGCTTGTCCAAATGAGCCAGGCTTAGCAGCAATGAATGGTTGTCCAGATTCAGACGGAGATGGTGTTGCAGATAAAGATGATATGTGTCCAAATGAGCCAGGAACAAAAGCAAACAAAGGTTGTCCAGATGCTGATGGTGATGGTGTTGTAGATAAAGATGATAAATGTCCTAATGAAGCAGGTTCTTCTGAGAACAACGGGTGCCCTTGGCCAGATACAGATGGAGATGGTGTAAAAGATAAAGACGATAAGTGTCCTAATGAAGCTGGAGAAGTTTCTAACGATGGTTGTCCATTCATTTCTAACGCTGCAAAAATAGGCGTAGATGCATTAGCTAAAAATGTTTTATTTAACACAAATAGAGCTACATTTAAAGACGAAGCTAAAAACTTCTTAGATGGAGTTGTGAAGATTATGATGGAATTCCCTAAGGCTGAGTTTGATATCAATGGCTATACAGACGATACTGGATCTGCAAAATATAACTTAATCTTATCAGAAAGAAGAGCAATTGCTGTAAGAGACTACTTAGTATCTAAAGGTGTTGCAACTACTAGATTAACTGCACAAGGATTTGGTGAAGGAAATCCAATAGACACAAACAAAACTAAAGAAGGAAGAGCTAATAACAGAAGAGTTGAAATTAAAATAAACAACTAATTAGCATATAAATACAGTTTAAAAGCCTCATCTCATGATGAGGCTTTTTTTATTAAAAAACTTTTTTTAATTCAAAACAAAAAAATTACCTTTGCACCTTGAAAAAGAGGGCTGTCCTCTTTTTAATCAAATAACAATTTAATTAGATACAACATGTCTACAACTACAGGTAAAGTTTCACAGATTATTGGTCCAGTAATTGACGTTGAGTTTAATACTGAGAATGAACTTCCTAAAATTTTTGATTCATTAGAAATAACAAAAGCTGATGGTTCTAAATTAGTGTTAGAAGTGCAACAACACATTGGTGAAGATACAGTAAGAACCATTTCTATGGATGCTACTGATGGTTTACAACGAGGAGCTGAAGTAATAGCAACAGGTAATCCAATTCAAATGCCAATTGGTGATGATATTTACGGTCGTTTATTTAACGTAACTGGAGATGCAATTGATGGTTTAGGTAATTTAGCCAAAGAAGGTGATAATGGCTTACCAATTCACAGAGCAGCACCTAAATTTGAAGATTTATCTGTATCTACAGAAGTTTTATTTACAGGTATTAAAGTAATTGACTTAATTGAGCCATATGCAAAAGGTGGTAAAATTGGTTTATTTGGTGGAGCAGGAGTAGGTAAAACAGTATTAATTCAAGAGTTAATTAACAACATTGCTAAAGGACATGGTGGTTTATCTGTTTTTGCAGGTGTTGGAGAAAGAACCCGTGAAGGAAACGATTTGTTAAGAGAGATGTTAGAATCTGGTATCATCAAATATGGTGATGATTTTATGCACTCTATGGAAGAAGGAGGATGGGATTTGTCTAAAGTAGACAAAGACGGTATGAAAGAATCTAAAGCTACTTTCGTATTTGGTCAAATGAACGAACCTCCAGGAGCACGTGCAAGAGTTGCTTTATCTGGTTTAACAATTGCAGAGTACTTTAGAGATGGAGCAGGAGATGCACAAGGTAAAGACGTACTTTTCTTCGTAGATAATATCTTTAGGTTTACTCAGGCTGGTTCGGAAGTGTCAGCACTTTTAGGACGTATGCCATCAGCAGTAGGATACCAACCTACATTAGCAACAGAAATGGGTGCTATGCAAGAGCGTATTACGTCAACTAAAAAAGGTTCTATTACTTCTGTACAAGCGGTATACGTACCTGCAGATGATTTAACTGATCCTGCACCAGCAACTACTTTCGCACACTTAGATGCAACAACTGTATTGTCTCGTAAAATTGCTGAGCTAGGTATTTATCCTGCAGTAGATCCTTTAGATTCTACATCAAGAATCTTAACTCCAGAGATCTTAGGAGAAGAACACTACAACTGTGCACAAAGAGTAAAAGAAATTTTACAACGATATAAAGAATTACAAGATATTATTGCCATCTTAGGTATGGAAGAGTTATCTGAAGAAGACAAGTTAGTAGTGCATAGAGCAAGACGTGTACAACGTTTCTTATCTCAACCGTTCCACGTAGCAGAACAATTTACAGGTATCCCTGGTGTTCTTGTAGATATTAAAGATACTATCAAAGGCTTTAATATGATAATGGATGGTGAATTAGATAAATATCCAGAAGCTGCATTTAACTTAAGAGGATCTATTCAAGATGCAATAGATGCTGGTGAGAAAATGTTAGCAGAGGCTTAAAATAAAGTTTATGTTTTTAGAAATAGTAACTCCAGAAGCCATATTGTTTTCCTCAGAAGTAGATTCTATTTCTGTGCCTGGAATTAATGGAGAATTTCAGATGTTAAACAATCACGCTCCAGTAGTGTCTGTATTAAAAGAAGGGAGTATTAAGATTGAAGCTTCTAATTTTAATATTAGCGAAAAGCACGAAGCAAAGTTTACCAAAGAGGTTGATGGTAAATTAAGCTTTACTATTAATTCTGGAACACTAGAGTTAAATGACAATAAAGCAATAATTTTAGCAGACTAAAGTTAAATTATTATAGTATATAATCTCAAAACACTTAAGTGTTTTGAGATTTTTTTTGCCTTAAATTATTACACAATAAAATATTGTAAATTTGTATCATGGAAGAAACTAACAGACAACGAAAAATTGCAAGTGTGTTGCAAAAAGATCTAGTAGATGTATTACAAAAAGCAGCGCAGGATGGTATGAAAGGTGTTATCATTTCTGTTTCTAAAGTTGCAGTTACTTCAGACTTAGGAGTTGCAAAAGTTTATTTGAGTGTGTTTCCATCTGAAAAAAGGCAAGAAATTGTAAAAGGTGTGCAATCTAATACGGTACTTATTAGACACGAGATGGCACAACGTACTAGAAACCAATTAAGAAGAATGCCTGAGTTGTTGTTTTTTGGAGACGATTCTTTAGATTATGTAGAAAAAATAGAAAAATCTTTATCTGGAAAAGATGAAGATCCAATAAAAAACCCTGACATTCTTCCTAGGCGTAAGAAATTATAATACCATTTAATTATTGCGTTTTTCTTTATACATAGCTACAAGATATCTGTTTACCAAAACAAGTAATAATGCCATTAATATTATTACATTAATTGCGACCTTTGGTGTTATTGTTGGTTCATTAGCTTTATTTATTATTTTATCTGGTTTTTCTGGTTTACGAACATTTAGCTATGCTTTACTAGATGCTTCCGATCCAGATATAAAAATAATACCAACTTTAGGAAAAAAACTAACAGTGAATGATAGTTTGCTTTCCAAACTACAACAAAACTCTAATATTGCGGATTATTCTAGAGTAATTGAAGAAAGAGTTTTTTTAGAATTTAATGAGAAAAACGAAATAGCTTACATAAAAGGCGTAGAAGAAAATTACAATACTATTACGCAAATCGATTCTGCTATGTATGTTGGTACTTGGTTAGATTTTAATTATACTAATGCTGCAGTTATTGGTAGAAGCATAGCAAATAAACTATCTTTAGGTATGGGGGGGTATGGCAATCCACTAAAGGTTATGGTACCAAAACCTGGGGTAGGATTTATAAATCCAATAAATACTTTTAACCAAATAAAAGTGCAGATGATTGGTTTATATTCTGGAACAGAAGAATTTGAAAGCAAATATGTCTATGTAACTTTAGCACAAGCAAAAGAATTGTTAGGTTTTTCAGAAAATGAGGTTTCTGCGTTAGAAATTAAACTCGTTAATAATGCAAATCCAGATGTTATAGTAAAACAACTAGAAAATAGTTTAAGTAACACTGTTACCATTAAGACTAGAGCACAATTAAATGAAGTTTTTTACAAAGTAATTAATACAGAGAATTTTGTCTCGTATCTTATTTTTACTTTAATTATTATAATTGCATTATTTAATGTAATTGGAGCTATAATTATGATGATTATAGAAAAAAAAGAGAACCTTAAAACCCTTTATAACATAGGAGCAAGTTTAAAGGAGATTAAAAGTATATTTATGTATCAAGGATTTTTATTAACCTTTCTAGGAATGTTAGCAGGATTATTATTAGGTATTATTTTAGTCCTTCTTCAGCAGAGGTATCAACTTTTTATGATTACAGAAAGCTTTGCATATCCTGTAGAATTTAAATGGATAAACTTGCTTATTGTAGTTGTAACTATATCTGTTTTAGGATTCATTGCTGCAAAAATTGCGAGTAGTAGAATAAACCAACAATTTTTAAATCCGTAGAAATCTAAAATTATCTGAGTATTCTTATGGTCTTTTAGTAAGTAAAAATAAGCCGCTAATATTTGTTCCAACAAAAACGCAGGTTATTTTTTACTTAACATTACAGATAAAGATTGTTATTATCAATTACTGTCAAAAGAAAAAAGGTAAAATCTTATAGGGTTATAGAATAAATAAAGGATTAGTTTACACTTTTTTTAAAATATAAGGTTTAATTGTAGTTAATATAAGGATATAGTTCTTCTGTAATATCCTTAATTTTTGTGTCTGTAAAAAATGTTATTATTTCACTTTTCGCTTTAAAAATATTTTTATGAAAAGGACATGGATTTTCCGAGTCACAATTATTAGAACTTAATATACATGCATTAATTTTTTTATCTCCATCTATAATTTCAATTACACTCATGATAGATTTCTCTTTATTTTCTTCACTAAGATAAAAACCTCCTTTAGGTCCTCTTGATGAAGAAATTATATGATTTCTTGATAGCTTTTGTAGTAGTTTTGCAATATAGGCCTCAGGAATATTAAGTATTTCAGCAATATTTTTTACCACTACTTTTTTTTTATTACATGTATTGGCATGCAAAAAAATTATAGCCCTTAATGCATACTTTGAAGAATTAGATATCATTTCATTGCATTTAAAAATATGTCAAATATAAAAAAGATATTTTTATCTTAAATATGATTTATGTCATATTTTAAGGTTAATAAATAATTTAATTTTGAATAATAAAATTTATAAAAATGAAAACAAACTCAAAATTAGTAGTTCTTTTTTTTGCTTTACTGCTTTTAAGTTGTGGAGGTAAAGAAGATACAAAAAGACCCAGTTATGGTAAACAAAAAGTTGTTGTAGATAATACACCAGCTTCAAAAACAGTAGATTTAAATAATAAAGGAGTAGGGCCAATTAAGTCTGTAACTCTTAGTGACGAAATCAACACAGAAATGGCAGCCAAAGGCAAAGAAATATTTAATAAAATGTGTACTGCATGCCACAAAGAAAACAAAAAGCACATTGGGCCATCTCCAAATGGAATACTAAGTAGAAGATCTCCTGAATGGATTATGAATATGATTTTAAACCCTCAAGAAATGGTAATAAAAGACCCTTTAGCAAAAAAACTGCTTATGGAATTTAATGGGTCACCAATGGCAAATCAAAACTTAACAGAAGAGGAAGCTAGAGCAGTATTAGAATATTTTAGAACAATATAATAACTAACTTAAACAATCAACCAATGATGAAAACACTTAAAACTATTATGGGATTGATGCTAGTTTCGGTCTTATTTGTAGGGTGTAACAACTCTAGTAAAACAGATACAAATAAACCCAATGAAAATAGAGCTACCCAAAAAGAAGGGCAAGCTTTTATTAAAGATAAAGGAGGCATACCTAATGCTTTACAGCTAGCAATACAATCTAAAGACCATACTACACTAGTTGCAGCCGTAAAAGCTGCTGAGGTAGAAAATGCTCTAGTAAATGTTGGGCCTCTTACAGTTTTTGCACCTAATAATGCTGCCTTTGCTAAGATAGACGAGGCAACCTTAAATAGTTTATTAGAGCCTGAAAACAAAAGTAAATTAGCTTTGATTCTAACACACCATGTAGCACCAGCTAATTATCCTTTAGAAATGCTTAAAAAGAATGCAAAAAAAGGTAGAAAGCTTTATATGGCATCTGGTAAGTACCTTGAAGTTGAAGAAAAAGATGGAAATCTTTTTGTAGATGGTGTTAAGATAATTGGTACAGTAAATGTAAGTAATGGCTGGGTACATGTTACAGAAAGTGTAATACTACCAAAAGATTAAACAAATATTAAAACTAAATAAATATGAAAATTTTTTATAAATATATTTTAAGTATAGTTACCTTGACTTTTATAGCAGGTTGTGGTAATAGTGAAAACAAATCTGGGGCTTTAAGCTCTAGTAAAGCAGAAAAAGTTTACGTAGCGCCAGGAGAACATGACGAATATTATGCATTCTTTTCAGGAGGGTATAGTGGCAATATTACTGTTACAGGACTACCTAGCGGACGTATGTTAAAGGAGATTCCTGTTTTTTCTCAATTCCCAACTTCAGGTTATGGATACTCAGAAGAAACAAAACCAATGTTAAACACATCATTTGGCTTTGTGCCTTGGGGGGATGCCCATCACCCTGATATTTCACAAACAAATGGAGAATTAGATGGCCGTTGGATTTTTATAAATGAAAACAATACACCACGTATAGCGCGTATCAGTTTAGAAACTTTTGAAACTGAAGAGATTATAGAGCTACCTAATAGTGCAGGAAATCATGCTTCTTCATTTGTAACGGAGAATACAGAATATATTGTTGCTGGAACTCGTTTTGCAGTTCCAAACCCTCAAAAAGATATGCCAATAAGCGAAATGAAAGGAAAGTTTAAAGGACCTTTATCTTTTGTTAGTATTGCTGATAATGGTAGAATGAAATTAGAATTTCAATTAAATATGCCTGGTTTTAACTATGATTTAGCACATCCAGGTAGAACAAAATCTCATGGTTGGTTCTTCTTTACAAGTTATAACACAGAAGAAGCTAATACTTTAATGGAGGTTAATGCCTCACAAAATGATAAAGATTATATAGCTGCTGTAAATTGGAAAAAAATAGCAGAGTATGTTAAGAATGGTGGAGGTAAAAGAATGCCAGGTAAATATGCACATAATATTTATGATGAGAAAACACATACAGCAACGTCTACAATTAAAGATGGTGTAATAACCCTAGACCCAAGAGAAGTAGAAGGTGCAGTATATTACATTCCTATTCCAAAATCTCCTCATGGTTGTGATGTTGATCCTTCTGGAGAATATATTATTGGTAGTGGAAAATTATCTACAGATTTGAGTGTGTATTCATTCGATAAAATGATTAAAGCAATAGAAAATAAAGATTTCGTAGATGATGCATATGGTATTCCTGTTTTGAGTTATGAAAATACAATTGCAGGTGTTGTAAAACAACCAGGTTTAGGCCCACTTCATACTGAGTTTGATGGTAAAGGTAATGCATATACTACTTTCTTTATTTCATCGGAAGTTGTAAAATGGAAATTAGGTACTTGGGAAGTTTTAGATAGATTACCAACTTTTTATTCTGTTGGTCACTTAATGATACCAGGTGGTAATTCTCGTAAACCTTTTGGAAAATATATGGTAGCAATGAATAAAATCACTAAAGATAGATATTTACCAACTGGTCCAGAATTAGAGCACTCTGCACAATTATATGATATCTCTGGAGACAAGATGGAATTACTTTCTGATTTCCCTACACATGGTGAACCACATTACGCAGCTGGAATTAGAGCAGATTTAATTAAAGACAAAAGTAAAAAATACTATGATTTATCTGAAAATGAACACCCTTATGTTGCCAAAAGTGAAAGTGAAGCAAAAGTAACAAGAAATGGTAATGAGGTTCATATTAATATGACAATGATACGTAGTCATTTTGCACCAGATAATATAGAAGGAGTAAAAGTTGGAGATAAAGTATATCTTCATTTGACAAACCTAGAACAAGATTTTGATGTACCACATGGTTTTGCTGTCATTGGTGCAAATACATCAGAAATACTAGTAATGCCAGGACAAACTAAAACGATTCTTTGGGAGCCTAAACGTGAAGGTGTTTGGCCTTTCTATTGTACAGATTTCTGTTCTGCACTACACCAAGAAATGCAAGGCTATATTAGAGTGTCTGGTAAGAACTCTAAAGTACCAATATCTTATACATTAGATGGTGAATAAATAGTTTTTATCAATAAGATAATGGGCGAGTATGTTTTGCTTGCCCATTTTTGATAAACCATAAAAGATAAATAAAAATGAAATTAGCAAGTAAATTAATGATTATAGGTTCTGCACTTCTTTTAGGATTGTTCTTTTTTCCTTTATGGAGTATCAGTTTAGAAGCACCTCAATACCCAAATGGTATTGGTATGAATATTCATTTAGATGGTTTACAAGGTAAAGAAAAACACGATTTACAAAATATTGACGGCCTAAATCATTATATAGGAATGAGTAAGTTACCAAAAGCAGAAGATATGTGGGAGTTTAGTGTTTTTCCTTTGGTAGTTGGTGGTATGGCTGCTTTAGGTATTTGTATTGGTTTATTAGGTCTTTTTAGAAATATATCTCCTAAATGGTTTCTAAGTTGGTTAGTACTAATGTGTATTTTAGGCATATTAGGAATGTATGACTTTAATAGTTGGATGACGGATTATGGTACAAACCTAGACCCTAAAGCAATTATGAAAATGACAGATGCAGATGGTAACCCTTTAAGCTATAAACCACCTCTTTTTGGTACAAGGCATATTTTAAACTTTGTAGCACACTCTTACCCTCACGTTGGAGCTTACATGATGGGAT
The DNA here is from genome assembly GCA_964477255.1 of uncultured Polaribacter sp. GTDB lineage: Bacteria > Bacteroidota > Bacteroidia > Flavobacteriales > Flavobacteriaceae > Polaribacter. The sequence continues at coordinate 105,664 of CAYZDK010000002.1, forward strand.
TTGGGATGTTTCTTACATTTTTAGCGTACTTATTTGGCAAAAAAAAATACAATTTAAACTAATATGAAACGATTAATTTTTTTAATTATCCTCTTTGTAGTTATTGGTTGTAGTAAAAATCCAGAGCCAATAAGATATGGAAAAGATACTTGTTATTATTGTAAAATGACTATAGTAGATAGAGTTCATGCAGCAGAAATTGTAACCAATAAGGGCAAAATTTATAAATATGATGCTATAGAATGTATGGTAGGTTTTTTAAATGATTTTGATAATTCAAAAGTTAAATTATTTCTTACAAATGAATATCTAGTACCTGAAAAACTTATAGACGCTACAAAAGCTACTTTTTTAATTTCAAAAAAAATAAAAAGTCCAATGGGAGCAAATTTGTCTGCTTTTAAAGAAGTATCTAGTGCAAAGAAAACTCAAGAAGAAAATGGTGGCGATTTATATACTTGGTCACAATTAATTACTCACCTAAAATAGCAATTTAAAAAAATAGCACTTGTTTATATATTTTTTATAAAATTATAGTTTGGAAAGAATTATAATATTTAAGTATAGAATTTAACCTTTAAATTAACACATGTTTAAAAAAACTACTTTATTTTTCATCATAATATTGGTTTCTTTTAACACCATATCACAAACAACAACAGTGTGTAAAGTAGGATGTGATTTTAAAACAATAGCAAAAGCAGTAAATGAAGCTAAAAATGGTGATAGTATTTTTATAAAAGCAGGTGTTTACAAAGAAGCAAACATCATAATTTATAAGAAATCTTTAAATATCTATGGAGAAAAAGGAACGATAATAGATACTCAAAACAAAGGCTATGGATTCTCTGTAGAAGCTACAGATATTAAAATTAGTAATTTAATAATTAAAAATATTAAGGTAAGCTATACAAAAGAATATGCTGGTATATTACTTTTTAAATCTTATGATTTTATTTTAGAAAATATTAAAGTAGATAAAGCTTTTTTTGGCTTTTTAATTCAGAAATCTAAAAATGGTATTATAAGAGGAAATACAATATCTGGTGTAGGTTTAGCTGAAGCAGATTCCGGTAATGCTATACATTTATGGTATTGTGAAAATATTAAAATTCTAAACAATAATGTACAAAACATGAGAGATGGTATTTATTTAGAATTTGGTAATAGTAGCTACATAGCAAATAATTCTTCTCTAAATAATATGAGATATGGTTTGCATTTTATGTTTTCTAATGATAATATATATGAAGATAATGTATTCGATAAAAATGGAGCAGGTGTAGCAGTGATGTTTTCTAAAAGAATTAAAATGTTTAGAAATATATTTAAAAAAAACTGGGGAACTGCATCTTATGGTATCTTGCTTAAAGAAATAAGTGATGCAGAGCTAAAACATAATATTTTTGAAGATAACACTATAGGTATTAACGCAGACGGAACAAATCGAATTACATTTACACAAAATACTTTTAAGAATAATGGTTATGCTATAAAAGTACATGGAGCTTGCTACAAAAACATTTACAAACAAAATAATTTTTTATATAACTCTTTTGATTTGTCTTACTCAGGTAAGCTAAACGATAACTCATTCGAAAATAATTTTTGGAGCAATTATACTGGTTACGATTTAGATAAAAATGGAGTAGGAGATATACCTTACAGACCAGTAAAATTATTTTCTTATTTAACAAATAGAACACCAGAGAGTATTGTTCTATTACGAAGTTTATTTGTAGATATAATAGACTTTTCAGAAAAAGTTTCCCCTGTTTTTACCCCCAAAAATTTAATAGACACTAAACCCTTAATGAAAAAAGTAATATGGTAGAAATAACCAACTTGCATAAAAAATTTAAAAAAAATAATGTATTAAATGGTATTAACTTAAGCATAAAAAAGGGAGGTATTTTTGCTGTTTTAGGCCCTAATGGATCAGGGAAAACTACCATTATTAAATCTATCTTAGGAATGGTTATTCCAGATAGTGGTGAAATAAAAGTTTTTGATACCCTTATTAAAAGCAATTCCAGCTACAGAAATAAAATAGATTATTTACCCCAAATAGCAAATTTCCCAAGTAATTTAAAAGTTATAGAGCTTATTGAGATGATTAAAGATTTACGAGGCAAAACAGATAAAGATAAAATGCTCATAGAAGAACTAAAACTTAAGCCTTACCTTAATAAAAAGTTAGGAACTTTATCTGGAGGAACTAAACAAAAAGTAAACCTTGTTTTAACTTTTATGTTTGATAGTCCAGTAATTATCTTAGATGAACCAACTACGGGGTTAGATCCAATTTCCTTAATCCGTTTAAAAGATTTAATAAAAAGAGAAAAGGAAAAAGGTAAAACAATACTAATTACCTCCCATATTATGCGTTTTGTAGAAGAAGTTTCAGACGAAATTGTTTTTCTACTAGAGGGCAAAATATATTTTAAAGGTAGTATTGCAGAGTTAAAAATAAAAACAAATCAAGATGATTTCGAGCATGCGATTGCATCTATATTAATTGAAAATAATGTTTAAAATATTAAAATATAGTTTTTTTGATTTAATGCGCAGTAGTTGGAGTTACGTCTACTTTATATTCTATTTATTATTAGGAATTGTACTGTTATTTTTAAATAACGATTTATCAAAGGCGGTAATTACACTAATGAATGTAATTATAGTTCTTGTACCTTTAATTGGAACCGTTTTTGGTGTCATGTACTATTACAATTCTAAAGAATTTACAGAATTGCTTCTAGCCCAACCAGTTAATCGAACATCAATATTTTTAGGCCAATATTTAGGGGTAGCTATCTCTCTTTCTATGAGTTTAATTATAGGATTAGGTATTCCTTTTATTATTTATGGTTTATTCCAATCTAGCGCTATTTGGAATTTTATATTGTTGTTAATTACAGGGCTCTTTTTAACTTTTATTTTTACAGCTCTAGCCTATAATATAGCACTATCTAATACAAACAAAATTAAAGGCTTTGGATACGCAATTTTATTGTGGTTATTTTTAGCAATTATATATGATGGTCTTTTCTTAATGAGCCTAATAATTTTAGAAGATTATCCATTAGATAAGGTTTCTCTAATTGGTTCTATTTTAAACCCAATAGATTTGTCTAGAACACTAATTTTACTAAAGTTAGATATTTCTGCATTGTTAGGTTACACAGGAGCAGTATTTAAGCGTTTTTTTGGCACCAACTTTGGGTTAATAATTTCTCTTTTCATGTTAGTAATATGGGTTACAGTTCCTATGATTACAATAGTGTTAAAATCTAAAAGAAAAGATTTTTAGCTGACAAATATCATTTAATTAAAGACAATTTTATCCGAAATTTGTTTTATGATAATTACTATGTTTCATAAAATAATCTCAGTCTTCTTAGCGCTTACTATTCTATCTAGTAATTTAAGTAACTTGATTGTTATCGGTAATTTTATTCTTAATCAAGATATTATAGCCAAAACTCTATGTATTCAAAAAGAAGAACAAAAAGGTTGTAACGGTAAGTGCCAGCTTACAAAAAAATTAGTAGAAAAAAACATTAATTCAGACAGTCAAAAAGCACCTTTACCGGTAACTAGTAAATATAGATTAGACATTTTTATAGCAAATGCAAAACTATCCTTGTTGCATATTTTAAAACCCTTTCAACGCAAGAATAAATCTTATTTCGCTACAGATTTCAATATTCTAGATCAATATTATGAGATAGAAACTCCACCTCCCATTTTAGTTTAATTTTTTCAGATTATCACATACAATAACAAAAGAAAGAAACTTTTGAAGGAAAACTATTGCAATAAAAAATCAAAAAATAAACAAAATGAAATTTAAGAACTTAATAATTGTTGTTATAATAACTACTATCTTTTCATGTACTTCTAATGAACAAGATATAGTATTAACTAATGAAATGGAAGGTTTAGAGTTAATACAAGAAATAGTAAACGAAAACCATACCATAGAACTTTATAATGAAAAAGGAATCTTTGAAACTGGCTATAATAAAATAAGTTTAAGAATAAAAGACAATGTTACAGAATCGTATATAGAAGACGCCTCTATTTCTTGGTTGCCATTGATGCAAATGCCAACTATGCAACATTCTTGTCCAAAATCTACTATTGATAAAGTACAAAATAAAAACTCTGTTTATGAGGGGTTTATAATTTATCAAATGGCCTTTGATGATGGGTCTGGCTGGTCTTTAAAGCTAGATTATACGATAAAAGGTGTAGATTATAGTGTAACAAGTGAAATAGAAGTAATGCGTTATAAAAACCAAAACACAATAAGCTTTATAGGGTCTGATGGTACTAGATACATTATTGCTTTAATAGAACCACAAAATCCATCAGTAGCTATAAACACCTTAAAAGTAGGTTTATTTAAAATGCAAAATATGATGACTTTTCCTGTGGTAGAAAACTATACGATTGCTTTAGATCCAAGAATGCCAGGTATGGGTAACCATAGCTCTCCAAATAACAAAGATCTAACTTATAATAGTACAGATAATTTTTACTACGGAGATGTATCTTTTACAATGACGGGTTTTTGGAGACTGAATTTAATACTAATGGATACAAAAAATGATATTTTAAAAGGCGAAGAAGTAACAGATGAAAACGAATCAAGCAGTTTGTATTTAGAAGTAGAATTTTAGTTTATAATCATCTTTTAAAACCTAAACATTGAAGAAGTGAATAAAGAAATTTAATTCTTTTTCATGTCGCTTCAAATCAACAATTAATTATACATACTGGCATGAGAATATTCATTAAAATAGTGTTCTTATTCACTATATCTTACACCACATTTTCTCAAGAAAATAAGGTAAAAATAGATACAATAATTATAAGAAAAGATACGATAAAATTAGAAGAAATTGTTGTAGTATCTAGAAGAAAACTTAGCAATCAAAGACAAGAAAAAACATTGTCTACGATAGATAATTATTTAGAAAAATCTAATAAGGTTACCATGATTAAAAGAGGAAATTATGCGTGGGAACCAACCATAAATAATATGGTAAGTGATCGTTTAGTTGTTACTATTGATGGTATGCAAATATTTGGAGCTTGTACTGATAAAATGGACCCAATTACCTCTTATGTAGACGTTTCTAATTTAGAAAAAGTAACTATTGGTTCTGGGCAAGAAGGTACAGAAAATGGCCATTGTGTTGGTGGTGGTATAGATTTAAAATTACCAACTTCTAAATTTAACAATAAAGGTTTACAATCTAGTGTAGATTTAGGTTACGAAACTAATGGTAACTACAGAGCTACAGGTATCGATTTAGAGTACTATAGCAATAGTTTTTACATCAATGCAGATGGCTTATTTAGAAAGTCAGGTAATTACAAAGCTGGAGGAAATCAAGAGGTTTTATTTTCTCAATTTCAAAAATATAACCTCTCTTTACAATCTGGTTACAAGCTTTCAGAAAATCATAGTTTAGATGGTAATATAATTTATGATAAGGCTACAGATGTTGGCTACCCTGCATTACCAATGGACGTTTCTTTGGCTGAAGCATTAATAACCTCTTTTTCACATAACTATACATTAGAAAGTAAAATGTTACAAACATTAGAAACTAAAGTATATTTTAACACAATTACGCACATAATGGACGATTCTAAAAGGCCTGATGTTCCTATAAGAATGGATATGCCTGGTTGGAGTGAAACAGGAGGCTTCTACAGTAAAGCAGAACTACTAATTAAAAATCATTTTTTAACATTAAATATAAATGGCTTTTTTAATAAATCTTTAGCAGAAATGACAATGTTTTCTAACAATCCAAATGAGCCTAATATGTTTATGTATACTTGGCCAGATATTAGAACTCAGTATTTAGGATTTTTTATAAAGGATGAATTTTATTTTAAAAATAATCAAACTTTAACATCTACTTTAAGATTAGGATACCATAATAATCGAATTGCAAAAATAGAAGGTGTGCAAAGTCTTTCCATATTTCATACAAATGTAGAAGAACAAAGAGATAGATTGTTACTAAGTTTTTCTACTAATTATAAAATAAAAGATTATAATCGTACAACATCTTTTGGTCTTGGTTATGGAGAAAGAGCACCTTCTGTTAGTGAAGGTTATGGTTTTTTTCTTTTTAATAGTTTTGATAATTACGACTATATAGGTAACCCCAATTTAGAAAATGAAAAAGCTTTAGAGTTTAATTTTAGTTTTAAGAATAAATTGAAAAACTTTAGCTATAGTTTAGAAAGTTCATTCTTCTATATCATGGATTACATTATAGGAGATATTGCTACAAATGTACCACCTATGACTATTGGGGCAAACGGAGTTCGAGTTTATGAAGCTTTAGATAATGCTACCATTTTTAACACTTATTTAAATGCAACCTATAATTTTTCTAAAAGCTTTTCTATAAATGGAACATTTGGTTATAATTATGGTAAAGGTAGCAATGATAAAAATTTACCTTTAATTAGACCAGTATCTTATGTATTAGAACTCAATTATCAAAAGAAAAGATTTAATGCAGCTTTACAGATAGAAGGTAATGCAACCCAACATAATTTTGGAGGCTTTTATGGTGAGAATAAAACACCATCATTTACAGTAATAAACCTAAATTTCGGGAATCTATTTATCCATAAAAAAGGAAAAACAATACTAAAATATGGAATTGATAATTTATTAGATCTTAATTATTCTACTTTTGCAGACTGGAACAATATACCAAGACAAGGAAGAAATATTTATCTTAACATTTCTAAAGTCTTTTAAAGTCTCAATATATCAGTAATTAAAATAGCCAAAATATAAAATATTTTGGCTATTTTTCTTATTTTATGCTTTTTAAAAACTACATATAAGACTTTAAGTTAGCTTTTCGTTTTTTTAATTGTTTTTCGAGATCGCTAATTGTATTTTTTACTGCCAATTCATAGTTCTTTTCGTTAGACGAAGCAAATATTCTTGGTCCTGAAACGCTAACTTCCATTTCACAAATTCTACCATTAACTTTTTCATTCATCTCTCTTTTAAAATGTACTGCTACACTAATTATATCTTCGTATTTGTTATACAAACTTTGTAGTTTTTCATTAGTGTATTCTACCATGCTATCACTTGTAGGCATGTTTACGAATTGAATGTCTGTCCTCATAACTCTTAGTTTTAAATTATACTTAAAGATAAGTACATTGTTAAAACAGAGATATGATATTTGTCATTCTTTAAAAAATTAGTTTATTTCAGAAATAATGGTGTGTCCAAACTTATCTTCAACCTCTGTAAATGCATTAAAAACATCTTTAGGGTCATCTGAAGTTACCATCTTGGTTCTATATTCTTTAAAGTGAGGAATACCTTTAAAATAGTTTGTGTAATGTCTTCTTGTTTCTACAACACCCAATCTTTCTCCTTTCCAATCTATAGCCATTTCTAAATGTCTTCTGGCCATTTTAGTACGTTCTGCAATAGAGGGTTTTGGTAAATGTTCTCCTGTTTTAAAAAAATGTTTTACTTCATTAAAAAACCAAGGATAACCAATAGAAGCTCTACCAATCATAGCGCCATCTAAACCATACTTATCTCGCATTTCTAGCGCTTTTTCTGGTGTATTTACATCACCATTTCCAAATACAGGAATGTGCATTCTAGGATTGTTTTTTACTTCTGCAATTGGTTTCCAATCTGCATCTCCTTTATACATTTGAGCGCGAGTTCTACCATGAATAGAAATGGCTTTACAACCAACGTCTTGTAATCTTTCTGCAACTTCTATAATTCTTATAGAGTCATGATCCCAGCCTAACCTTGTCTTTACCGTTATTGGCAAATTGGTGTGTTTCACCATAGCTTCAGTTAGCTTAACCATAAGGTCTACATCTTTTAAAATTCCAGCACCTGCACCTTTAGAAACTACTTTCTTTACAGGACAACCAAAATTAATGTCAATTATATCTGGATTTGTTTTCTCAACAATCTCAACAGATCGTAGCATGGATTCTAAATTGGCACCAAAAATTTGAATACCTACAGGACGTTCTTTTTCATAAATGTCTAATTTCATAACACTTTTTGCAGCGTCTCTAATTAAACCTTCAGAAGAAATAAATTCTGTATACACAACATCTGCACCATTTTCTTTACACAAAGCACGAAATGGAGGATCAGAAACATCTTCCATTGGTGCCAGTAGTAATGGAAAATCAGGTAATTCTATGTGATCTATTTTAACCAATTGATTATTTTTTGCAAAAATACTACTTTTTCTTTTCTATAGTAGTACACAAATTTTCTTAGAAATTAATTTCTTTTGTAACTTCCTTTCCTTCTCGTTTAACTGTAACAGTAGATTTATCTCCTTTGTCAAAAACAGATAATGCACGCATGTAACTCATCATATTTGTTACAATACTATCACCAAGCTTTATAACAATATCGCCCTTTTTAAGTCCTGCTTTTTGTGCTGGTTTATCTTCAGAAAGTCCGTCAATTCGCATGCCTTCTCCATCAAATAAATAATCTGGAATAACTCCCATGCCAACTTTAAATCTTGGCGCACTTTCACTTTCATTTTTTGTTTTTCTAAATGTTAATTTTCCATTATCATCCAAATCAGAAATAATATCAAAAATGTAAGATGAAATTAATGCCATACCTTCATAATTTAACGTTTCTGAATCGTCACTTGGCTTGTGGTAGTTTTCATGCTGACCAGTAAAAAAATGTAGTACAGGAATATCTGCTAAGTAAAAACTAGTATGATCTGATGGTCCAACACCAGATTCTTGTTGTATTAGTTTAAACTTGTCATTGTGCGATTTTAAGGTTTGCTTAAAAAGAGGAGATGTTCCTGTTCCATAAACTGCAAGTGTAGAATCTTTTTTAAGCCTACCAACCATATCCATATTTATCATGTAAGAAACTTTCTTGGTGTCTATAGTTGGATTTTTTACAAAGTAGTTAGAGCCTAACAATCCCATTTCTTCAGCAGAAAAGGCCATAAATAAATAGTTGTTGTTTTTGTTTTGCTCTTTTAACTTGGTAGCTAGATGCAACATAACTGCAACACCAGAAGCATTATCATCTGCGCCATTATGAATTGCTTTTATAGAATCTCTATACAAAGAGCCTTCACCTCCATACCCAAGATGATCGTAATGTGCACCTATAATTACGGTATTTTCTGCACCATTATCTATATAGCCAAGAATGTTATTTCCTGTTATGGTACCATCACCATTAACATCAAATTTTACTTCTTCATGTGGGTTAGTTTTTGGTTTAAATGTAAATGGTTGTAAATAACCATTGGTGCCTTTTTTAGACAACCCTATTTCTTCAAACCTTTTAGAAATATAGGCAGCTGCTTTTTTTTCTCCTTCAGTTCCTGTTTGTCTTCCTTCTAATGCATCAGAAGCTAAGAAAGCAACGTCTTCTTTTATTTGATTCTCTTGATTTACAGATGTTGAACAAGAAGCTAAAACCCCTAAAAAAAGTAAAAAATATATGTTTTTCATATCGATAATATTATTTTAGCCAAAATTAACAAAATTAATAGAATGAGAATCCTTTCCTTATTAGTTACATTACTTTTTTTAGTTGCATGTAAAACCGAGCAAAAAGATAAATCTAAAAAAGAAGAAACCACAACGGCTTCTAAAAGTAATTTAATATATCCAGAAGAAAAACATTTTAAGAGTTTAAAGCAAATTACGTTTGGAGGTGATAATGCAGAAGCATACTGGAGTTTTGATGACAAGCAGCTTGTTTTTCAATCTAATAATAAAAATTGGGGGGTAAATTGCGATCAAATGTTTTTAATGAATGCTAACGAAACCTTTAAAGATAGTGTACCTCCAATGATATCAACAGGTTTTGGAAGAACAACTTGTGCATATTTTTTACCAGATAATAAGCATTTTGTATACGGTTCTACACATTTATCAGACAAAGAATGCCCAGAAGTTCCGCTTAGAAGAAATGGAAAATATGTATGGCCAATTTACGATACCTTCGATATTTTTGTTTCCGATTTAGAAGGAAACATAGTAAAACAATTAACCAATGAAATTGGTTATGATGCAGAAGCAACCGTTTCTCCTCAAGGAGATAAAATTGTTTTTACATCTACTAGAAGTGGAGATTTAGAATTGTATACCATGAATTTAGATGGTACAGAGGTAAAGCAAATAACAGACGAATTGGGTTATGATGGTGGAGCTTTCTTTTCTCCAGATGGAACAAAAATTATTTTTAGAGCATCTAGACCTAAAACAGAAGAAGAAATAAAAGATTACAAAGATCTACTAGCTCAAGGTTTGGTAGAGCCAACAGATATGGAACTGTTTATTTGTAATGCAGATGGTTCTGATTTAAGACAGTTAACAGATTTAGGAAACGCAAACTGGAGTCCGTTTTTTCATCCTTCTGGAAAAAAAATATTATTTTCCTCTAATTTTGAAGCAGAAAGAGGATTTCCTTTCAATTTATACATGATAGATATAGATGGTAAAAATTTAGAAAGAGTAACACATGGGGAAACTTTTGATGCTTTTCCTGTTTTTTCTAATGATGGTAAAAAATTAATTTTTTCTTCTAACAGAAATAATGGAGGTACAAGAGACACCAATTTATTTATCGCAGAATGGCAAGATTAATGGTTTATGGCTTGGACCAAAGAAAAAATACTACAAAATATAGAGTCTTTGATGCGAAGTAAATTTACGCATCCAAGAGAAGCTTTTGATTTCTATGACAAAGACAATGATGGGTTTTTAAATAAAAGTGATTTTAAAACACTTCTAAAAGAAGCAAAAGTAAGTATACTAATCAGAGGCTTAGTTGCAGAGTTTATGCTAAAAGAATTTGATACCAATAAAGACGAACTAGTTAGCTGGGAAGAATTTCAAGCAGCTATAGATGAAACAAATTTAAGGTAGAGAACAAGAATTTTTTTAAGCATTTGCATTTCACTAATGCTTATCTTTGTAATCTTGTAGGAAGATAGAATTATTAGAATGAAGAACATTAGAAATTTTTGCATAATTGCGCATATAGATCACGGAAAAAGTACACTAGCAGATCGTTTATTAGATTTCACAGGCTCTGTAACAGAACGTGAAAAACAAAACCAATTACTAGATAATATGGATTTGGAGCGTGAACGTGGTATTACTATCAAATCACACGCCATTCAAATGGATTATGTATATGAAGGCGAAGAGTATATTCTTAACCTAATTGACACCCCAGGTCACGTAGATTTTTCATATGAAGTGTCTAGATCTATTGCCGCGTGTGAAGGAGCATTGCTTATTGTAGATGCAGCACAGAGTATTCAAGCACAAACCATATCTAATCTCTATTTGGCATTAGAAAACGATTTGGAGATAATTCCTGTTCTTAATAAGGTAGATTTACCTTCTGCAAATCCAGAAGAAGTTACCGACGATATTGTAGATTTATTGGGTTGCGACCCTGAAGATGTTATTCATGCTAGTGGAAAAACAGGGTTTGGCGTAGACAATATATTATCTGCAATTATTGAAAAAATTCCAGCGCCAAGCGGAAATCCAGATGCACCTTTAAAAGCTTTAATTTTCGATTCTGTATTTAATTCTTATAGAGGAATAGAAACTTATTTTAGAGTAATTGATGGTTCCATAAAAAAGAACCAACAAATTAAATTTATGGCAACTGGCAAACAATATGGTGCAGATGAAGTAGGTACTTTAAAGTTAAATCAGGTTGTTAAACAAGAAATAAAAACAGGAGATGTTGGTTATTTAATTACAGGTATTAAAACCGCTAAAGAAGTAAAAGTTGGCGATACTATTACAGATTTCGCAAATCCTACAACAGATATTATTCAAGGTTTTGAAGATGTAAAACCAATGGTATTTGCTGGAATTTATCCTGTAGATACAGAAGATTACGAAGAACTTAGGGCGTCTATGGAAAAATTACAATTAAATGATGCCTCTTTAGTGTTTCAGCCAGAAAGTTCTGCAGCATTAGGTTTTGGTTTTCGTTGTGGTTTCTTAGGAATGCTGCACATGGAAATTATTCAAGAACGTTTAGAGCGCGAGTTTAATATGACTGTTATTACTACAGTACCAAACGTATCTTACCACGCTTTCACAAAGAAAGAGCCAAACGAAATAATTATTGTAAATAATCCTTCAGACTTGCCAGATCCATCAAAATTAGATAGAGTAGAGGAGCCTTACATAAAAGCTTCTATAATTACAAAATCAGATTTTGTTGGTCAAGTAATGAGTCTTTGTATCGAAAAAAGAGGGCAAATTGTAAATCAAACGTATTTAACGCCACAACGTGTAGAATTAATTTTTGATATGCCATTGGCAGAAATCGTTTTTGATTTTTACGATCGATTAAAAACAGTTTCAAGAGGATACGCCTCTTTTGACTACCATCCAATTGGTATGCAGGCATCTAAATTAGTACGTGTAGATATGCTTTTAAATGGGCAGCCAGTAGATGCACTATCTGCTTTGTTGCATGCAGACAATGCTTATACTATTGGAAAGCGAATTTGCGAAAAGTTAAAAGAACTAATTCCACGCCAACAATTTGATATTCCAATTCAAGCTGCAATAGGAGCAAAAATTATAGCTCGTGAAACGGTAAAAGCCTTACGAAAAGACGTAACTGCAAAATGTTATGGAGGAGATATTTCTAGAAAACGTAAACTTTTAGAAAAACAGAAAAAAGGGAAGAAAAGAATGCGTCAAGTTGGTAATGTAGAAATACCGCAACAAGCATTTATGGCAGTTTTAAAGTTGAATGACTAAAATGTCTAAAAAGATTAGTTTTATTTGGTTAATTCCCGCTTTAATTTTTATGCTTCTTGGTCTTTTTTGGGAAAAAAATTTTCAGCTTTCTAGTTTATTAGATTTTATTTTGGGCGTTATGTCTGCAATATGTATCTCTTTTGCATTTCGTTTATTGCCATTAAAAAAGAAAATACTTAGAAAATAATTCAACTAAATTATAGAGTCAAAAAAAACCAGAAGAAAATCTTCTGGTTTTTTTTATTAAACTGTAAGTAGTTAATCTCTGCTTCCTAATACTTGAAGTCCCCAATACAATAACATTGCTAAAGAACCAAGTGCAGCAACTACATAGGTTCTTGCAGCCCATTTTAAGGCATCTCTAGAGCCTGAAAACTCTTGTTGTGTTACCATATTTTTGTTTTTTAGCCAAACTAAAGCTCTATTACTAGCATCATATTCTACAGGTAAAGTAATAAAACTAAATAATGTAGCAAGTCCCATAAACACAAGACCAAGAATAGCTATTTGAAAACCAAAGCTAGAAGCAGTTCCAAGAATAAGACCTCCAATTACCAGCCATTGCGAAAATTGAGACGAAACACTAACAACAGGTACTAATTTAGAGCGCATTGTTAACCAACTATAAGCTTTTGCATGTTGTACAGCGTGCCCAACTTCATGCGCAGCAACTGCAGCAGATGCTGCATTTCTTTGGCTGTAAACCGCTTCACTAAGATTTACAGTTTTGTTTTTAGGATTGTAATGGTCTGTTAATTTTCCTGGTGTGGAAATAACTTTAACATCGTAAATACCATGATCTGCAAGCATTTTTTCGGCTATTTCTGCACCACTCATGTTATTTTGCAGCCTAATTTTTGAGTATTTGTTAAACTTACTTTTTAGTTTGTTACTTATTAACCAACTAACTAAAGAAATAACACCAATAAGTATATAAAACTCTATCATAAATAAATATGTTTAAAAATTATATGTCGTTTTTGTTTGATAAATTTACAGCATAAAGTATTCCAAATTTATTTTTTAACTAAAATTTCAGTTTTGGCATTCTAGAAATTGCCAAAGATGTCACAAAATAAAATCTGTGTCAAAATGTCAACAAAACCAAATATTCTATTATTGTATACAGGAGGTACCATTGGTATGGTAAAAGATTATAAAACAAACGCATTAAAAGCATTTGATTTTAGTCAAATAATAGAAAAGATACCAGAGCTACAACAACTAAATTGTTCGATAAATAGTATTTCTTTTGAGCAACCAATAGATTCCTCAGATATGGATGTTAGTTACTATAAGAAAATTGTAGATATCATTCAAGAAAACTACACTTTATATGATGGTTTTGTTATTCTTACAGGTTCAGATACGATGTCTTATGTATCCTCAGCAGTTAGTTTTATGTTCGAAAACTTGCAAAAACCCATCATATTTACAGGGTCTCAATTACCTATTGGAGATTTACGAACAGATGCCAAAGAGAATTTAATAACGTCTATAGAAATTGCTGCTTGTAGAGAAAACGGAAAACCTATTATTGCTGAGGTTTGTTTGTATTTTGAGTATAAATTATATCGAGCAAACAGAACAACAAAAATTAATGCAGAGCAATTTGAAGCTTTTGCATCGATGAACTACCCTCCTTTAGCAGAAAGTGGTGTGCACCTTCAGTTTAATGACTTTTATATTTACAAACCAAAAAAGCATAATAAAAACCTTATCGTTAGAAAGAATTTAATAGATGATATTGTAATTCTAAAACTATTTCCTGGAATATCGATATCCGTAGTAAAGAGTATTTTAAATATACCAAACCTAAAAGGAGTTATTTTAGAAACTTATGGTGCAGGAAATGCTTCTACCAAAGAAAGATTTTTGCAGCTTTTAAAAGAAGCTATAGATAAAGGTATACATATAGTTAATGTAACGCAATGTAAAGGAGGTAGTGTTACCCAAGGTTTTTACGAAACCAGTTTAGGATTAAAAGAAATTGGCGTAATAAATGGTAAAGACATCACCACAGAATCTGCTGTAGCAAAAATTATGTACTTACTAAATGAGAAGCTTACCAAAGAAGAGTTTAAGTATTACTTTACAAAGTCTTTACGTGGCGAAATTTCAGAGAATAGAGTCAAATTGTAAAAAACCTCTTAAAAAGTAGAAGAAACATCGAGAATTCCTTAAAAATATTTTTTTTTGCATCACATTTTTTGTTTCTTGGCGTACTTTTTTGAAAGAGAGTACTATTTTAAATTTAGACAAATATAATTTAATGTTCTTTTTCTTTATTTGAAAGTAAAATTTATATCTTTAACCCGTTAACTATTAAAATTAATTTATAAAAAAATGAAAAAAGTAGTAAATGCCTTATCTGTATTAGGATTCATGTTTTTTGGAGCTATCCAATCAACTTTTGCACAAGAAGCAGCGGCAACAGAAGCAAAAACATTTCACCAAATTTTAAAGCAAAACTTTATTGATGGTGGGCCAGGATTTATGGGAATTGTATTAGTAGCTTTAATCTTAGGTTTAGCGATAGCTATTGAAAGAATTATCTATTTAAACATGGCAACAACAAACACTAAAAAATTATTAGCTAATGTTGATGAGGCTTTAAGCTCTGGAGGAGTGGAAGCAGCTAAAGAGGTTTGTAGAAACACAAAAGGACCTGTAGCTTCTATTTTTTACCAAGGTTTAGATAGAGTAGATGAAGGCGTAGAAGAAGCTGAGAAAGCAGTTGTATCTTACGGTGGAGTTCAAATGGGACAATTAGAGAAAAACGTTTCTTGGATTTCTTTATTTATTGCTTTAGCACCAATGTTAGGGTTTATGGGAACAGTAATTGGTATGATTGGAGCATTTAACGACATTGCTGTGGCAAACGACATTTCACCAGCGGTAGTTGCAGGTGGTATTAAAGTAGCCTTATTAACAACCGTATTTGGTCTTATTGTTGCAATTATTCTACAAATCTTTTATAACTATATCGTTGCAAAAATCGATGGTATTGTAAATAGTATGGAAGATGCGTCTATCTCTTTAATCGACTTATTAGTTAAGTACAAAAAGTAATTATCATTATGAAAGGAAGTAAAATATTAAGTATAGCTATTGCAATTATTGCAGTAATTGGCGGAATCCTTTTCATAAGAGTAGCAATGGAAGATGCAGAAATGATTAAAACCGATGTAGATTTAGCTAACCAAGTGGTTAGTCCATTAATCTATTATTCAACATCATTGTTTTATGCTGCAGTTGCTATTACAATTGTTTTATCTGTAGTTGGATTAGTAAGAAATCCACAAAACTTAAAGAAAACTTTAGGTGGTTTAGGTGTTATGGCTATTTTATTAGCAATTGCCTATTTCTTATCAGATAGTAATGTAGTTTATGATGCTTCTGGTAAAATACAACCAGGAGGAGAAGAAGGTTCTGCTATCAACCATTGGGTTGGAACAGGAATTTGGTATAGTGTAATTTTAGGAGGAATAGCAAGTTTATTCTTTATCTATGATTTATTAAAAGGATTAGTAAAATCATAATTTATGGCAAGAAGAGAAAATCCAGAAATTAATGCAGGCTCTATGGCAGACATTGCGTTTCTGTTACTAATTTTCTTCTTAGTTACTACAACAATGAATGTTGATTCAGGAGTATCTAAGAAGTTATCAGAAAAGCCACCACCAGACTATGTACCACCAATTATCAAAGAAAAAAATATCTTTGAGGTAAACATTAACAGAAATAACGAGCTTCTTGTAGAAGATGAGCGTATGGAGTTAAAAGACCTAAAAGATGCTGCAGTGCAGTTTATTGATAACGGTGGAGGAGTTGGAAAACCTGGAGAAGATGGCACACCTGGTGCTCCTTGCGATTATTGTCAAGGTGCTAGAAGCCCAGAGTCTTCAGATCATCCAAATAAAGCTGTAATCTCTGTACAAAGTGATAGAGGTACAGAATACGGAACATATATTGCTGTTCAGAATGAGTTATTAAGAGCTTATACAGAATTACGTAACCGATTAGCAAAACAGCGTTATGGCGCTACTTATGATCAGTTAGAAGAACAGTATAATGATGCAAAGAAAAGTGCAGATACGAAAAGGTTAGCAGATGAGTTGAAGAAAAAAATAGAGGATATAAAAATATCCTATCCTCAAATTATTTCTGACGCTGAGCCTACTTCATAATTAATCTTTAAAATTTAAGAAATGTCTAAATTTAGAAAGAAGAAAAAAGGAATACCTGCAGTAAACACAGCAGCATTACCAGATATCGTTTTCATGCTATTATTCTTCTTCATGGTTACAACAACGATGAGAGAAACAGACTTGAGAATTGAAAATCCAAGGTTGCCAAGTGCTACAGAAATTAAGAAACTAGAAGATAAAAGTTTGGTTTCTACCATTTATGTAGGTAAGTCTAAAGACCCAAATAGGGATGGAGTTGGTTATAACAAAATTCAGTTAAATGATAAGATTGCAACTGCAGACCAAGTACCTAATTTTATTTTAGGGAAAAGAGAAAAATTAGCAGAAGCATTGCATCCTTTTATGACAACTTCTATAAAAGCAGATAAAGAATCTAATGTAGGTACAATTACTGATATTAGATTAAAGTTAAGAGATGTTAATGCCTTAAAAGTTAGTTATTCAACGCAAAAAGGTACAAATTATTAATCTCTAATAATTTAATTTACAAGAAAGAGCAATCTATTTTTAGATTGCTCTTTTTTTTCTCTTTATATTTAAAGTGAAATTTAATTATGAGAAGGCTTTTTATATTTATTAGTATTTTATTTGTGGTGCTTGGTTCTCATGCGCAAAAAGATTCCTTACAATTAGGAGATCGTTATGCAGAAGACCAACTGTACTTTTCTGTAAATTATGCATTATTTGCAAAACAACCTACAGTTATAGAAAGAAGCAGATTTTCTTATGGGTTATCTGCAGGATTTATGAAAGACTTTATTTTGAATAAACAAGGAAGTTTTTCTGTAGCTCTTGGATTAGGGTATGGTTTTGAGTATTATAACCATAATTTAAAAGTAGAAGAACTTAATAATACAACCAATTTTAATTCTTTAAATGCAGACGAATCTGCAGTTTTTAAATCCCAAAATTTAGAATTTCCAATAGAACTTAGATGGAGAACATCTACCGCAAATAAATATAAGTTTTGGAGAGTTTATTCCGGAATAAAATTCCTATATAATTTAAATAATGAGTTTATAACGGAGACAATAGATTCTTCAGTTTCTTTCCAAAATATTACTGCTTATAACAATTTTCAGTATGGCTTAACTTTATCTGTTGGTTACGATTTGTTTAATTTAAATGTGTTTTATAACCTCTCTAACTTGTTTAATAACGCAACTTTTAATAATGAAGTTTTAGAAACATCAACTTTAAAATTTGGGTTAATTTTTTACGTACTATAAAAAGAAATACAGCATAATAGGTGAAACTAAACCTATTAAAAATCCAAGATACACTTCTAGTTGTAAATGTTTTTTTAAAACCAATCTTGCATTACCTGTAATTCCAGAAAACAATAGTATAACAATAACCAATAATAAAAAAGATTGCGAATATTCTAGAGACAAAAGCATAAAAAAACCAGCACACAAGCCTAATGAAAGTAAATGAATACTTAGTTTTGTGTTTAAAAAAAATAAAAAATAGGTTATTGCTAATGCTAATGCAGATGCATAAAACAATAGACTTAAATCTTCTATAGCAGAAAGATTTCTAATGGTATTTCCAAGCAAATAAAATAGTATTGACATAAATGCTATTGGAAATTTTCTTTCTTTAATAGTTTCTGTTTTAAAACTACGAATCATTCTTAGTTGTTTTAAAACTATCATTAACAAAAGAGGAATTAAATACGTAACTACGAATATTAAACTAAGTACAGCAAACTTTTGATTGGTTGTAAAGTTAACAGGTACCATTAAGAAATACAATGTAACTCCAATAGTTGGTACAACTATAGGATGAATAATTGTAGATATAACTTTATGAATTTTCACTAAATTTCTTTTCTAAGTCTAGCTACAGGTATATCTAACTGTTCTCTGTATTTTGCTACTGTTCTTCTTGCAATAGGATACCCTTTTTCTTTTAAAATTTTAGAAAGTTTCTCGTCTGTTAGCGGCTTTTTCTTATCTTCTTTAGAAACAACATTTTCTAATATTTTCTTTATTTCACGGGTAGAAACATCTTCTCCTTGATCGTTTTTCATAGATTCTGAGAAGAACTCTTTAATTAGTTTTGTACCATAAGGTGTCGCTACATACTTGCTGTTAGCAACTCTAGATACTGTAGATATGTCCATTTGTATTTCATCTGCAATATCTTTAAGAATCATAGGCTTTAATTTACGTTCATCACCAGTTAAAAAATAATCGTACTGGTAATGCATAATTGCATTCATCGTAACTAAAAGTGTTTGTTGCCTTTGTTTTATTGCATCTATAAACCACTTAGCTGCATCTAGTTTTTGTTTGATAAAAAACACAGCATCTTTTTGTGATTTAGTTTTAGTTTTAGACTCTTGATAGCCTTTTAACATGTTGTTATACTCCTTGGAAACATGAAGCTCAGGTGCATTTCTAGAATTAAGTGTTAAATCTAATTCGCCATCTAATATTTTTATGGTAAAATCTGGCACAATTTGTTCTGCTAGCTTATTGTTACCAGCATAAGACGCTCCAGGTTTAGGATTTAATTTGGCTATTTCTGCATTTGCTTCTTTAAGTTCTGCCTCTGTTATAGAAAACTTTTCGAGTAGTTTCTTGTAATGTTTTTTTACAAAATGATCGAAAGCATCTATAAGTATTTCAATAGCTAAATCTCTTGCTTTTGTTTTGCTTTTGGCTTTTAATTGAATGATTAAGCATTCTTGTAATGTTCTTGCGCCAACTCCAATAGGATCTAATTTATGTACTACCGATGTTAGTATTTCTAGCACTTTTGTTTCTGTAGTAAAAACATTTGCTGTAAAAGCTAGGTCGTCTACCAAATCAATAACTTCTCTTCTAATGTAACCACTATCGTCTATGCTTCCTACTAGAAAATCTGCAATAGCTCTTTCTTCTTCGTTTAAGCGAAAGGTATTTAATTGGTCTTTTAAAGATTGATGAAACGTTGTGCCTGCAGCATACGGAATATTCTTATCCTCATCGTCTGCAGAGTAATTACTAGTTTGTGTTTTGTAACTAGGAATTTCATCATCACTAAGATACTCATCTATATTAATGTCTTCTGCATCTATTTTTTCAGTACCTGTATCATCGTATTCGTCTTGAAAACTATCTTCGATATTGTCTGACTCTTCTTTACCAGTATCTAATGCAGGATTTTCTTCTATCTCTTGCTTTAAACGTTCTTCAAATGCCTGAGTAGGTAATTGAATTAGTTTCATTAACTGAATTTGTTGTGGAGACAGTTTTTGTAATAACTTGTATTGAAGACTTTGTTTTAGCATTAAGTTAAAGATACCAATTTTTACTTAAAATTCAGCATTTTGAGGTGTTCTTGGAAAAGGAATTACGTCTCTAATGTTACTCATTCCTGTAGTAAATTGCACCAATCTTTCAAAACCTAATCCAAATCCAGAATGAACTGCTGTACCAAATTTACGCAAGTCTAAATACCACCATAATTCTTTTTCTTCGATATGTAAAGCTTTCATTTTTTCAACCAGAACTTCATATCTTTCTTCTCTTTGTGAACCTCCAACAATTTCTCCAATACCTGGAAATAAAACATCCATAGCTCTTACTGTTTTGCCATCGTCATTTAAACGCATATAAAATGCTTTAATGTTTGCTGGATAATCAAACAAGATTACAGGACATTTAAAGTGTTTTTCCACTAAAAAGCGTTCGTGTTCAGATTGTAAATCTGCACCCCATTCATTAATTGGAAATTGAAATTTCTTCTTTTTATTAGGTTTAGAGTTTCTTAAAATTTCTATTGCTTCTGTATAGGAAACACGTTTAAAGTTATTATCAACCACAAAATGTAATTTTTCTAACAAACTCATTGCACTTCTTTCAGATTGCGGTTTACTTTTTTCTTCTTGTGTTAAACGCTGGTCTAAGAAAGCCAAATCTTCTTTGCAGTTTTCTAAAATATCTTTTAAGACAGATTTAATAAAATCTTCTGCAAGATCCATATTGCCATTCAAGTCCATAAAGGCAACTTCAGGCTCAATCATCCAAAATTCTGCTAAATGACGAGTTGTGTTTGAGTTTTCTGCTCTAAATGTTGGACCAAAGGTATATGCTTTACCTAAAGACATTGCATAGGCTTCTGCTTCTAATTGTCCAGAAACAGTAAGGTTCGTTTCTTTCCCAAAAAAATCTTTACTGTAATCTATAGAACCATCTTCTAGTGTAGGTACATTATTAGGTTCTAAAGTAGAAACTCTAAACATTTCTCCTGCGCCTTCAGCATCAGAGCCAGTAATAATAGGTGTGTTTACGTAATTAAAACCATTATCTTGAAAGTATTTATGCACGGCAAAAGCTAGCTTAGACCTAACACGCATAACAGCACTAAACGTATTGGTACGCATTCTTAAATGCGCATTCTCTCTTAAAAACTCGAAACTGTGTTTTTTTGGCTGAATTGGGTATTCATCGGCATTAGAATCTCCAAGAATGTCGATAGCTGTTACTTGGATTTCTACAGATTGTCCTCTACCTTGACTTTCTGCTAAGTTTCCTGTGATAGCAATGGCAGCTCCTGTAGTAATTCTTTTTAAAATACTTTCTGGTGTATTTTCAAAATCAATAACACATTGAATATTATTAATTGTAGAGCCATCGTTTAAAGCAATAAAACGATTACTTCTAAAAGTTCGTACCCAACCTTTAATTTTTACTTCTTGTAATACTGCATCTGTACTTAATAATTCAGCAACATTCATGTCTGTCATTTTAAGAGAATTTAAAAATAGATTCTTAATTTTAATTTGGCCGTAAAGATACCTTTTTGCACCAATATGAACAATTTAGAGTGCTTAAAAAAGGACTTCTTTTATTACTTGTCTTTGTCTTCTTCTGCAGGTATAATCTTAATAGAGGGCTCTTTAAATACCTTTTTATTTGCTATTTTCTTTTCAAAAGTTAATAAAAGAGAAGGTAATAATAGTAAATTAGATACCATTGCTAGCAATAAAGTAATAGAAACCAAACCACCTAATGCAATTGTACCACCAAAGCTAGATAGCGTAAATACTAAAAAGCCAAAAAAGAGTACAATAGAAGTGTAAAACATACTTACCCCTGTTTCTCTTAAAGCTGCATAAACAGATGGTTTAATCCTCCAACGATTGGCAATTAACTCTTGTCTATATTTAGCTAAAAAGTGAATGGTATCATCTACAGAAATACCAAAAGCAATACTAAACACTAATATTGTAGAAGGTTTTATAGGTATGTCTAAAAATCCCATTAGTGCTGCTGTTATAAGTAGTGGTAAAATATTTGGTATTAATGATATAAAAATCATTGGTGGAGATCGAAACATCCAAGCCATAAAAATAGCTATTAACAAGATTGCTAATGATAGCGAAAATACCAAGTTTGTAATTAAATAATTGGTTCCTTTTATAAATACCAACGCTTTACCCGTAATGGAAATGTCAAATCTTTCTTTTGGAAATTCTTTGTCTATAGTTGCTTGTAAACGTTCTTGAATGATGTCCATTCTATCTGAACCAACATCTTTCATGTAGGTTGTAATTCTTGCATAACGCCCAGTAGAATCTACAAAACTTTTTAAAAGGCCTGCATCTCCTCCTGAATTTTTAGTGTAAGAAAAAATATAACTCTGTTCTTGACTAGTTGGTAATTGAAAATATTTTGGATTTCCATTGTAATACGCTTGCTTAGAAAATTTTACCAAATTGGTAATAGAGATTGGTTTAGATAATTCTGGGAAACTTTCTATAGTTTCATTTAGCTCATCCATTTTTTTTAGGGTAGAAAGTTTCATTACCCCATTTTCTTTCTTGGTATCTATTAAGATTTCAAGAGGCATAATGCCGCCAAACTCTTCTTCAAAAAACTTAATATCTTTATAAAAGGACATGCTTTTAGGCATATCTTCTATAATGCTTCCTGAAACACGTATTTGGTACACACCAATGATACCAAGAATAATAATAATTACAGTTGCAAAATAGATGGTTATTCTTCTTTCTCTAACTGTGTTCTCCATCCAATTTACTACATTTTCCATCCACTTTTTTTCTAGATGGTTTAAGTGCTTCTTTTTAGGTAACGGCATGAAGCTGTATATAATGGGAATAATGAGTAGTGCAAGAATAAAAATACTAACTATGTTTACAGAAGCAAGGATACCAAACTCTCTTAGCAAATCACTTTTTACAAAAACAAAAGTAGCAAAACCAGATGCTGTAGTTATGTTAGTCATTAAAGTTGCATTACCAATTTTTGAAATAACGCGTTGTAATGACTTGGCTTGATTTCCGTGTTTCTTTATTTCTTGTTGGTATTTATTTATAAGAAAAACTGCATTTGGAACACCAATAACAATAATTAAAGGTGGTATTAAAGCAGAAAGTACAGTTATTTCGTATCGAAACCAGCCTATAAAGCCAAAAGCCCAAGTAACTCCTATCATTACTACCAAAAGCGTGATAAATGTTGCTCTAAAAGATCGAAAGAAGAAAAAGAAAATTACAGCAGTTATTAATAAAGCACCCAATACAAAAAGGCCAATTTCATCTTGAATGTTTTGTGCATTTAACGTTCTAATATATGGCATACCAGAAATGCGAACGTCTACACTGTTGTCTTTTTCGAATTGCTCTACAATTGGAATTAATTTATTATAAATAAAATCTCTACGAATTGGGGTGTTAATTATGTCTTTTTTAATGTAAATAGCTGTTTGAATGGTTCCTGTTTCTTTATTAAATAACAGGTTATCATAAAAAGGGAGCTTATTAAAAAGTTGCGATTTTATTTCGTTAACGCCTTCTGCAGATTTTGGTTCTTTGTCGTATAAGGGTTCTAAAACAAATTTTCTATTTTTTCTATCGGCTTTAAGTTTCTGAACATCTGCAATAGAAAGGGTAAAATCTATTTCATCGAGGATATCAAATTCATTTACTAGATTATTCCACGCATTAAACTTGCTTGGAGTAAATATGGTAGAATCTTTAACACCTAGAATAACTAAATTTCCTTCTTCTCCAAAAATTTCTAAAAATTTGTTGTATTCTAAGTTGGCTTGGTGGTTTTCTGGAAGTAGATTTGCTTCTGTATATGAAAACTTCATATACTTCATTTGTGTAGCAAGTAAACCGGTTACAATTGCAATGCCTAATAAAACTAAATAGCGGTTTCTTAGGATAATACCTGCTACCTTAATCCAAAAGTTCATTTAAAAAAAATTTTTGCAAAGGTACACAATTACATAAAGAGACATAAAAAAAGAGGTGTTTAAAAAACACCTCTTGTAAAACCTTATCAATTTTTTAACTATACCGTTAAAATTTCTTTTTCTTTTGTAGCAAATTTTTCATCAATCAACTTTACATAGTTATCGGTAAGTTGTTGTACGTCTTCTTCTGCATTTTTCATTAAATCTTCAGAAATATCTAATTTTTTAATGTCGTTGTTTGCATCTTTTCTCGCGTTTCTAACACCAACCTTAGCATCTTCTGCCTCAGATTTTGCTTGTTTTGCGAGTTGTTTTCTTCGTTCTTCGGTTAATGGTGGTACATTAATCATGATTACATCTCCATTATTCATTGGGTTAAAACCAAGATTTGCAATTTGAATTGCTTTTTCTATTTCTTGTAGCATGCTTTTTTCCCATGGTTGAATGCTAATTGTTCTAGCATCTGGTGTGTTTACATTTGCTACTTGAGATAAAGGAGTTTGCGAACCGTAATAATCTACCATTACAGTACTTAGCATGGCTGGTGTTGCTTTTCCAGCTCTAATACTTTTTAATTCTTTTTCTAAATGTGCAATGGCTTTATCCATAGCCTCTTTTGCAGTATCTAAAATAAAATCTATTTCTTCGTTCATCTTTTTAGATCGTTTTAATTTTTAAAGAACATCAACAATAGTACCAATTTTTTCACCAGAAATTAGTTTGGTTAAATTTCCTGATTTATTCATGTCAAAAATAATAATTGGTAATTTATTTTCTTCACTTAAAGTAAATGCTGTCATATCCATTACTTTTAAACCTTTATCGATAACTTCTTTAAAGGTTATTGTATCGAATTTTGTTGCATTTGCATTTTTTTCTGGGTCCTCGTTGTAAACACCATCTACTCTTGTACCTTTAAGAATAGCATCTGCATTAATTTCTATAGCTCTTAAAACAGCTGCTGTGTCTGTTGTAAAGTACGGATTTCCTGTTCCTGCACCAAAAATTACAACGCGTCCTTTTTCTAAATGACGAATTGCTTTTCTCTTTATATATGGCTCTGCAACTTCTTTAATTTCTAGTGCAGTTTGTAATCTTGTATGAATCTTTTCATCTTCTAAAGCGCTTTGTAATGCCAAACCATTTATACAAGTAGCTAGCATTCCCATATGGTCTCCTTGCACACGATCCATACCATTACTAGCGCCAGCAACACCTCTAAAAATATTTCCACCACCAATTACAATAGCAACTTGAATTCCTTTATCTACCACTTTTTTTATCTCTTTGGCATATTCAGACAGTCTATTTGGGTCTATTCCATAATGTCTATCTCCCATTAATGCTTCTCCGCTTAGTTTTAGTAGAATTCTTTTGTATTGCATGTGAAATTTTTAGTTTGATTAGAAATATCAATAGCGCAAAATTAAACATTTTTTTGGTTTCTAATATTTTGACTCTGTTTCTTTTAGCTACAAAAATAAAATTAAGAATAAAAATGCTGAAATAGAATAGATTACGTTTTGCTAGGTAGATTTAAATAATTAATTTTGCACTCGATTTTTTAAGAATAAGAGATGAATATTACAAAAGAAAACATTGATGCGTTAAACGCAGTTGTAAAAGTTGATATTGTTGCAGATGATTATCAAGAAAAAGTAACACAAGTATTAACAGATTACAGAAAGAAAGCAGACATTCCTGGTTTTAGAAAAGGACACGTGCCTATGGGAATGGTTAAAAAGCAATATGGTAAATCTGTAATGATTGATGAAGTTAACAAACTTTTACAAGATTCTTTAAACAAATTTATAACAGAAGAAAAACTAGACATTTTAGGAAATCCTTTGCCTAGAGTACAAGACGATTTTAATTGGGATGCAGATACTTTCTCTTTTGAGTTTGAGTTAGGTTTAGCACCGGAGTTTGATGTAGATTTATCTGCTAAAAATAACGTAAAACATTATAATGTAGTTGCTACAGAAGAGTTAATTGATGAAGAAGTAAAAAACATACAAACTCGTTATGGAAAAATGAGCGCTCTAGAAGAGGCTACAGAAGAAGCAAACATTACAGGTACTTTTGTAAACGAAGATGAAGAAATCAATAAAAAATCTTCATTTGTTGTAAGCGACTTAAAAGGAAAAAGAAACCAAAATAAATTAGTTGGTGCCAAAGTTGGTGATGTAATCGAATTAAAAACTAAAAAGTTATTCGAAGACGACCATAAATTACAGCAAATCTTAGGTGTTTCTCACGATGTTATCCATGATTTAGACATTACAGTTACTTTAACTATAGAAGAAATTACCAAAACAGAACCAGCAGATTTAGATAAAGAGTTGTTTGACAAATTGTTTGCAGACGGAAGCGTTTCTACAGTTACAGAACTTAGAGATAAAATTAAAGAAGATGCAGAAAAACAATTTCAGCAACAAGCAGACCAACAATTACTAAATGCAGTTCAAGAGCATTTAATAGAAACTGTAGATTTTGATTTACCATCAGAATTCTTACAAAAATGGTTACAAACTGCAGGAGAAAAAGAATTAACTCCAGAAGAAGCTGCTGCAGAATATGAAAAATCAGAAAAAGGCTTACGATACCAATTGATTGAAAGTAAAATCATGAAAGACAATGATATTAAACTAGAATATCAAGAATTGGTAGATTACGCAAAAGGATTTATTAGAACCCAAATGGCACAGTTTGGTAATATGAATCCAGAAGAAAAAGAATTAGACGATATTGCTGGTAGAATTCTTCAAAACCAAGAAGAAGCACAAAAATTACAATCGCAATTAATTGCACAAAAATTGTTAACCTTCTTTAAAGAGAACATGAAGTTTAAAACCAAAGAGGTTACTTACGAAGAGTTTATTAAAGAAGTGTATAAATAATATAAAAAACCTGAATGAAAGTTCAGGTTTTTTTAGCGGTATTGTAAAACATATATTAATAGTAGAATAGTTCTTATCTTTACATATTAATTTAATAAAGTAAAAGCAAATGGATTTCGGAAAAGAATTTGAAAAATACGCAACCAAGCATCATGGTATTAGCAGTACATATGTTAATAAAATAACAAGCAGTTTAACACCATACATTATGGAAGAACGTCAAATGAACATCACACAGATGGACGTTTTCTCACGTTTAATGATGGATAGAATTATCTTCTTAGGAACTGCAATTAACGATCAAGTAGCAAACATCATACAGGCGCAGTTGTTGTTTTTAGAAAGCTTAGACGCAAATAAAGACATCTCTATTTATATCAATTCTCCAGGAGGTAGTGTATATGCAGGCTTAGGTATTTACGATACCATGCAATTTATAAAGCCAGATGTAGCAACAATCTGTACAGGAATGGCAGCTTCTATGGGTGCTGTTTTAATGTGTGCAGGAGAAAAAGGAAAGCGTTCTGCATTACCGCATTCTAGAGTAATGATACACCAACCATTAGGAGGCGCTCAAGGGCAAGCTTCAGATATAGAAATTACTGCAAGAGAAATCTTAAAATTAAAAGACGAGTTGTACCAAATTATCGCAAATCATTCAGGGCAAACAGTAGATAAAGTGCACAAAGACTCTGATAGAGATTACTGGATGAAAGCAGAAGAAGCCAAAGAATATGGTATGATTGATGAAATCTTAACTAGAAAGTAAGATACTTTTTAGTAAACTAAATTACAAAAATGTCAAAAGAAGAAGAGTTAGAATGTTCTTTTTGTGGCCGTAAAAAAGCGGACACGGATTTACTTATAGCGGGTATGGATGCGCATATTTGCGATAAATGTATAGAGCAAGCGCACGGAATTGTTTTAGAAGAAATTTCAGAAGCACAAGCTAGCAGCTTGTCTAAAGACTTAATGCTTAAAAAGCCTAAGCAAATTAAAGACTTTTTAGACCAATATATAATTGGGCAAGATTTTACTAAAAAAACAATGGCTGTTGCTGTCTATAACCACTACAAAAGATTACTTCAAGAAAAAGATGAAGAAGATGTAGAAATAGAAAAATCAAATATTGTTTTGGTTGGCGAAACAGGAACAGGAAAAACCTTAATGGCAAAAACCATTGCCAGAATGTTAAACGTTCCGTTTTCTATTGTAGATGCAACCGTTCTTACGCAAGCTGGTTATGTTGGAGAAGATGTAGAGAGCATTTTAAGCAGATTGCTACAAGCAGCAGATTATGATGTAGAAAAAGCACAAAGAGGAATTGTTTTTATAGACGAGATAGATAAAATTGCTCGGAAAGGAGATAACCCATCTATTACTAGAGATGTTTCTGGAGAAGGAGTACAACAAGCTTTACTGAAACTATTAGAAGGAGCAACTGTAAACGTAGCGCCAAAAGGAGGTAGAAAACACCCAGAACAAAAATTTATAGAGGTAGATACCAAAAATATCTTATTTATAGCAGGTGGTGCTTTTGCAGGTTTAGACAAGTTAATAAGTAACCGATTAAATATGCAAGCAGTTGGATTTGGTGCTTCTTTAGAAGAAGATAAAATAGACGAATCTAACCTTCTGCAATACGTAACACCATTAGACTTAAAATCGTTTGGATTAATTCCAGAAATCATTGGTCGTTTGCCTGTTTTAAGTTACATGAATCCTTTAGATGCAAAAACCTTACGTTTAATCTTAACAGAGCCAAAAAACTCCATCATTAAACAATACAAAAAATTGTTTGCTATGGATGCTATTGATTTTCAAATTGATGAGGAAGCTCTAGATTATATCGTAGAAAAAGCTGTAGAATATAAGTTAGGTGCAAGAGGTTTACGTTCTTTATGTGAAGCAGTATTTACAGATGCTATGTTTGATTTACCAAGTTCTGAAGAAAAAGAACTACATGTAACAAAAGCGTATGCAGAGGCAAAAATTACAAACTCTACGCTTAAAAAGTTAAAAGCAGCATCTTAAAACTATATTATATTCGTTAAGACCTTGTAGATATTTATTTCTACAAGGTCTTTTTTACGCAATACAGGTCATGAAAATAAAAGTCTTTTTTTCATTATTACAAATAGTAATGGGCTAAACGGAATAAAGATAAGTCCCAATATATATAAGACTTTCTTCGCTAGAGATAAGTTTGAATTAATAACTAAAAAAATCGAATATATACAGATTATTAAATAGCATATAATAATAAAATAAGCTACAGTTGTTGGCATTCCTATCAAATACATAATTTATTAAATTTTTTTATTGTTCAACATTATATCGTTTCTAATTATTACTGCTACATTCGCAATCTAGTTCAGTTGTAGCTATACAAGCGCTGTTTTCCCAGAGGCAAGAGGTGTCATTTTCTTCCGCATATCTCTTACAATTTGGATTATCTTTAAGAACTTCCTCTACTTCTTTAGTGAGTCTAGCATCAGCTGTATTTCGTCCGACACCTGCCTGAACATATGTCCAATCACCACATTTGTTTTGAAAGTTTGACGATTTTACGCGATCTATGTTCTCTATAAATATATCTTCTGCAACTATCAACATTACAGCGATATCTCTAATTTCCAATTGTGAAAAAGTATTATCATCTAAATCCAAAAGGTCAGTTTCTTTCCCATTAAATTTAATTTTGATGGCTCCGTTTGTCTTATTAAAAAAAATACTTTTGTTTTTGGCTTGTCTTAATTCAAAATTATCGTTTCTTTCATACATTTTCAAGTTAGGTACTGAATATTTTTCACCATTAAAATTAATAGACTCGCTATTAATAAATATGTTATTTCCTTAAGAAACCTTTTTTAAACCATTTAAATCTTTCTAAAAATTCTGATTTATTAAAGATTAAAGATAAAATAGTATAAGAAATAACTATTACTAAAACACCATCAATTTTAAAGTTTAAAATTGGGTATAAATCCAATAAAAATGCAACTACAAGTGAAACCATTCCTATAATAATTTCAATTGAAATTTTTGTTTTTCTTTTTTTATGTCTATATCTGCCAAATTTCATAAATATATTTTTATTGATGGAGTATATCTTTTCTACAATTTATACTGCACGTAGAATGATCGTCAATTGCATTTGCGATATCCCAATAAGCTGAGCCTACTGCATATATGCTCACACCAAAAGCCAGTGTAGGGTTTCCCATAGCTATCGCAAGTGCTACAGACACAATTCTTGCATCATATTGGCCATGAATATAATGAAAAGCAGCTTCAAAATTTTTATCACAGTTTTCCTGACAATCATTAAATTTATAAGAATAATTATCTAATAGTGTGGGATACTCAAATTCAAGGTTTAAGTTTAGAAAATATTCATAGCTTATATTTTGGAATCCGTTTGTTGTTAATTCGGGAAAATCCTTAATTAAATTTTTAAGTGATTTATCTAAATCATCTTTATATTGTAAAATAATTTTTTCTGCAGTTTGCTTTATGGATTCTTCAAATTTGTCATTTGATATAGCTTCTTTTTTATTTCTATTTATTATTTCACCCTTAGTTTCTATTAAAATTAATCTTGTAAATTTTAAAACTTTTTGATAATTATTATTTTCGAATAAGTTTTTTTTGAATTCGACAGAATGTATATTTTTTAACAATGATTTTTCTTCAATAAATGAATCACTATCTGTACAAGAAAAGAAAAGAAAAGAAAAGAAAAGGAATAGTTTTGATGTTTTCATTACAAGAGATTTTATTTTTAAATGTAATTAATTTTTTTTTATCTCACAAATGATATTAAGAACTACTTTAGATAAAGTTTTTGAAACGGCTCATGTGAAGAGGTGATTGGTGGATTTGTTTAGTGCTAATAACCAAATTTATACATTTAGTGTAAACTTGGTAAGAACATTTTTTTATCAAGAAGAATTATTATCGATTAAGGAAATAATAATTTTGGTTTCAGATATCCAAAAAATTAGGCCAATTATAAACCCAAAGAATAAATCTCTCTTGTTAAATTCTTTGTTAATAATATACTCCTATAATATAAACATTAGACCTATACCAGATAAAGAAAAGGTATAAATAAAAATGTATAAAGGATAATTTTAAGATTCTTTGTCATATAATTTTTTAGAAGAATAAAATAAATGTCAAAAAAACTACACAAAAAAGAACACTCCCAAACCTTAAAAATAAACTTATTTTCTTCTTGTTAAACAGTTTCTGTTTATAAAGATGAGACAAAATACTTACTATAAAAACGAAGGCTATTAAGAAACAAATAAATGCCAAAATCATAAAAATAGTATTTTTCTCTAAATCATCGGTATTTATAGATGTGAAATAGAATACAAAACCTAAAACATTAAATACATCAAAACTGGAAAGTTTAGAGTTTTTATCTAATTTATACATATGCATAACCTTTTATTCTCCGATCATCAATCGGTAAACTTATAAACTGCACAGGCTAAACCAGCTGCCATAAATTTTCTTCCACCAAAACTCCATGTGACTAGTTATTATCTATTACAGTAAATACAGTTGCAAAAGTAAAACTTTACAAATCAAAAAAAAGGAGTAGAATCATAAAAGGATAAATTTATTTTTAAGACCTCACAGGTAACCAAAACATGCGAGGTCTTCTTATATTTGTATTTTCTTCAAAATAGTTTCTAATTAAATGATATCCAGAAGTACCATAGACAAAGTGTTTGAAACTGCGAGAGTAGAAGAGGTTATTGGTGAATTTGTTCAGTTAAAAAAGGCAGGTAGTAACTTTAAAGGCTTAAGCCCTTTCACAGACGAAAAAACACCTTCCTTTATGGTATCTCCAGTAAAACAAATCTGGAAAGACTTCTCTACAGGTAAAGGTGGTAACTCTATTTCTTTTTTAATGGAACACGAGCACTACTCGTATCCAGAGGCATTACGTTGGCTAGCTAACAAATACAATATAGAAATTGAAGAGACTGAGCAAACAGATGAACAAAAAGAACAAATGAACGAACGTGAAAGTATGTTTTTGGTCTCTAAGTTTGCCAAAGATTACTTTCATGATATTCTTCTTAATTCCGATAAAGGGAAAGCTGTTGGCCTAAGCTATTTTAAAGAACGTGGTTTTACCACAGAAACTATAAAAAAGTTCGATTTAGGATATTGTTTAGACGAGTGGAACAATTTTACCAATGCAGCTTTAGACAAGGGGTATGATCTAAAATATCTAGAATCTACAGGATTAACTATTGTAAAAGGAGAAAAACAATTCGATCGTTTTAAAGGTCGTGTATTGTTCCCTATTCATTCCATGTCTGGTAGAATACTTGGCTTTGGTGGCCGAATTTTAACCAACGATAAAAAAGCAGCCAAATACTTAAATTCACCAGAAAGCGATATTTACCACAAGAGTAAAATCTTATACGGTATTTACCAAGCAAAAAAAGAAATTGCCAAACAAGACAACTGTTTTTTAGTAGAAGGATATACAGATGTGATATCTTTTCATCAATCTGGTATAGAAAATGTGGTAGCTTCTTCAGGAACTGCTTTAACACCAGAACAAATACGATTGGTTAATCGTTTAACTAAAAATATTACGGTTCTTTTTGATGGAGATGCAGCAGGAATTCGCGCTTCTTTACGAGGCATAGATTTAATTCTAGAACAAGGAATGAACGTAAGAGTGGTGCAGTTTCCAGAAGGAGAAGATCCGGATAGTTTTGCTAAAGCTCATTCTGACGATGCATTAAAAGACTTCTTAGAAAATAAAGCACAAGACTTTATAAATTTTAAAGTTTCGTTATTGGTAGAAGAAGCACAAAACGACCCTGTTAAAAAAGCTGCTTTAATTCGAGATATTGTTACGAGTATCTCTAAAATTCCAGATAGCATTCAAAGAGAAGTTTACATTCAGGAGTGTTCTAGAATTATGCAAATTTCAGAAAAAGTACTATTTAATGAGTTGGCACAGCTTATTTCTAAAGGACTTTCAAAAAAATCGAAAAGTGTTTCTACAAGCAATACAGTAGATCCCAATCAGCCACCACCAGAATACTTTGCGCAACAAGAGCAAATGTTGGCAGCTTCTACCAATGCAGTATCTGTAAAGCCAAAGCAAATAGATCAACTTTCCATTTTAGAGAAAGAAGTTCTACGATTATTATTAATGTACGGCAACGAAGTAGTAGAGTTTGAAGAAGAGATTGTTAATGAAGACGAAGATGGTAATGAAGAAATTACAACAAGAAAATACGACAACTCAGTAGCAGCAGAAATTTATTTGCACCTTCATGATGATGAAATTGAATTTTCAAACCCAGTTTTTCAAGAAATTTATAACGAAATAATACACCATTTAAACCAAGTAGAAAAAATAGAAATAGAAAAGCTAGTAAATCATGAAAACAAAGCTATTTCTAGTGCTGTTACTTCTATTTTAATGGATGAAGAGCAACATCAATTAAGCGATTGGGAAAGGCAAAACATTTTTGTAAAAGATGCTGTAGAGGTGCTATCAAAAGCAGTAAGTGATGTTATTTTTAATTTAAGAAGAGTGCTTATAGAAAAACTTGTTAAAGATTTTATGGTTGCAGATAAAGAATATACCAACGATGAAAAAGAAACCATCGTAAATTATAATTCACTAAGAATTAGATTATTTGAGAAGTTAAATCGTGTAATTTAACGTTGCGTTAACATTTTTTTGTTATATTTGGGATGAAAAAGAAAACCAACAGTTATGAAAAGATTTTTACAAATACTACAAATAATAAAACTCTTTATTTTATTGCCATTAGAAGTAACTAATGGTAGAAGAAAAAGCGCATACATTAGAATTAAGAAGCTAATGATTGCTGCAAACCTACTTTAATTCTTTAGGTATTTCACAGACTGGTATAGGCTGCATTTTATGCTGGTTAGTATTATTTAGTTTGGTGTAAATCTCAAAAACCTCTTTTTGCCTTCCTGTAAAGTCTGTTGCATTTTTATTTTGTTCTTGCATGTGCATTGCCCATTCCAACTCGTCATAAGAAGCACCTAATTGGTCTTCGTCAGTTCTACTATCTCCAAACAAGCCGTCAGTTGGGGCTGCAGTTTGTATAGTATTTGGCACCTCTAAGAAAGCTGCAAGTTTATATACTTCTGATTTCATTAAATCGGCAATGGGGCTTAGATCTACACCTCCATCACCATACTTAGTATAAAAGCCTACTCCAAAATCTTCTACTTTATTACCTGTTCCTGCTACTAAATAGCCATGTATTCCTGCGTAATAATACAAAGTAGTCATGCGTAATCTAGCTCTTGTATTTGCAAGCGATAAATTTAGTTTGGTAGTATCTTCTATACTGCTAACAGTGGTTCTAAATTCTTCGAAGGTTTCTGTTAGATTAACTTGTTCTTTAGAAACATTAGGAAACCTTTGCATTAGCTTAGCTATATGTTCTTGTGCTCTAGTAACCTGGCTTTCCGCTTGATGAATTGGCATTTCTACGCATAAAGTAGGCAAACCAGTTTTAGCACATAAGGTAGAGGTTACAGCAGAGTCTATTCCACCAGAAACACCAACTACAAAGCCATTTACTTTTGCTTTAGTAGCATAATCTTTTAGCCAATTAATGATATATGAAGCAACTTTTTCTGTATGCATGGATAAACTATTTTAGTATTTTTACCATTTTTAACTACTACTAAGATACAAAGAATATGAGATTTACATTAACGGTATTATTTTTTATATGCACTTTTTATTCTTGTACTAAAAAAAATAGTTTCGAAGTAGATACTTCTTCTGTAGCAGTAGATTACACCTTAAAAAGGTTTGATGTAGATTTTTACAACACTACGCAAAAAACTTTACAAAATACCAAAAGAGAATACCCGTATTTATTTCCAGAAAGTTTGTCTGATAGTATGGTAATTTCTAAAATAAACAATAAAGACGAAATAAAGTTATACCATGAAACCCAAAAAATCTATGGCAATCTTTCTAGTTTAGAAGAAGAACTTACCAGTCTTTTTAAACATGTAAAATATTACAATGCCTCATTTTCAGCACCAAATGTTATTACCTTACTTTCTAACATTGATTATGATAACAGAGTTATTTATGCAGATTCTTTGTTGCTTATATCATTAGATGCTTATTTAGGAAAAGAGCATTCTTTTTATGCCAGTTACCCAAAATATATAAAAGAAACGAATACCAAAGCACATATTGGTGTAGATGTTGCTAAAGCAATTATAAACAAACAAGTAAAAAATAGCCCCAACAGAAGGTTTATAGATAAAATTATAAATGAAGGAAAAAAAATGTATTTGTTAGATTTATTTTTACCCACTAAAGCAGATCATTACAAAATAGGGTACTCGAAAGATAAATTTAACTGGGCAGTTGCAAACGAAGAGCAAGTTTGGGTATATTTTTTAGAGGAAAAAATGTTGTACAGCACAGATAGAAAATTACAGCAGCGTTTTATAGATTTAGCACCTTTTTCTAAGTTTTACAGAAATCAAGACAATCTTTCTCCTGGTAGAATTGGGGTTTGGGTAGGCTGGCAAATTGTACGTTCTTTTATGCGAGAGAATGACGTATCTTTGCAAGAGTTTTTAACCATGAAAGAAGAAGAAATATTTAAAAAATCGAAATACAAACCAAAACAATAATGGCAGTAAAACACAATTCTGAAGTAACCTTTACTATTGGATTAGACGAAAACAAAGTTCCTGAAGAGATTTCTTGGAGTGCAGAAGATGGTGGTATTAATCAAGAAGACTCAAAAGCAGTAATGATTTCTGTTTGGGATCATAAACAAAAAGATACGTTACGAATGGATTTATGGACCAAAGACATGCCTGTAGATGAAATGAAACAGTTTTTTCATCAAACGTTGGTTTCTATGGCAGATACATTTGAACGTGCTACCGACGATCAAAAAATGAGTGCTACAATGCGCGATTTTTGTGAGTATTTTGCAGAGAAATTAGAACTTAAAAAATAGTTACGCGTTCTTTATTTTACGAATAATATATTGGTAGTCTTCTGGATTTTCTACAAAATCTAAATTAGAAACATCAATTCTTAAAATGTTTAGGTTTTGTTGGGTGTTAATGAAATTTTTATATCCATCATGAATCTGTTTCAGATAATCTGGCTTAATATCTTGTTCGTATGCACGACCTCTTTTTTTAATGTTTGCAAGTAAGCGTTCTGTATTTTGATACAGATACACATATAAATCTGGTTTGGTAATTTCCTTATACATCAAATCAAACATCTTTCTATACAATAGATATTCGTCTTTCGATAATGTAATTTGTGCAAAAATTAGCGATTTAAAAATGTAATAATCAGAAACAACCAAATTTCTAAATAAATCTAGTTGTGCTAAATCGTCTGCCAGCTGCTGGTAACGGTCTGCTAAAAAACTCATTTCTAAAGGAAAAGCATAACGTTCTTGGTCTTCGTAAAATTTTGGTAAAAACGGATTATCTGCAAAACGCTCTAGAACTATTTTTGCATTAAACTCATCAGACATCATTTTAGAAAGCGATGTTTTACCTGCGCCAATATTACCCTCAATAGCAATATAATTGTACTTTTCTGTTATTGGTATTGGACGATTTAGTGTAGCATCTAACTTACTAATAGCAGTGCTATCTGTACAGTTATCCAAACATTTTGTAATTAATGTTTTCGTTATAGGATGAAAAACAGATGTTGCAATATCAGCTAGAGGAACAAGAACAAACTTTCGTTCTAACATTTTTGGATGCGGAACAGTTAATGTTTGCGAGAAGATTATTTCATCGTCAAAAAGTAACACGTCTATATCTATGGTTCTTGCAGAATAACCTTCGCTTGTATTTCTTATTCTTCCCAGGCTTTTTTCTATACTTTGAAGAATTTTCAGCAACTTTTCTGGTGCATGGTAAGTAGATACTTTAACGCAAATATTTAAAAAATTGGCACTATCAAAACCCCAAGAAGCAGTTTCGTATACCTTAGATATTTGCTGCAGCATACCAACTTTATCCGCGATTACATCTATTGCTTTTTGAAGGTTTTCTAACCTATTTCCTAAATTAGAACCTAACGATAAATATGTTATTCTTTGAATTTTCATTAGAAGCACAAAGAAACAAAAAGCATACTATTTTTTGTGAAAAGCTAGGCTACATTTATAAACAATCTGCACTTTTTAAAAAGAGTAGCGTTTTACTACTTTAAAATAGTTTCTTAAGTGTTTTACGCAATAAATTGTTTTTTTTCTCTTTCTAGAAATGTTTTTAAATTGGTTGGCTTTTTACCAGTTAGCTTTTCGTAGAAATTAGATATTTTAGGTTCTTTTTGAAATCTAGGTAAAAAGTGCAGTAAAATCATTACAATTATCATCCCTTTTACCATACCTTCTTTCTTTTTAATTCTATAAAACTGAAAAGGATTTACATTTTTGTACCTAATCTTAGTGTTTATTGTAGAAGAAATTAACGCTGTAACTTTTTCAAAATTTTCGTTTTCTAATCCAGTAATTTCCAATGCTTGGTTTTTGTAAGCAGCAAAGTTGTTAAGTACAATTGCTGCAACTTCACCAATATTTGCTGCATCTATCCAGTTTAGTTTTGCTTTGCCAGCAGGCAAAATAATTGCATGTTTTGTTTTTATGTCATTTAACAAAATAGTTGTTAAATTTTGCATAAAGTAGCTTGGTCTAAGAAAAATAAAATCTAGATGATGCGACTTTATTAGTTGCTCTATTTTATAATGTGGTATCCTTTTACTTTTTTCTGCTCCTTGTACAGAAAGAAAAACGATTTGTTGTATCTGCTTTTCTTTAATTTTTGCAATAAGTGGCGAGAAGTATTTATCTACATCTGCAATATGTGGAGGTCTTAAGAGAAAAACTTTATTTATTCCATTTAAAGCGGTATCAAACGTTTCTAAATCTTCAAAATCAAAATGAACATAATTCAGCGTTGGGTAAGATATGAAAATATTTTTTGCTTTATCTATATTTCGAACACCAGCAAAAATCTTATTTTTTGCATTTGATTGAATTAAAAAACGAATCACTTCAAATCCAATATTACCTGTTGCTCCAGTTATTAATATATTACCCATATATAGTATTGTTTGTTAAGCAAAGATTCTTTTACACTAAAGATAAAGATTATTTTGCTACGCATTCTAATGAAGATGTCATGACAATAAAAAATCTTTCCAATTAAAAGATGATTTAGCAATATGTAAATTAGAGTCTGTTACTTTTAACTTTTTTTTTGCTAAAAGCAACGCTATTTCTTTAATAAACTTTTTTGCATTGCTATTATTGGGGTTTAATTTAAGAGACTTTTCATATTTTTCTTTAGATTTTTCGTAATCCACAACCTTAAAAAATGCCTCTCCTAAACTATCGTACAGATTTGGATTTTTTGGATCTGTAGCAATTGCAAGTTCAAAAACCTTTATTGCAGTTTTTATTTCATTTCGATATAGAAAATCATATCCTACACGATTTAAGTAATCTGAGCTAGAAAAATATCTAGAAGTATCCTTTTTAAGCTCTATCATTGGTGTATAATCAATTTATAATTCTGCACTGACATTTATTGACTTTACTTAAGCAATATAGGTTTATTTTACAGACTAATAAAACATTTCTATCGTTGATTTTCTTTGAGTTTTCCTTTTACGAAGTTACCATATTCCGAAATTTTTTCAATTGTAATGTTGTTGATGTTAGCTTTTAATTTCCAAAACCTAAAAAGCTTATAAACCATAAGAAGAGGCAGATAATTGTACTGCCTCTTTTATACTATAGATTTGTAGTTGTGATACTTTTTTTATGCATGAAACTTTTTTGTGGCATAACGCCATTTTAAGTTTTCTATAAAGAGCATACATTATATTAAGATTGTTTAATAAATTGTACATTAACCACTAATTTAACTTTATCAGAAACTACAATGCTTCCTGCTTCTGTAACTGCACTCCAAGTTAAATTGAAATCTTTTCTGTTAAGTTGTCCTGTAATTTCAAAGCCAGCTTTAGTTTGTCCATAAGGGTCAACTGCAATACCGTTAAAGTCGGCATCTAAAGTAATTTCTTTAGTTACATCTCTTATGGTTAAGTCACCAACCAATTTGTCACCATCAAAAGATTTTGAAACAAATTTCATTTCTGGAAATTTTTCTGAATTAAAAAAATCATCTGATTTTAAATGCGTATCTCTATCGCTGTTTTTTGTGTTTATAGAAGCTGTTTTAGCGCTAAATTCAAAATTAGCATTTGTAAAATCATCTCCATTAGTTTTGGCTGATGCCGAAAAATCTTCGAAATGACCCGTTACAGTTGAAATCATCATATGCTTTACTTTAAAAGCAATTTCTGAATGCGCGTTGTCTATTGTCCAATTTGTGTTTGTTTCCATTTTTATTAATTTTATTGTTACGTATTTATTTTAATTATTTCTGTTTTTTTGATATCATAAAATCTAATGAGTATTTTCCAGCTCCTACTATTAAAATGGTTAGGTAGATTAAACCGTAAAGAAGAGCAAACTCTTGTTTTCCAAACCCATCAGTTGCATGAATAATAAATGCAGCAACTAGCATTGTTATTAATAGTGGAATAGCAGCAAAACGAGTAGCAAAACCAATAATTATTAATATTGAGCAGAGTACTTCTGCAAATACTGTTAATGCTAATGAAAAGGTTGCTCCTAAACCTATTGGGTCTGGAAATTGTATAGGTTCGCTACCTAATAAAGTTTGCATTTTTCCCCAACCGTGTGTTAGCATAAACATACCAATAACCACTCTCAGTATTAAAAGTGCTGTACTTACATTATTAGGGTAATCTCCTGAATTAAAAATGTTTTTTGTTATTTGTTTCATTTTATTATGATTGTTGTAATACGTCTTGAATATCTGAGAGCTTCTTAAACATTGCATTTGCAAATGGACATAATGGTGTGATTTTTATATCCTTTTCTCTTGCCATGTCAACAATTTTGTAAAGCATTTGCTTTCCAACACTTTTACCTTTAAATTCAGGTTCAACTTCTGTGTGGTCTATGATAATATGGTCTGTTCCAGCTACAGAATAGGTCATTACACCTGCTTTTTTACCATCTTCTCTTGCCATTGCAAAACCTTTATTGTCCTTTTCTTTGATTGTTATTTCCATCATTTACTTTATTTATAATTTAAAATTACAAGACCATTGGCACTTCCATTAAAAGTACACGAGCATCTTTTATAGCTTTTACATTAAGACTGTCTGTGTTACAAACACCCATTCCATCTCTTTTAGATAATTTTTCTCCATTAATTTCTACTTCACCATCTAGAATAAAAGCATAAACTCCGTTACCTTCTTTTTTTATTTTATATTCATCGGAATTTCCTTCTGTGAATTTTCCAATATGAAACCAAGCATCTTGATTAATCCATACTCCTTCATCTTCTTTATTAGGCGATAATACTTGATAAAAACCATTCTCTTTGGCAATTTCTCTTATAGAAATTTGATCATATCGAGGTATTAAGTTTTTCTCTTTTGGAAACACCCAAATCTGAAGAAATTTCACTTCCTTATCTTTGTTTTTATTGTATTCGGAATGTGTGATACCTGTTCCTGCGCTTAATACTTGTACATCACCTTCTTTAATGATAGCCACATTTCCCATACTATCTTTATGCTCTAAATCTCCTTCTAAAGGAATAGAGATAATTTCCATGTTTTGGTGTGGATGTGTGTCAAATCCCATTCCTGGTGCTACTATATCGTCGTTTAAAACACGTAATACACCAAAATTCATTCGGTTTGGATTGTGATAATTAGCAAAGCTAAATGTATGGTGTGAGTTTAACCAGCCATGATTTGCTTTTCCTCTTGTGTCTGCTTTGTGAATTATTGTATTCATAGTTTCTATATTTTTATTTGGTAAATGATAGAATCCTGCTTGCTCCATTAACCTGTTGTAAGTAGATGTTCTGCTTTTAGTATGCGTGGTGCAATTGCTCCAGCAATTCCGGTTAAAAAAGCACTTTTAATGAATTTCTTGCGATTCATTTTCTTTACCTTTTAATTACAATGCAAAGATCAGACGATTAAGAAGTGTGTGGAATATGAAAAAAGGGTAGAAGCTTATTAAAATCCGATATTT
Source organism: uncultured Polaribacter sp. (assembly GCA_964477255.1). GTDB lineage: Bacteria > Bacteroidota > Bacteroidia > Flavobacteriales > Flavobacteriaceae > Polaribacter. The sequence continues at coordinate 147,031 of CAYZDK010000002.1, forward strand.
AGGAAATTATTTTTGTTCTTTAATAGTTTGAAGACTATAAAATAGTGATTTGTGTAAAAACGAAACGAAAATTATTTTATTCGCTTAAGCGTTGGATAAGGTACAAACTCATCTGAATCTCCTTCAATTTTAGGAAATTCTTGGGCTTTCCATTTTTGTTTTGCTTCCTTTATACGTTGTTTACTAGAGGATACAAAGTTCCAATCAATATATCGTTCTTCAGGAAACGGTTCTCCTCCAAAAATATAAATAGTAGTATTTTCATGCATACTAAACGAACAAAGTTTACTATCATTTGCTATTAATAATTGTTTGTTTTCAAAAGTACTGTCTTCACTTTCAATAGAACCTTCAAGAACATACAATCCAGCTTCACCATAAAGATGTTCCCCAATATTTACTTCTTGTTTGGACGTGCTTTTTATTTCAATCATAAATAATTTGCTAAAAACAGGTACAGGTGATGTTTTACCAAAGGCTTCGCCTGCTATTAACTTAAATTGTAAATTCCCTTCAATCCAAGATGGAATTTCATTTTTTTTAATATGAGAAAATTGAGGTTCTATCAACTCTTTTTCTTTTGGCAAGGCTACCCAAATTTGTAAACCGTGCATTTTTAGTTTAGAATTGCGTAAATATTCGGGCGTTCTTTCAGAATGTACCACACCTTTTCCTGCAGTCATCCAATTTACGGCTCCTGGTTTGATTTCTAATTTTGTACCTATAGAATCTTGGTGCATGATGCTACCTTCAAATAAAAACGTTAAGGTAGAAAGTCCAATATGTGGATGTGGTAAAATATCGAAGTTTTGACGTTCACTCATAACTACTGGTCCCATATGATCTATAAATATAAAAGGACCAACCATTCTTTTTTGACGAAATGGTAGTAACCTACCAACTAAAAAATTTCCAATATTTGCGGCTCTTTCTTCTATTATTAATTGAATGTTTGACATTTTATATGCTTTTAAATAAAAGTGAATTATAAGTTTATTTCTGTTTTCTTAAAGTTTGAAGGTGATAATTGTGTGTGTTTTTTGAAAAAAGCACTAAAATTAGCAGGTTCATTAAAACCTAATTCATAACCAATTTCTTTATTAGATAATGTTGTAAAATAGAGTAATCTTTTTGCTTCGGTAATAATTCTTGCTTGTATATATTCTTTGGCCGTTTTGCCAATTTTTAATTTAATCGTTCTATTTAAATGGTCTGGTGTAATGTGAAGCTGATTGGCGTAAAAAGTAGTAGAATGTTCTTTTTTGTAGTTGTTTTCTACCTCTTTTTTAAAAGACCGTATTAAATTATCTCCAGAACTATCAATATCAGATTCAATAGGATTGATTGCACAAATATTATTGCACTCTATTAGTAAAAGTTTTAAAAATGCACCAATAGACAGAAACTTCATATTTACTTCACTATGGAATAGAAAGTAAATTTTATTTGAAAATTCTTCTATAGTTTCAAATTGTTTGTCTGTTGGAACTAGAGGTGGATTTTGTCCATAATTTTGAAAGAGATTTAAACTTTCAATAAAAGATAATCGAATCGAATTTTCTATTAAAAATTGATTAGAAAATGTCATTGCAAATCCAAATGACTTTTGTTCTTCTATAACTTGATGTACTTGTCCAGGAGCAACAAAGAAAATTTGTTTGTTTGAAAGTTGGTAAGAGTTAAAATCTATTTTATGTAGTCCTTTTGCTTTATTAATAATTAAAACTGTATAGTAGTTGTGTCTGTGTGGTTCGTCTACTTTTCCATTTCGTTTGGTGTAAATATCTTCCATTTTAGATATTCCAAAACTTATAGCATTTTGTTCAGAATTTACTTTTTGATATGTTTTTACGGAATTCATGTTACTTTCAAACGTTTTTCAATTCGCTTATCTGGAATTAGCCACATAATTGCTACAATAATATAAAATATTATACCTAACCAAGTGTTTAAAAAAGAAAAACCAATTCCAAGTATATAAAATGCATTCGATATTTTTCCTTTTTTATCTGAACCTACTACTTTTCTTAGTGGAAATTCAATGTCATGCGATTTTATGATTACTGATTGTAAAAAAAAGTAAGCAATAGCAGAGAATAATACTACAATTCCATATGCAATTATTGGTAACAGGGCTTCATAGTTTTCGCCAATCCAAGCTGTTGTAAAAAGAATTATTGACAGCCAAAAAAGTAAGTGTAAAATTTTCCCAAAGTATTTTTCCGTTTGCCTTTTGAGTAATTTGAAATAGGTGGTGATGGTTGTTCCAATATATTCCTAAATATATAAAGCTGAAAACATAATCTAAAAATATAGGTGTTTTAGCAAGTAAAGAATTTAAGTCTGTTTCTGTAGGTGCAGACAATTCTAAAACCATTATGGTTATTATTATTGCTAAAACTCCATCACTAAATGCTTCTAATCTACTTGTCTTCATTGTTTAGTTTTCCAGTGCTAAGTTCGTCTAAAATCTTGAGTTTAAAAGATTCTGAATACCGTCTGATTACTTTGTCATTTTTGTACATAATTGTTTAAGATTATGTAGCCTCTATTCAGGACGGGTCAGCATTGGGTACCACGGTCTAGTATATGAAAAGTAGCGCTGAAAATAAGCAGTTACTTATCGGATCATGTACAAGCCGAATTTTTAATTTTACTATTTATCTTTTTATTTGGAAATCGTCAAATTTAAAAATTTGGCGACTTTCCAAAAATGCCCAAGACTTAGTTTTAGCAATGACTTGCGCTATTTTTTATATACAATGTTACCACACGTTTTTTTTACATCTGTAGGTTCAGATTTAGTTTCGCTCCTAATGCGTCAAAAATCCGCATAACAGTTTCGAAAGTCACATTTCCCGTACTATTTTCAAGTCTTGATATTTGCGCTTTTTTAACTCCAACTAATTCCCCTAATTGTTCTTGGGTTAGTTTCCTTTTTTTTCGGGCAGTTTTTATCATATCTCCAATCAATTCAAGTTTTAACTCAAATTCATATTCATCTCTTTCTTCAGTTCCCTTTTTTCCAATTAAAAGGTCTTCTGCTTGGTCTAAAGTGTAACTTTTCATTTCTTTTTGTTTTTAAAATATTCTTTCCTAATTCTGTCGGCTTTATTAATTTCTTTCTTATCTACTTTACTTGTTTTCTTTATAATTCCGTGAGTAGCAAAAACTAATGTTTCGCTTTTATCTTCTTTGTCCCAAAAAGCTAAAAGTCGATATTGATTTCCTGAGTATAGGGTTCTGAATTCCCATATTTCGTCAGTCAGTTTTTTAAAGAACTTTGGGTCAGATTGCTGTTCGGCACGTCTTATATTCTGAAATATTTTCTTTCGAGCTTTGAGATTTTGTTTTTCAATAAATTCAAATGCCTCTGAAAGTAATTTTGTTTCAAATCTTTTAATCATTTTTGCCTACAAACATTTAAAAAGCAAATATACAAAAAGTTTCGTTATATGTAAACAAAATGCGGATTTTAAATGTGTGGTAACGGTCTCCTTTATTTTACAATATTAACTTTAACAAGAGAAGAGAGGAGAACTC
>CAYZDK010000003.1:0-28555 GCA_964477255.1 uncultured Polaribacter sp.
CAATTCATATTCAAAATTTACCTGAAGGCACAAAAGTTCGCTCTCCAAAAGAAGCGCATCAAGGACAAGTAAGTTACAATTTAGAAAATGAAACCGTAGAAATTGTAGGCTTTTTCTCGAGAGAACATCAAGGTGTTTTTACACATCACGATACCTTTATTCACATGCATCTTATTACCAATGATAAAAAAAAGATGGGGCATTTAGACAGTATTACTATAAAATCAATGACACTTTATTTACCTGAACATGTAATATCTAAATAATTTTTAGTCGTTTTTTTTTGACAGATTTTTTTAAATATTTTGTGTATATTGTTGTTATTAATAGTAACTAATAAACAACTACTATTTACAATGTCGGTAGAAAATGAAAGTTTAAGTAGTACTTTACAAGAAAAACTTAATAATCTTAAAGAGCCAATGAGAGAAAATGCTAATCCTTTTAAAGCTATTTTCTCTAATTCTTCACAAGAAATTCATCTTTGGGAAATAATTAAGAATAATAAAGACGCTTTAATGTCTTGGAAATTAGTAGATATTAATCCATCTGCCCTTCAGTCTTGGGGTAAGGCTAAAAAAAATGTCATTGGTAAAACTGGAAAAGAACTATTTGGAAATGAAGATGCAAAGCTTTTTTCACCAATTATTCAAGAAATAATAGAAACAAAGAAGCCAAAAGAATGGCAAGCTTATTTTTCCTCTACCAAACAACACCTTAAATTAAAAAGTATTCTTTTAGGAAACTATTTTATAACTATGGGTGATGACATTAGTAATAAAGTTGCTGAAGAAAAAAAATTACAAGAAAGCGAAAAGATAAGAAATGAAGTCTTTAACAACTCATTTAGTTTTACTGGCTTAATTAAACCAGATGGTACTTTTATAGATATAAATAAAACTGCTCTAGATTTTACAGGTCTTACGAAAGAAGACGTTATTGGACTTAAAATTTATGATGCACCTTGGTGGAAGACTTCCAAAGAACAAGAAACAAGAAATACATTAAAACAGCATATTAAAAAAGTATTACTTGGAGAATTTGTTAGATACGAAGTAGAAGTTGTTGGAAAGAATAATACGCTTTTAACTATAGATTTTTCTTTAAAACCAGTATATGATTCTGAAAACAAAATAGCTTACATTATTCCTGAAGGAAGAGATATTTCTAATCAAGTTCTTTTTAAACACGAACTAAAGAAATTAAATAAAACTTTAGAAAAAAGAGTAAAAAAACGAACAAAAAAACTAAATAAAGCTCTAAAATCGATAGAACAATATAAACTTGCAGCAGAAATGTCACAAGTTGGTGTTTGGAGATGGGACTTTAAAACAGACAAACAAGAATGGGACCAAACCATTTACGATTTATTTGGTCTAAAAAGGGGTGAGTTTAAAAGGATTGTTGATGCGTGTTTGGCTGGTATTCATGAAGAAGATAGAGAACGTGTAGAACAGGAGTTTAAAAATTATAAATATAACCATGAAGACTTTGACAGCATTTTTAAAGTTATTAAACGAAATACTGGAGAAACGATATTTGTTAGAGCAAAAGGAAAGGTTGAATTCGATAAAAATGGTGAAGCAGTAGCGTTATACGGAACAAAGTATGATGTTTCTAGAGAAATGAAAATTTCTCACGAACGCAATATTTTTGCTAGAGAATTAAAACAACAATACCAATTAATAAGTTCGGCATCTATAATATTAATTACAGATGTTTTTGGCAATATTATAGAAGTTAATGAAAACTTTTGTAAGAAATCTGGCTACGCAGAGAAAGAATTACTTGAGCAAAATTACCAAGTAATTATGGAAGATTTTTTTACACCAGAATATTACATTAATATAAATACTACTGTTTTACAAGGTGAAAATTGGAGTGGTTTATTGTGTAGCAGAAACAAAAATGGAAATAAAGTATGGTTGCAAACCACAATATCTCCTTTTAGAAATGCAGATGGTAAGATAGAGAAATTTGTAAGTGTTAGTTTTGATATAACAGAGCAAAAGAACCTAGAGTTTATGGCTAGGAAAAATCAAGAGCACTTAATGAACCAATCTAAAGAACTCTTAAAAATTTCTAGAGAATTAACCAAACAAAAACAACTATTACAAGCTGTCTTTGATAATACCGATTTTATGATCTTCCTTAAAGATATAAATGGCAAGTTTTTACTAGTTAACAAACAACTCTGTAAAAATCTTGAGCTTGGAGATCCTGAAGCAGTAATTGGAAGATCTGATTTTGATTATTTTGACAAAGAAACTGCTTTAGATTTTTATCAGAAAGACAAAGAAATAATGCAAAAAGGTACTGTGGAAACTTTCGAAGAAAAGATACAACTTCCAAAAGGAGAAAGTATTTTTTTAACTTCAAAATTCCCTATTTACGATGAAAGCTTTAAAGTATCTGGTGTTTGTGGAATTTCTGTAGATATTACAGAAAAGAAACAGAATGAAAGAAAATTAAAAGAAGCGCAAGCAAAAATCATTCAATCTGAAAAAATGGCCACTTTAGGATTATTAACTGCAGGAGTCGCTCATGAAATAAACAATCCTTTAAATTATATTTCTGGTGGGTATCAATCAATAGAAAAACATTTGGATAGTAATGAAACTATAAATCCAGAAAATATAAAGAAATTTGTTAGCTGGATTAAAGTAGGTACAGAAAGAGCTACCAAGATTGTACGAGGATTAAATGATTTAACTAGAGATAATTTAGATTTTAACGAAACTTGTAACGTTAGTAAAATACTAAATGAAACTCTTGCTATAGTTAATAATAAGATAATAAACAGGATAACTATTGTAAAAGAGTTTGATAATAATAATTATATTATTAAAGGAAATATTGGCAAATTACACCAACTTTTTTTAAATTTACTAACTAACGCTATAGACGCTATTAAGAATGAAGGCACTATTGTTATAAAACTTGTAGAAAAAGATAAGCAACTTTTAATAGAAATAAGAGATGATGGTGAGGGTATAAATAAGAATAGTTTAAAAAAAATAATTGAACCATTTTATACCACTAAACCTCCAGGTTCTGGAACAGGATTGGGTTTATATATAAGTAATAATATTATTAAAGAACATAAAGGAAAACTAAAAATTGACTCGGAAAAAGGTATAGGAACGTCGATTTTAATTCAATTACCAAAATAAAAAATATGGATAAAGTAAAATTGTTATATGTAGATGATGAAGAAATAAACCTATTTCTTTTTGAAGAAATGATGGGAGATAAATACGATTTAGTACTGGCAAGTAGTGGTCCTGAAGGACTAAAAAAACTACGCGAAAACTTAGATATACAAGTGATTATTTCAGATCTAAAAATGCCAAAAATGAACGGTCTAGAAATGATATATGAAGCAAAAAAAATTAAAGAAGAATTATATTGTTTTATTCTTTCTGGCTTTGAAATGGTAGATGAAATTAGAAGAGCAATGGACATGAATATTATTATTAAATACTTTATGAAACCTGCAGACTGGGATAGAATAGACAGAACTGTACGTAACTTCATAGGTGTATCTTAAAACAAGAAAACACAATCTTATATATATTGTGTTTTTTTTTAACAACTATTTATCGTAATATTGCAATATACTATTTAAAAAATGGGAGTAACAAAAACCGAAATATTTACTAAAGAACAAAATCAGATTGCAATTTTAGCTAAAGCACTTGGGCATCCTGCTAGAATAGCAATACTGCAGTATTTATTTAAAATTAACTCTTGTGTTTGTGGAGATTTAGTGAGTGAAATAGGGTTAGCACAACCAACAATTTCACAACATTTAAAAGAATTAAAAACAGTAGGATTAATAAAAGGCAACGTAGAGGGCACAAGTGTTTGTTATTGCATAGATACCGAAAACTGGACTATTATTAAAAATAAATTAGGTGATTTTTTAAATAACAATTCTAAAAACAATTCCTGTTGCTAAAAAAATTTACATCTATTAATCGTAATATTACAATAATAATGAAATTATCAGAAATTAAAAAGATTCTAACAAAACAAGAAAGTATACGTTTTGTTTTACCAAACGGAACACTAGTTCCAAAACACTTTCATGAAACAGAAGTGGGTAAAGTAACTAAAAACTTTATTGATTGTGGTGGAACTCTTAGAAAAGAAGAAGTTGTTAATTTTCAATTATGGAGTGCCAACGACTATGACCATCGTCTATATCCAGAAAAACTTCTGAACATCATAGAATTATCCGAACAAAAATTAGGTATAAAAGACGCTGAAGTTGAAGTTGAATATCAAGGAGAAACTATTAATAAATATGGAATTGAATACAACACAAATGGCTTTATTTTAACTAATTTATTTACCGATTGTCTTGCAAAAGACACATGTGGTATTCCAGAAAGTAAACCTGAAAAAAAATTATCAAGTTTAACTACAAATAATTGTAAGCCTGGCAGTAACTGCTGTTAAATAAGCTATAAATGGAAAATAAACAATCCCAGTTGAGTGCAACAATAAAAAAATATATTGAGAATTTAGATACCGAAAGTATCAAAAAAAATAGAAAACAGATTTTAAAACCTTTAATTGAATTTGTTCAAGAAAAAATTGATGATAATGATAATGTTAGAATAGTTTTCATTTGTACACATAACTCAAGACGTAGTCATTTAGCACAAGTTTGGACACAGACACTAGCATTTTATTATAATTTAAAGCTTGTTAATTGTTATTCTGCTGGTACAGAAGAAACGGCAATGTATCCAATGATTGCAGAAACTTTAAAAAATTCAGGTTTTAGAATAGATGTTTTATCAAAAGGAAAAAACCCAATATACAGTATTGGTTTTAGTGAAAATGAACCTACTATAATTGGGTTTTCAAAAAAAATTGTGCATGATTTTAATCCTAAATCTAATTTTGCTGCAATAATGACTTGTTCTCAGGCAGATCAAGGTTGCCCTTTTGTACCAGGAGCTGAAATACGAATACCAATAACTTTTGAAGATCCTAAAATTTATGACGATACAGATTATAAAGAAGAAAAGTATCAAGAACGAAATAGGCAAATTGCAATCGAAATGAAATATGTATTTTCAAAAATTAAAACAAAATAATAAGGAATGAAAAAATTAAGTTTTTTAGATAAAAATCTAACACTATGGATTTTTATTGCAATGCTACTAGGAGTTACTTTGGGCAATTTTTTTCCTTCATTACCCAGTTATATCAACTCGTTAAGTAAAGGTAGTACAAATTTACCTATTGCAATTGGCTTAATTGTAATGATGTATCCACCTCTAGCAAAGGTTAATTATAGTTTATTACCAAAAGTTTTTAAGAATGTTAAAATTTTATCCATTTCATTAGTATTAAATTGGATTATTGGCCCAGTTTTAATGTTTTTGCTAGCTATTATTTTTTTACAAGATTATCCAGAATACATGGTTGGACTAATATTAATAGGACTTGCAAGATGTATAGCTATGGTTTTGGTTTGGAATGATTTAGCTGAAGGTAGTAGCGAATATGGTGCAGGTTTGGTTGCCTTAAACAGTATTTTTCAGGTATTTGCCTACAGTTTTTATGCATGGATTTTTATAACCATACTCCCTCAATATTTTGGCTTTGAAGGTACTATTGTAGATATATCTATACAAACTATTGCAGAAAGTGTAGCAATTTATCTTGGAATACCTTTTTTACTTGGGATTCTTTCTAGATGGCTCCTAATTAAAACGAAAGGCGAACAATGGTATACTTCTAAATTTATTCCTGCTATTTCTCCACTTACGCTAATTGCTTTGTTATTTACAATCGTCGTAATGTTTTCACTTAAGGGAGAACTAATTGTAGAAATACCTATGGATGTTATAATTATAGCTACCCCTCTTCTAATTTATTTTTTAATCATGTTTATTATAGGATTCTTTTTTACTAAGGCAATGGGAGCAAGTTATGACAAAACCGCTTCTGTAGCATTTACGGCTGCTGGAAATAATTTTGAACTTGCTATTGCCGTTGCAATTGCTGTTTTTGGTTTAAATTCAGGACAAGCTTTCGCTGGCGTCATAGGCCCATTGGTAGAAGTACCTGCACTAATTCTTTTAGTTAAGGTATCCTTTTGGTTAAAAAAAAGATATAAAATTATGTAATCTTAAAAGCGTTTTTCTTTTTTTATGCAGAAAAAATCTTTATTTTTGTTTTTGCTATCATCATCTCCCCCTTTTATGAGTATTTAAATGCTAAATTCTATAAGAATGATAGGTAACTTTAAAACAATTAATAGGGACTTACAAAACTTTTTAGACTCTTCTTTACTATTACAAAACGTATTTTCTGACGCTGAACAGGGTATCATTGTAATGGATACTAACTTACAATATGTTTATTGGAACTCATTTCTTACTAAACTAACAGGTTTATCATTAAATGAGGTAAAATACAAAACACCAAACGATTTATTTCAATTTCTAGAGGATAATGGTCTTGTAAACAACCTAAAAAAAGTTATCAAAAAAGGTGTTCAGCACAAGAAAGAATTTAGCTTTACCCTAAATGATAAGGAAAGTTGGGTTTTACATCATGCAAATCCTATAAAGAATAAAGATGGTAACATCATTGGTATTTTGTCTATTGTTACAGACATTACCAAACAAAAAACTACTGAAGAAAAATTACGAATATCTGAAGAACGCTTTCGATTAATTAGTAAGGGAAATAATGAAGGCCTTTGGGATTGGTCTTTAAAAGACAATAAAATTGTTGTATCAGAAACTTGGAAAAATCAATTAGGCTATTCTAAAGACGAGTACAAAGAAAGTCTAGAGAGTTGGGAAAATCTACTTCATCCAGAGGATAGAGATCGAGTACAAAACTTTTTTGAAAATTTTTTATCTAGTAATGCTGAGATCTATGAGAATGAGTTAAGACTAAAACATAAAAATGGTAGTTATAAATGGATAAAATCTAAAGGAGTTATTGTAAGAGATAGCAATGGGAAACCAATACGCCTTTCTGGTTCTCATACAGATATATCAAAGCAAAAAAACAATGAGTTAATTATAAAAGAAAGTAATAGAGTTTTTTCAGAATTAATAGATGAAGTTCCAGGTATGATTTATCAGTACCAATTATTTCCTAATGGCTCTTGTTGTTTCCCTTTTTCTAACCAACAAATAAGAGAAATTTATGAAGTAAACCCTGAAGATGTTAAGGATGATGGTAATGTTATTCTAACTCGAATTCATAAAGAGGATTATGATAGATTTTTAAAATCTATTAATACTTCTATGAAAAACCTTTCTATTTGGGAAGAAACTTTTCGTGTTATACTTCCAAAAAAAGGTCTAAGATGGATTCATGCTCGTTCTAGACCAAAAAAACTAGAGGATGGTAGTTATCTGTGGAACGGATATCAAAAAGACATAACTTCAGTTAAAGAAGCAGAAGAGAAGATTAAAGAAAGTCAGCAACGCTGGCAATTTGCTCTAGAGGGTTCACAAGATGGTGTTTGGGATTGGAATTTAGAAACCAATGAAATTTATTTGTCTCCACAATGGAAAGCTATGTTTGGCTATAAAGACCATGAATTAAAGAATAAAATTGAAGAATGGGAAGTTAGAGCGCATCCTGAAGATGTAGAAAATACCAAAAAAGCTTTAGACGATTTTATTAATGGTAAAACAGAATTTTACGCTAACGAGCATAGAATTAGATGTAAAGACGGCTCTTATAAATGGGTATACGATAGAGGTAAGATAATAAGTTATAGTAAAAATGGAAAACCAAGTAGAGTTATTGGAACCAAAACAGATATTACTCACCATAGAGAATTAGAAGAAAAACTAAGAGATTTAAACGAAAATAAAAAACAATTTATTTCCATACTTGGTCATGATTTAAAGGGCCCACTTAGTAGTAGTATTGGTATTCTAGAGCATCTTGTAAATTCATTAGAAAAATCAGATAAAAAAACAATTGAAAAAGAAGCTAATTTGGTTTTAAAATCAACCAAACAAACATTTCAATTATTAGAAGATATTTTACAGTGGTCTAAACTTAATTCAGATGATATTACTTTTCAACCTGAAGAATTAAAAGCAAAAGACTTGCTAGTTAAAAATTATAACGATTTTGAAATTAGGGCAAGATCTAAAAATATAAATTTACAACTAGAACCAACAAAAAATATAGTTTTTTATGCAGACAGTAACATGATACTTACTGTTTTAAGAAACTTAATAGGAAATGCTATTAAGTATACAAACAATGATGGTAAAGTTTCTATAGGTGCTAATAAAAAAAGAAGAAACATAATTTTTTATGTAAAAGATAATGGTACAGGCATGTCTAATGAACTGCTAAAAAAACTGTTTGTTTCCAAAAAATTATTATCTGCCACAGGTACTGCTAACGAAAAAGGTACAGGTTTAGGATTGCTATTATGCAAAAGTATTATAGATAAACATAATGGTAAAATTTGGGCAGAAAGCAAAGAAGGGAAAGGAAGTACCTTTAAATTTTCTATTCCAACTGAGCCTATCTAAACAATTAGAACAGTTCTGACGAATTTATTTGAATAGAGCTTAGAAAGTTGTTTGCCTTAACAATATCATTATGCATAACTCGATCTTCTTTTACAATACATACTTCTTTTCTAAAGCCTTTTATAAAAGACTCTAAAAAAGGAGAAGATTTTTGGGACATAAAACTTAATGCTTGTGAAGCTGTATATAATTCTATTGCCAAAATGGTTTGCAGATTGTCTACAACCTTTTTACATTTGGTTGCTGCATTAGCTCCCATAGAAACATGATCTTCTTGTCCGTTACTTGACTCAATAGAATCTACACTTGCAGGAGTTGCATATTGCTTGTTCTGGCTTACAATACTTGCAGCTGTATATTGTGGAATCATAAAGCCAGAATTTAAGCCAGGATTAGCAACTAAAAAAGGTGGTAAATGACGATGACCAGATACCAATTGATACGTTCTTCTTTCAGAAATATTTCCTAATTCTGATAAAGCAATGGCTAAATAATCTAACCCTAAAGCTAAAGGTTGCCCGTGAAAATTACCTCCTGAAATTATCCTATTTTCATCCACAAAAATATTTGGGTTATCAGTTACAGCATTAACTTCTGTTAAAAAAGTCTTGGTAACAAAATCTATGGTATCTTTTGTTGCTCCATGAACCTGTGGCATGCAACGAAACGAATATGGATCTTGTACGTGCTGCTTTTCTTGAGATATCAATGCACTACCTTCTAGAAGCTTTAGTATTCTTTTTGCAGTTTTAATTTGTCCTGAATGTGGTCTTATAAAATGAATAAGTTCATTAAATGGCTCTATTCTTCCATCAAACCCCTCTAAAGATAAGACACCAATAACATCAGATAAATAAGATAACTTATGTGCTTGTAACAAGCAATTTACGCCATAAGCAGTCATAAACTGTGTACCATTAAGTAATGCCAAACCTTCTTTTGACTGTAAATTAATTTTATTCCATCCAAATTTATGTAAAACCTCTTTTGCTTTTAACCGTTTACCGTTGTAATAAACATCTCCCAAACCTATTAAAGGAAGAGCCAAATGTGCTAATGGAGATAAATCTCCTGATGCACCTAAAGAGCCTTGTGTATAAATTACTGGTGTAATGTTATGGTTATAAAAATCTATTAACCTTTCTACTGTGTCTAGTTGTACTCCAGAATTACCATGACTTAAAGCTTTTATTTTAAATAAAATCATAAGTTTTACTATTGTTGATGGTACTTCATCTCCTGTACCACAAGCATGACTCATTACAAGGTTTTCTTGAAGTTTTTGAAGATTTTTATCACTTATTTTCACATTGTATAAAGCACCAAAACCAGTATTAATTCCATACAAAGGTTCAGATATTGTATCTGTTTTATGGTCTAAAAATTCTCTACACTTTTTTATTTTTTGTTTGGCGGATTCTGAAAGAACTAATTGCAGATTTGTCTCAATTATTTCTTGAATTTTTGGTAGATCTAAGATAGAATCGTCAATAATATAAGCCATAAAACGAAAATGATTGATTGATAATCAAAAATGCAATTTATCTTAAGTATTTGCAAACGATTTTTAACAAACTTATACAATGATAAAAGCCTATATTTGTCGAAAATTTAAAAAAATGAAAAAATTTGCACTAATTTTACTTAGTTCATTACTACTTTATAACTGTACCCCAGAAAAGCAACCAACGTATTTAACTATTTCTGGTAAAATTGAGAATAATAAAGACTCTGTATTATCTATTTTTAATCGTCAAGGTTTAGTAAAATCCATCAAACTTAATGATGATGGGAGATTTAAAGATACGCTAAGTGTTGATGCCCCAGAAATTTATACAGTAGCTACCAGTATGAACAATCGTGGGCCTGTTTTTCTAAAAAATGGATTTGATATTACAATAGAAGCCAATTCGAATAATTTTATGGAGTCTTTACAGTTTTCTGGAAAAGGTGCAGATAACAGTAATTTTATTTTAGCACAAATAGAGCAGGGAGATAAAATTGGTAATCCTAAAAACATTATTTCATTAGAAGAAAGTAGTTTTAAAAATAAGCTTGCTTCACTAAAAAAAGCCTACGATAGTATTTTTAATGTGTATAATAATTTAGATAGCTCACTAGTAGTTTTAGTAAAAAACCAGAACAATCAGGTGTTAAGGTTCATGGAGTCTGAGTTTAACAAGTACCAAACTATGGGTAAAGGGAAACCCTCTCCTACTTTTGAAAAATATAAGGATATAAGAGGTGGTACAAAGTCTTTGAGCGATTTTAAAGGCAAATATGTATATATAGATGTATGGGCAACTTGGTGTGCACCCTGTATTGTTCAGTTTCCTTACTTAAAAGAATTAAAAGCAGAATATAAAAATAAAAATATAGTTTTTGTTGGCATTTCTACAGACGAATCTAGGAGAAATGGTGGTTCTTGGGAAGCAGCAGAAAATAAATGGCGAAATTTTGTTGCCGAAAAAAAACTTGGAGATGTACAACTTTGGGCAGGACAAGATGTAAAATTTCAACAAGAATATCAAATTTCTGGTATACCAAGGTTTATACTTATAGATCCTAATGGAAACATTGTAGATGCAGAAGCTCCTAGACCTTCAGACCCACAATTAAAAGTATTATTAAACTCTTTAGACCTTTAAGAGTAAATAATATTTAATATTGGTACTGTAAAGAAAACGATATAAGCTAGTATAACACAAATAGTAGCCATGGTTATACTAAAGACTTTTTCTTTTTTTACTTTGAATACTTTATATATTAAAAATATCATGTAAAAGAATACCAAAAAATTAAATAATATTATTTCTTTATGATAAAATGCTTTCACAACAATACCTAGCAACGTTGCATGACCAACTACAAAAAGGTTAATAGCTAAATGCTCAAAATAATTAAATCTTTTAAAAATAATCTTAGTAAAGGCACTAAGAGAAAAGGTCATTAAAAACCAATATATTTTTAAATTTTCAAATAAATTTTTCCCAGTATCAAAACCTAATCTTTCTAAACTACTCATATTTTCTATTCGTTTAGAAAGTTCTTCATTAATTTCTATAGGATTTTTTTCCTTTAAAAAAGCACTTAGTAAAAGATAGGCAGATATTGTTAAAATAGCATAGTTAATAGGGTTTAGAATCTGTCTTCTTTTACCTTTTAAAAAACTATGAATTGTTTGATGAGGTGCTATTGTAAGGTGTTTCAAATTATAGAGAAACCCTTTATCCATATTTGCTACAGTTGCAAAAAAATTGTTAGTTAAAGTTAAAAATGTAATACGTGGTATGTCTTTTCTTTGTCCGCAATTCGGACAAAAATTACTTTGATATTCGGTATTACAATTTATGCAATTCAATAAAGCTTATTCTTTATAAACACCCATTTCTGCGTATTTGTCCATACGTTTTAAAACTAACTCTGTAGAGTTTAATTCTTTTAATTCTGTATAAGCAGCCATTATCTGATCCTGTACTGCATTAAAGGCTCCTTCTCTATCGGAATGTGCACCACCTAAAGGTTCTTTAATAATGCCATCTATTAGCTTTAACTTTTTCATATCAGTACCAGTTAATTTTAAAGCTTCAGCTGCTTGTTCTTTAAACTCCCAACTTCTCCATAAAATAGAGGAGCAAGATTCTGGAGAGATTACAGTATACCAAGTATTTTCCATCATATAAACACGATCTCCAACACCAATTCCTAACGCACCACCAGAAGCACCTTCTCCGATTACAACAGTAATAATAGGAGTTTTAAGACGGGTCATCTCTAAAATATTTCTAGCTATGGCTTCTCCTTGTCCTCTTTCTTCTGCTTCTAAACCTGGATAAGCACCTGGCGTATCTAAAAGTGTAACTACAGGAATACCAAACTTTTCTGCCATTTTCATTAGTCGTAAAGCCTTTCTATAGCCTTCAGGATTAGCCATTCCAAAATTACGATACTGACGCGTTTTGGTATTGTATCCTTTTTGTTGTCCGATAAACATGAAAGATTGATCGCCAATTTTTCCTAAACCACCAATCATGGCTTTATCATCTTTTACACTTCTATCGCCATGAAGTTCCATGAAAGTGTCTCCACAAATGGCGTTTATGTAATCTAAGGTATAAGGTCTGTTTGGGTGTCTAGACAACTGAACTCTTTGCCAAGGTGTAAGGTTTTTGTATATTTCTTTTTTAGCAGTTGCTAATTTTTTTTCTATTTTCTTACAAGTGGCAGTTACATCTACATCACTCTCTTCCCCTATAAGTTGGCACTTTTGAAGTTGATCTTGTAAATCTTTAATTGGCATTTCAAAATCTAAATACTCCATCTTTATGTTGTTTTTTATCGTTGTTTGAATAAACAAACATACTATAAAAATTACTTTTTAGCACAAAAGATATTTACTTTTTTGCTATTCTTTTTGCCTTTATTCTCGCTTTTATGGTGTGTTTATTCTTTAGAATTCCATTTAATAAAACTACTCCTAAAACAATAGCTGCGCCTAAATAAAATTCTGGATTCATTTTTTCTTTATCTCCAAAAATAATTAGTGCTAAAACAACTGCATATAAAGGTTCTAAATTAATGGTAAGCATAACAGTGTATGGTGATAAGTATTTCATTACCTTAACAGAAACTATAAAAGCGTATGCAGTACATACACTACTTAATATCAACAAGTAAAACCAGTCTGATTGTGTTAAGGTAAAGAAATTAGCAGTAATCTTGTTAGAAAAAAATAGGTAAAGCCCAACAAATAAGGCTCCAAAAAAGAGTTGGTATAAGGATATCCTATTAGCATCGTATTTTTTGACAAAAAGACCATTTAAGACGGCAAAAAGTGAGCCTAAAAAAGAGGCTATTAATGCATAAAAAATTCCTAATTTATACTCACTTTCGAAATTAAAAATTACGTACAAACCTAGAATTACAAAAATTCCTAGTAAAGTTTCTATAGTTTTTATTTTTCTTTTGAAAAAGAAGGGTTCTATTAGGGAAGTAAAAAAGGCACCAGTACTCATGGTTACTAAAGCTACAGAAACATTAGAAACTTTTATTGCTTTAAAGAAAAAAATCCAGTGCAAAGCAATAATTACCCCAGTAAAGAAAAATCTAATTACACCTTTTGTATCAACTTTAAAAGACCTTTTTTTAAGTAAAAAATAAACGGCAATAAATACAACTGCTAAGCTCATTCTAAAAAATACAAGCGGCTCTGATTCTATCGTAATTAAAGCACCTAAGATGGCTGTAAAACCCCAAATAAAAACAATTAAATGGAGCATTAAGTAATTTTTTAATTTACTTTCTAGCATTGTTGTAGAGATAAATAGCTATACAACCAAAGAATAAATTTGGTAACCAAACATATAAGAGTGAATTAACCCCAGCAACTGCTCCTAAAACTTCAGAAACTTTCATTAAGAATACATAAATAAACATCATTCCAATACCTATTGCAAGGTTAATACCTGTACCTCCTCTTCTTTTTCTAAAAGCCAGTGCTACTGCTATAATAGTTAAAATGTAAGATGCTACAGGTAAACTAGTTCTTTTATGAAACTCTACTAAATAAGCATTTAAATTTTTAACCCCTCTTTTTTTAGATAATTCAATAAAATCTAGTAATTCTCCAGAAGGCATTTCTTGGGAAAGTGCAGATTTATAAATTAAGTCTTTTGGCGTAAAGTTGAATTTTTTTTGAATCCTGCTTCCAGAATATATACTATCTAAATCATTAAATAAAATACGTTTTCTCCACCTTGTTAAAGAAAAAACCGAATCTTTATCGTTGTATTTAATATATTCGGAAACTAACTTAGACTTTAGTTCTAAACCATCATAGGTTTCAAATGTAAAATCATAGCCGTTATTGGTTTCCGTATTAAAGTTTTTTATAAAGATGTATGTACTATCTGTTAATTGTAGACTAAAATCTCGTACAAATTTCATCTCATTTTTTGCTCTTCGATGTTTTATATAAGTCTTTTCGAATTTTTTTCGAATCTTACTACTATTTGGAACCACAAAATGGTTCATGGCAAGAGAAAGAACCGTTATTAGGGTAGCACCAACAAAATATGGGTATAAAAAACGGGTAAAAGAAACTTTAGCATTGGTAATTGCAATTATTTCTGTGTTGTTAGACAACTTAGAGGTGAAAAATATTACCGCAATAAATAATGCCAAGGGCATAAAGGTATTTGCATAGTAAATAATAAAATTTAGGTAATATTCTTCTATTATTTGAACAACACCAAGATTGGCATGTTCTAAAAAGTTATCTATTTTTTCAGAGATATCTATTGCTATCGCAATAGGAATAAGGATAAGCAAGGTAAAGAAGAAGGTTACCAGAAATCGCTTTAGTATGTACCAATCAATAATTTTCAAGATATAATAATTATAATCTTTTATCCATTTGTTTTACCATCTTATCTTTCCATTCTCTAAAATCTCCTGCTAAAATGTGTTTTCTAGCTTGTCTGGTTAACCATACATAAAAACCTAAATTATGAATAGAAGCAATTTGTTTTCCTAGTAGTTCCTTAGATGCAAACAAGTGTCTTAAATATGCTTTAGAATAGTATGTATCTACAAAAGTAATACCCATATCATCAATTGGTGAAAAATCATTTTCCCACTTTTTATTTTTGATATTTATTGTACCATGTGCAGTAAATAACATTCCGTTTCTAGCATTTCTAGTTGGCATAACACAATCGAACATGTCTATACCTAATGCAATATTTTCTAGAATATTAATGGGAGTTCCAACACCCATTAAATATCTTGGCTTGTCTTCTGGCAGCACTTCTGTAACAACCTCTGTCATGGCATACATTTCTTCTGCTGGTTCTCCAACAGACAAACCACCAATGGCGTTTCCTTGTGCACCAACATTGGCAATATATTCAGCAGATTGCCGTCTTAAATCTTTGTAAGTACTTCCTTGTACAATAGGAAAAAACGTTTGCTCATATCCATATTTAAATGGTAAGTTTTTCAGATGATTCATACATCTATCTAACCATCTATGGGTCATGTGCATCGATTTTTTTGCATAATTGTAGTCACAAGGATAAGGCGTACATTCGTCAAATGCCATAATAATATCTGCCCCTATAGTTCGCTGTATTTCCATTACATTTTCTGGTGTGAAAAAATGCATAGAACCATCAATATGACTTTTAAATTTAACTCCCTCTTCGTTAATTTTTCTACGTTGTGACAAAGAATACACTTGGTATCCACCAGAATCTGTAAGAATATTTCTATCCCAATTCATAAACTTATGCAATCCACCAGCTTGTTCTAATATATCCAGTTGAGGTCTTAAGTAAAGATGGTAGGTATTCCCTAAAATTATATCTGGGTTTATTTCTTTTTTCAACTCTGTTTGGTGCACACCTTTTACAGTACCAACAGTACCAACAGGCATAAAGATTGGGGTTTCTATTTCTCCATGATCGGTTGTAATAGTTCCTGCTCTTGCCTTACTATTTTGATCTGTAATTTTTAAATCGAATTTCATTGTGGGCAAATATAGTACTATTGTAAGAAGTGAAAAACTAAATGATTCCTAAAAAGATAGGCCCTTTACAACTTCTTTTTTCTTTTGAAGTTGCCTTTAGATTTTCCTTTTACACGTTTAGATGAAGAACTTCTAAATTGCGTACTTTTTTTATTAAAGTTATTTTTCTTTGGTTTTTCTACTATTTTTTTTCGCTGTTGTTTTATGGGGTTTTTATTTACAGATGCTTCTTCAGTTTTAGAAGAGGTTGCAATCATTTTATTAATGGAATCCATCTCTTCTTCTGTTAGTTCACGCCAATCTCCAGGTTTTAGATTTCCAAGAGTTACGTTCATTATTCGTACTCTTTTTAGTTTGGTAACTTCATAACCTAGATGCGTACACATTCGTCTTATCTGTCTATTTAATCCTTGGACTAAAATAATTTTGAATACGTTTTGTGAAATCTTTTCAACTTTACACTTTTTGGTAATTGTGCCTAAAATTGGAACACCTTTGCGCATATTTTTCACAAAAGAGTCTGTAATAACTCTATCTACGGTTACTATATATTCTTTTTCATGATTATTCCCTGCTCTTAAAATTTTATTTACAATATCTCCATCGTTGGTAAGAAAAATAAGACCTTCTGAAGGTTTGTCTAATCTGCCAACTGGAAAAAGTCTTTGAGGATGATTCACATGATTTACTATGTTCTTTTTTTCTTTTGAATCTGTGGTAGAAACAATTCCCACTGGTTTATTTAAGGCAATATATAATGTTGGAGGTTTCGTTTTTAATTTTCTACCATCAACCATTACAATATCTTTCGGTAAAACACGGTTACCAAGTTTTGCTACTTGTTTATTAATAGTAACTCTACCTTCTACAATTAGTTTTTCTGCTTCCCTTCTAGAGCATATACCAGTAGAACTGATAAACTTATTAATGTTTATGGATTGGCTGTTGTTTGACAATTTTTTAATTCATTAAGTTTTTATAAAACTATGGTTCTAAATGTAAGGTTTATTCTTGGTTTTACCACTTTTTTAGTTGGTGGCAAGCGATGCAACCAGTTTTCTTGTGTTTCCCCTTTCATTACTAGTAAACTTCCGTTTTCTAATAGTATATCTACTCGTTTTTTATTGGTTTTATGTTTCAAAGAAAATTTACGTTCTGCACCAAGTGATAGAGAAGCAATTGCGCCATTCTTTTTTAGCATTTTCTCTGCATCAGAATGATAGCCCATACCTTCCTCTCCAGAATGGTAAAGGTTTAAAAGACAGGAATTATAGGTTTCACCGCTTTCTTTCTCAATAATCTCTTTCAAGTCCTTTAGTTCTTTGGTCCATAAGTTTGCAGTCTTGGTAATTTTAGAATATGTATAAGAAAATGCTTTTTCTCCATACCAAGCTACCTTTCTTTTAGTTACAATTTTTTTTCCAAAAAGCACTACTTCATCATTTTTCCAATCGATAGTTTCTAATAATTTTTCGTAGTAATAATCGCTTTTTTCTTTGTTTAAAATTACACCATGATAATGAGTAACTCCATCTTCTGGTAAAATATTTGTTTGCTTTTCTAAAGAAAATAAATCCATAGTACAAATTTAAGCATTTATAAGGTTTTTGATTCTGATTCTTCTTTTTATAATGCTAAAGTCTCTGTATTTTTACAGTATGAAATTTACATTAGAATCTGAGTTTTCGCCAACTGGAGATCAACCAGAAGCGATTAGACAATTAGCACAAGGTATTACAGCTGGCGATAAATACCAAACGCTATTAGGTGTTACTGGATCTGGGAAAACCTTTACTATAGCAAATGTTGTAGAAAAGGTGAATAGACCAACACTAGTTTTAGCACATAACAAAACGTTAGCAGCGCAATTATACTCAGAATTCAAACAATTTTTCCCTAACAATGCCATAGAGTATTTTGTATCGTATTACGATTATTACCAGCCAGAAGCTTATATACCTGTTACTGGTACTTATATTGAGAAAGATTTATCTATAAACGAAGATATAGAGCGCTTAAGGTTAAGTACTACCTCTTCTCTACTATCTGGAAGAAGAGATGTGTTAGTGGTGGCATCTGTTTCTTGCTTGTATGGTATTGGAAACCCAACAGAGTTCAAGAAAAATGTAATTCCAATAGAAGTTGGACAACAAATTTCAAGAACTAAGTTTTTACATCAATTAGTAACTAGCTTATATTCTAGAACTGAAGTAGAAATTAAAAGCGGTAAATTTAAAGTAAAAGGTGATGTTGTTACCATTTACCCTTCTTATGGAGATAATGGATATCGCGTTCATTTTTTTGGAGACGAGATTGAAGAAATTGAAGCTTTTGATTTAGAAAACAACACTGTGATAGAACAGTTTGAACACCTAACAATTTATCCAGCAAATCTATTTGTAACTTCTCCAGATGTGTTACAGAATGCCATTCATCAAATACAAGAAGATATGGTAAAACAGGTAGATTATTTTAAAGAAATAGGAAAACCATTAGAAGCAAAAAGATTACAAGAAAGAACAGAGTTTGATTTAGAAATGATTCGAGAGTTAGGATATTGTTCTGGAATTGAAAATTATTCAAGATACTTAGATGGTAGAGCTCCAGGAACAAGGCCTTTCTGTTTATTAGACTATTTTCCAGACGATTATGTTATGGTTATAGACGAAAGTCATGTAACTGTACCACAAACGCATGCTATGTATGGTGGAGATAGAAGTAGAAAAGAGAATCTTGTAGAATATGGCTTTAGACTTCCTGCTGCCATGGATAATAGACCCTTAAAGTTCGAAGAATTTGAAGCCATACAAAATCAAGTAGTTTATGTTTCTGCAACTCCTGCAGATTATGAATTGGAAAAATCAGAGGGAATTTTTGTAGAGCAAATAATTCGCCCTACAGGATTACTAGATCCTCCTATAGAGGTTAGGCCAAGCTTAAATCAGATTGATGATTTAATCGAAGAAATTCAGGTTCGTGTAGAAAAAGATGAGCGAAGTTTGGTAACAACCTTAACCAAAAGAATGGCAGAAGAATTGACTAAGTATTTAACTAGAGTGGATATTCGGTGTCGTTATATTCATTCAGATGTAGATACATTAGAACGTGTAGAAATAATGCAAGACTTACGCAAAGGGTTGTTTGATGTTCTTATAGGAGTAAACTTATTACGAGAAGGTTTAGATTTACCTGAAGTTTCTTTAGTTGCTATTTTAGATGCAGATAAAGAAGGTTTTTTACGGAATAATAAATCCCTAACACAAACTGTTGGTAGAGCTGCAAGAAATGTAAATGGTTTGGCAATAATGTATGCTGATAAAATTACAGACAGTATGCAAAAAACCATTGATGAAACAAATAGGCGAAGAGAAAAGCAAATTGCCTACAATACTGCTAATAATATTACACCAACTCAAATCAATAAAAAAATCGACAACACACTTTCTAAAAGTGCTGTATCTAGCTACCATTATGATAATGCAAAACAAAAAGCTGCAGAACAAGATTTAGAATACCTGCCAAAAGAAGAAATAGAAAAACGCATACGAAATAAAAGAAAACAAATGGAAGTTGCTGCTAAAGATTTAGACTTTATAGTAGCTGCCAAATTACGAGACGAAATAAAAACATTAAAAGAGCAATTATAGAATTACCACTGTATAGATTCAAAATTAGAGGTGTTTAACAAATTGTTTGGTAGTTTTTTAGGAAGTTGAATATTGCTGTACACTTCTTTTAATGAGATTTTATCATCGTTATAAAAAATAACTTCTGGTGCAATCCAACCTTCACCTAGCTTTTTGTATTTATTAAACTCAATTTTTGATATGGTTCCATTTTTATTTTTAGTTTCTATTTTAGAAAACAATAGTCGTTCCTTATCAATCCATACTTGTTTAATTTCGGGGTTACCAATTACATAATATTGAGCATCTTCTTGAAAAAAAGTAAAATCTAAATCTGCTTTTTTAAGTTTTTGTAACGTAATAGAAACAGGTTGTTTGTATACATTAAAACCAAGTTCTAAAATTTCATGTACACGTTTTGCTCTATTAACCACTTCATTATCATTAAAAACAAACATAGAATCATTCTTAAAAATATAACCTGAACCGCTATTTAAACTATCAAACTTAATAGCAAGACCCTTACCTACTTCTAAAGCTTCAAACCAAGTTTGCTCAAAATTAATTGTATCCTGCACATAAAACATTGCTTTTTGTTCAAAAGTTAGCTTAGGATACCACGTGTCTTTGTATTTCGTATGCATTTTTTCAATAACAAATTCTGCATTTGTTTTGGATGTACAAGACTGTAAAAGAATACTACTAAGAAAAAAAAATATACTAAAAATGGACAATTGATTTTTCATGATTGCAATATAATTAATTTCTAAACTAATTACTCTGTAACCTATGTTACTGTCTAGCTTAAAGAACGCCATTAACTTTGCTTAAAAATAGAAATCAATGAAAAGTATACGAATCTATATTTTAAGTTTTATGGTTTTTTTCCCATTAGTTTTTTTGGGACAAACTTCTGTAAAATTAGAAAAGGCAGACTTTATTGAAAAAGTAATTGCAGAAAATACTACACTTAAAAAAAGCATTCAGGAAATTGAAAAAGCAAAAGCCAATTACCAGCAATCTGCTGCTGTTTTTCTGCCAAATATTGGCGTAAATCATACTGCAATGTTAACCACAAACCCTTTAATGGCGTTTGGTGCAAAATTAAATCAAGGTATTTTAACTGCTAATGATTTTAACCCTGCTTTATTGAATGATCCTGTAGAAACAAGAAACTTTGCAACTACCATTCAAGTGCAACAGCCATTAATAAATGTAGATGGTTTTTACCAAAGAAAAGCAGTAAAAACTGCATTAGAAGCAACCCAACTTAATGCTGCAAGAACTAAAGATTATATGATTCTAGAAGCTAAAAAGGCATATATGAATTTACAGGTTGCTTACCAATACAAAAAGGTATTAGAAAAGGCGAACAGTTTTGTTACCCAATTACAAAATCAAACAGTAAGGTTTTACGAGCAAGGTATAATTCAAAAAACAGATGTGCTTTCGGTTCAAATACGCGCTCTTGAAATTGAAAATAGACTACAAAAAGCAAATAGTCAAATTGCAAATGCGTCTAATTATGTTGCATTCTTAATGAATGAAAACACATCAACTCTATTTAAACCATTAGATACCTTAACTATTTCAGAAACTTTAAAATCCAACAATAAAAATATCTCTAACCTAAGAGCAGATATTAAAGCGCTTGAATTAATTACGGAAACCAATAAAAACCTATTTACATCAAACAAAATGAGTTATCTGCCAAGATTAAATGCATTTGGTAGTTATGAATTATACGATAATAAAATTTTTAGAGGTGGTGCTAATGGCTATATAGTTGGCGCACAATTAAGTTGGGACTTGTTTAAAGGTGCAAAGCGAATTGGGAAAATACAAAAGGCTAAAGCTGCTTTTGAAGAATCTAAAATCAATTTAGAAGAGTACAAGTCTAAGAGTAATTTAGAACTAGAAAAAGCAAAGAGAATGTTGCAAGATGCTACAAATAACATAAGTCTAACAAAGCTTGGTCTAGAACAAGCAGAAGAAATACTTAGAATTAAAAATAACCGCTATAAAGAAGGATTAGAAAAAATTACAGATGTTTTGCAAGCAGAAACAAATGTTGCAAAAAAGAATTTAGCTTATTACCAAGCTATTTATGAATACAACTACACACTAAATTATATCCAATTTTTAACCAAAGAAAACTAAAATGAAAAGAATATATCCAATAGCATTACTAATTTCTACTCTGTTAGCTTCATGTTCTTCAGACTCAGAAAAACCAAATATAGATATACCAACTGTTGCCGTAAAAACAAAAAAAGTAGTAGCAACTTCAGAAAACTACACTATTAAAACGAGTGGTAAAGTTGCTGCTAAACAAAGTGCTACTATTAGCACAAGGGCAATGGGTAATGTAAAAAATGTTACTGTTAACGTTGGCGATTATGTTACAAAAGGACAAGTGCTTTTATCGTTAGATGATAACGATTTAAAAGCAAAATTAGCACAGACTGAATCTGGAATTCAGCAAGCAAAAGCTAACTTAACTAATGTTGAAATTAATTACAATCGTCTTAAAAATTTGTTTGCAATGAAAAGTGCATCTAAAAAAGAACTAGATGATATTACAGCGCTTTACAACATTGCAAAAGCAAAGTTAAATGCAGTCAAACAAAATAAAGCACAAGTAATTTCACAATTAAAATATACGCAAATTAAAGCTCCTTTTAATGGTCTTATCACTCAAAAAATGATAAAATCTGGAGATTTAGCAAATCCAGGAATACCTTTACTAACAATAGAAGATAACAGAACACTAGAAGTAGAAACCAGTATCTCTGAAAGTGATATCGCTAACTTAGATAAAACAAGTCCTGTGAAAATTTTTATTCCTAGTTTAAATAAAAATGTAGTTGGCAAAATTAGAGAGTTAAGCAGTTCGGCTAGAAATTCTAATGGTCAGTTTATAGCAACAGTTAGTTTTACTGAAGAAACTAACATTCTTCCAGGAATGTATGCAAAAGTTCTATTTAAAAACAACTTTAAAAATAGTACCGATAAATTATTAATAGATAAAAATGCGCTTGTAACTAAAGGCCAACTTACTGGAGTATATACGGTAAGCCAAAGAGATTCAGCAATTTTACATTGGATAGAAGTAGGAGAAGAAACCCAAGAACAAATACAAGTTATTTCTGGATTAAGCAAAGGAGATACCTATATAGTTTCTTCGGAAGCAAAATTGTTTAATGGTGTTAAAATAACACGTAAATAGAAATTGATATGAAAGACGGACTAGCAGGAAAAATTGCTAAAGGGTTTTTAACCTCAAAACTTACTATTTTACTTATGATCGTATTTATGATTATAGGTGTATATAGCTCCTTTTTAATTCCTAGAGAAGAAGAACCTCAAATAGATGTTCCTATGGCAGATATTTTTGTAGGATATCCAGGAGCTAGCCCTAAAGAGGTAGAATCTAGAGTAATTAAACCCTTAGAAAAAATTATTTCTAACATAAAAGGAATTGAGTATGTATACTCTACCTCTATGAAAGAGCAAGGAATGGTTATTGTACAGTTTTACGTAGGAGAAGATATAGAGCGCTCTTTTGTAAAGCTTTATAATGAAATTAATAAGCACATGGATATGATGCCGCAAGGTGTTACCATGCCATTGGTTAAAACTAGAGCAATAGATGATGTACCAATGCTTGGTTTAACTTTATGGAGCGAAAAGTATTCAGACTACCAACTATCAAAAATTGCACAAGAGCTAACTAACGAAATAGAAAAGATTAATGATGTAGGAATTACCAAAAAAATTGGTGGAAGAGAACGTCAAATAAGAGTAGTATTTGATAAAGAAAAATTAGCGACTGCTAATATTGATCCGCTCAACATCGCAAAAATGATTCAGGCTAGTAATAGCCAGCTTTCAAGTGGGAAAATTAAAAATAATAATAGTGAATTTATTATTACTACTGGTAAGTTTTTAAGAGCTAAACAAGATGTAGAAAACTTAGTAGTAGGTAGCATACAAAACCAACCAATATATCTAAAACAAGTAGCAAAGATTGTAGATGGCCCAGAAATACCAAAAAACTATGTAAGTTTTGGTTTTGGCAGTGCTAGTAACAAAAAAATAAATTATCCGTCAGAATATGCTGCTGTAACTGTATCTGTTGCAAAACGAAAGGGAGCAGATGCTATGAAAATTTCAGATATAATTTTAAATAAAGTAAACCACTTAAAATCAACTTTAATCCCAGATGATGTACATGTAGAAATAACCAGAAATTACGGTGAAACTGCATCTCAAAAAGTATCCGAATTATTATTGCATTTAATTGGAGCAATTATTGCGGTAACTTTAGTTGTAATGCTAGCTATGGGTTGGCGTGGAGGATTGGTAGTTTTTTTATCTGTACCAATAACTTTTGCACTTACGTTACTAAGTTACTACATGCTAGATTACACTTTAAATCGTATTACGCTATTTGCACTAGTATTTGTAACAGGTATTGTTGTAGACGATTCTATCATTATTGCAGAAAACATGCACCGTCATTTTAAAATGAAACATTTACCATTTAAACAAGCTGCAATCTATGCCATAAATGAAGTTGGTAATCCAACTATTTTAGCAACTTTTACTGTAATAGCATCTGTTTTACCTATGGCTTTTGTGTCTGGCTTAATGGGGCCTTACATGAGTCCTATGCCAATTGGCGCATCCATAGCAATGATTTTATCGCTTTTTGTAGCATTAACCATTACACCTTATTTGGGTTATTTATTTCTTAGAGAGAAAGACAAAAAGCAGCCTTCTTCTTCAGATAAAGAAGCAGTAATTGAAAAAAACATGATTTTTAGAATCTATGAAAGATTCGAAAAACCACTTATAGAAAATAAAAAAATAAGATGGACTTTCTTATTAAGTACTGTAGCACTTCTTTTAGGTTCAGTAGCATTGTTTTTTACTAAATCTGTAGCAGTTAAAATGTTACCGTTTGATAACAAAAACGAATTTCAAGTGGTAATTGATATGCCAGAGGGCACTACTTTAGAAAAAACAGCATTAGTTTCTAAAGAAATTGGTCAGTTTTTAACAACACGTTCAGAAGTAACTAATTATCAAACCTATGTTGGTACCTCTGCCCCTATTACATTTAACGGTTTGGTAAGACATTATGATTTAAGAGGTGGCAGTAACATGGCAGATATTCAGGTAAACCTTACCGATAAGCATGATAGATCTGCACAAAGTCATGATATTGCAAAATTATTTAGACCAGAAATTCAGAAAATCGCTGCAAAATATGGTGCTAATGTAAAATTAGTAGAAGTGCCACCAGGACCTCCAGTTTTATCTACAATTGTAGCCGAAATTTATGGACCAGATTATGAAGAACAAATAAAATTAGCCAATAAAGTTAAAGCTATTTTAAACAATACAACAGACGTAGTTGATGTAGATTGGATGGTAGAGGCCAATCAAAAAGAATATGAGTTTATTATTGATAAAGAAAAAGCACTCAAATTTGGTATAGCACCAGAACAAATTACTGCTACTCTAAGAAGTCTGGTAGGCAAAGATCCTATTTCATTTATATATGATGAAAATGCATACAAGCAAGTTCCTTTAGTTTTTGATTTAGAAACCAAAGAAAAAACTACTGTAGATAAATTAATGGATATAAAAGTGCAGTCTAAAACTGGCGTAATGCTACCTATTGCTGATTTAGTAAAGATTAATACTAAGAATACAGATAAGAGTATTTATCGCAAAAATCAAAAATCTGTAGTATATGTTATGGCTGATATGGCTGGTGAATTAGAAAGCCCTGTGTATGCTATTCTTGGCATGACAGATAAATTAAAAGAAATTAAGTTACCTAAAGGATATGAAATTAATGAACTATACATGAATCAACCTGCTTTTGAAGATGATTTTACAGTAAAATGGGATGGTGAATGGCAAATTACTCTTGAAGTATTTCGTGACTTAGGAATTGCTTTCCTTGGAGTTATTGTAATTATCTACATGTTAATTGTAGGCTGGTTCCAAAATTTTAAAGCTCCTGTTGTTATGATGGTAGCCATACCACTTTCTTTAGTAGGTATTGTCATTGGCCATTGGTTGATGGGAGCCTTTTTTACAGCAACTTCATTTATAGGAATGATTGCTTTAGCAGGAATTATGGTAAGAAATTCCGTATTACTTATAGATTTTATAAACTTACGATTGGCAGATGGCATTCCATTTAAACAAGCAGTTATAGAAGCAGGTGCAGTTCGTACTACTCCTATTTTATTAACAGCAGGAACTGTAGTTATAGGAGCATTTGTTATCTTATTTGACCCAATTTTTCAAGGATTAGCAATCTCCTTAATTGGAGGAACCATAGTATCTACAATATTAACGCTTCTAGTAGTTCCTTTAGTGTACTACATGATAGAACATAAAAATCACCAATAATGAAATTAGTAATTGTAACAGCCGTAGCAGAGTATCATGAAGCAGTATTAGATTTGTTTAAAAAATCTGGAATAGAAACTTTTAGTAGTTCTGATATAGATGGTTATAAAGAAAAACCCTCTTTACTAGCAACACAAAGCTGGTTTCCTAGTATGAAAGGCGGAAACGATTCGCACATGTATTTCTCCTTTACTAATGCAGCATTAATATCGTCTTTATTAAAAGAAATAAGAAAGAAAAATGCAGACTTTGCTGCAGAAAACCCAATTAGAGCTATTGTATTACCAATAGAAGAATATGTATAATTAAAAACAAAAACTATGTTAAATAGATATATAAGAGCAATTGCAGGAATTTTTATCATAATAAGCGTGTTATTAGCAATGTATGTAGATCAACGTTGGTTATGGTTTACTTTATTTGTTGGAGCAAACCTTTTTCAAAGTGCATTAACAAAATGGTGCTTGATGGAAGACATCCTTAAAAAAGTATTTAAAGTAAAATAGAACTTTGATAAATAAAGAACATACTGCAAACTCATCATAAAATATTAGAGCTTTATTAATGGTTTAATAGCATAAATTATTTAATTTAAATATCTTGTGTGCCTTAATATGAGACATTTAAATTATTTGCTCCATGGAAACTGCTAAACTAATAAAAAGAATTCCTCTTTTTGTGGCAAGTTGTCTTGTCTTTGCAATTGCAACTTCTTGTGTAAAAAAAGAAGTGGATTATATTGCTTTAAACAAGAATTTAATGGGACAAGGAACAGGAGTCAACAAACTTTTCTTTGCAGTAAACAACTTAAAGAAAACTAGAGATTTTTATGCAGATACTTTAGGGTTTCGTCTTCCTGAAGCAAATAGTTTTGGGCAATCTAATTTTGATGGAGTTACAACTGCAAACGCTAAGTTTGCAGACATGTCTTCTATAGAGTTTATGCAAGTTAATCCAGATTCAATTTCTACAAAAACTCCTAAAAACTGGGTGTCATTTTCTAAAAAACAGGAAGGTGTAGTGAGTTATACAATAGCTACTTCTTCTACAAATAACACAAAAGATTGGTTGCAAAAGCAAGGATTTGAAATGGATGGAGTTTTATCATATAGAACTTCTAAAACTCCTGCAAAAGGCTGGTCTAGAGATGATGGTGGAAATCAAGAAAGTAAACTAGCTTTCAATGGAACAAAAAAAGAATACCTTCCAGTATTTTTACAACAATTAACTTCTGATTATAATAAAACCAATAATTGGTGGAATACCTATTACGTGTACAATAGAAGTTATTCTAAACATAAAAATGGCGTTGTTGGTATCAAATCTGTAAAAGTTGCTGTAAAGGATCTAAATAAAGCTGCAGAATCTTTTGAAAAAATGGGACTAGAAAATGTTTCTAGTACTGAAAATGAGGCTAGTTTTTTAATAAGAAGACACCAAAAAGTTGAGCTACATTCTGCAGATAAGAATGTAAAAGTTTCCGAATTTTTACAAAATAGAAAGCAAGGGGTCTATGCAATTCTATTTGATGTTGAAAATATAGATTCTACCTACCAATACTTTAAAAAGAATCTAGATCTTAACGCAATTCAGTACGATAAAACCAAACAATTGATTACTATCAGTAATAAAATTGCTAAAGGTGTAGAGCTGCAATTTGTACAAGAACCAGAGTCGCAAGCCCTTTTAGCAAAGCAATCTAGTGTAGGTGGTAAATTAGATTCTGTTGCTGCCAATAATGCCGCAAAAAATTATCAAAAATATTGTGCTTTATGTCATGCAGAAAATAGAGAAGGTTATGCTGCAGATAATGCACCATCTTTAAAATCGCATTCCTTATTGGCATCCTCTAAATCCAATAATTTTATGCGATATACCATTCAATTTGGTCGTGCAAATACAGCAATGGGAGGTTATTTAGACGATCAAGGAGGGCCACTAGAATATATAGAAATAGAACAATTATTGCAATGGCTTTACGAGGAAGCAGATGTTAAAAAAGGCGTAAAAATATCTAGAGAACCAGTTGTTGGAAGTATAGAACTTGGTAAAAAAGTATACAATAACAATTGTGCAGTTTGTCATGGTGCAAATGGCGAAGGTGTTTCTGCACCAGCCTTAGGAAATGCTATGTTATTGGCAACAGCAACAGACGGTTTTTTAAAGTATGCTATAGAAAATGGTAGAGATGGCACACCAATGATTGCCTATAAAAATATTTTATCTGAAGAAGAAATAAATGGCGTTACAGCATTTTTAAGATCTAGAGCATCTGGTTGGAATGCTCCTAAAGCAAGTGAAATAAAATTGCCAACACCAGAAGAATATGTTTTAAACAAAAAAGGTGAAAATCCGAAGTTTACTTTAAGAGAAAATTTATACGTACCAGCAAAGCAAGTGTTTGAAGCGCTAGAAAATAAATC
>CAYZDK010000003.1:28655-105669 GCA_964477255.1 uncultured Polaribacter sp.
GAGAAAATTTATACGTACCAGCAAAGCAAGTGTTTGAAGCGCTAGAAAATAAATCTAAAATGGTTGTTTTAGATGCAAGATCTAAAGTTGCTTGGAGACAAATGCATATTCCTGGTGCAGTACCTGTACCTTATTATGAAGATCCAGAAAAATTTGTAAACGATTTACCAAAAGACGATACTTGGATTGTGGTTTACTGTGCATGCCCTCATGCTGCTTCGCAAAAAGTAGTAAATACCTTAAAAAGATATGGCTTTAAAAATACCGCTATCATAGATGAAGGAATTTTGGTCTATGCACAAATGGGATATCCTGTTTTAAATGGTAAGTAAATTTTTTTTTAACGAATTAAAGTTTAATTTTTGGTTTTTTATAAGTCAAAATTAACAATTCATTAACATTTATCCTGTTGCTCAAAGAATTTCTTCTAACTAATTTTAAATACATGATAAAGTCTCCCCCTCAGTTTTTTTTATTAGATTAAAAAACTACAGTTTAAATTTGTGGCGCTAAAAAAAGAAGAAATAAAAAGAAAAATTGCATTATTTGTTAGTATATCATCTATATTAATAAGCAGTAGTGTTTTGGTTGGTTGGTTAGTAAGTTACGAACCAATTCTTCGTTTACTTCCAGGAGTCGCCACTATGAAAATTAATACCTGCTTTGTCTTTCTTTTTGGTGGTATTAATATATTATTACTCGATAAAATTAACAAACAAGCTTATACCGTTTATATTGCTTTAAGCGCATTTATTGGGTTTATTGGATTTTTAACGCTGAATGAATATATTTTTAATTTTAACTTTAGCATAGATAATTTATTAGTTCTTGATAAATTTTCTACCAATTTACCTGGAAGAATGTCTCCTGCTACTGCAT
The DNA here is from genome assembly GCA_964477255.1 of uncultured Polaribacter sp. Lineage (GTDB taxonomy): Bacteria > Bacteroidota > Bacteroidia > Flavobacteriales > Flavobacteriaceae > Polaribacter. The sequence goes on from CAYZDK010000003.1 coordinate 29,535, forward strand.
TAAACGCCATTCTTTTAAGTCTAGGCTTCATAGGGTACAGATTAGAAGAAACATTTTTTGAAAAGCTTGGGTTAATAGCTTCAAAAACTGCATTGGTAATTAGCTTTACATCTATAGTTTCATACTTGCTTTCTATACCTTTAGAAAACAGAACTTTTTTCTTTGAAACAATGGCTATTCATACTTCCTTTTTATACTTATTACAATTAGCCATAATAATACTAAAATACGAATCATCCTCAATTTCAAAACTACTATTTTCCAATTTAAATGGAAGTAAAATATTTAGAAAGCTATTACCATTTTTAATAATTTTACCCTTGGTTTTCTGTTATTTTATGATTATAGCAATTAATGAAAACGCAATTAATGCAGATTTTGGGATAGCTATTTATATCGTTATAAGCGTACCTTTAACCCTTATTGTTTTAACAAAAGTTACTCTTAATTTAAACAAGGTTAATGAAGAACAAGTGCTATTATCTAAATCTTTAGAACTAAGCAATAATCACCTAAGCCTTTTTAAAAACGCTCTAGATAAAATTGCCGTTATAACTATTATAGATAATAATGGCCTAATAAAGTATGTGAACGAAAAGGCAGTTTTAATCTCTGGCTACAGTAGAGAAGAAATGATAGGAAAAAAAAATACTCTTTTAAATTCTAATTATCATGAGCCTAGTTTTTTCTCTACTTTATGGAACACCATTAACAAAGGTGAAATATGGGAGGGAAATTTAAAATATAGAAATAAATACAATACTTTTTTTTGGTTAGATTGTGCAATTATTCCTTTTAAAAATAAAAATGATTTCTTTAGTGAGTTTTTATTGATAATGTATGATATCACAGAAAGAAAAAAGACACAAGAACTTAGAAAAGAGTATATTAAAAAAATTGAAGCTAAAAACGAAGAGCTAGAGCAATATACCTATATAGCAAGTCACGATTTGCAAGAACCGTTAAATACTATTCTTGGTTACGTAAGTAGGTTTAATAAAAGGTACGAAAATAGGTTTGACGAAAAAGATAAAAAAATGCTTGGTTATATTTTGGATGCATCTTTACGCATGCGAAGTCTAATTAAAAACATATTAGATTATGGTAGAATAGGACAAAAAAGCAAAATAGAAAGAATAGATTGTAATGAAATTGTAGAAAATACAAAAAAAGATTATCACTCTATAATTAGAGAAAAGAACGCAAAAATCTTTTATGAAGATTTACCTTCTATATTAGGTGTAAAATCTCAAATACAACTCTTATTTCAGAATTTAATTTCTAATGCATTAAAATTTAGTAGAAATAATGTAAATACTGAAATAAGTATAAGTTTTACAGAAAACGATCAATTTTGGACTTTTAAGGTGAGAGATAATGGAATAGGAATCGAAAAAGAGCACCAATCTAGAATTTTCAAAATATTTCAAAGACTACATAATAGGTCTAATTATAAAGGCAATGGTATTGGACTTTCCCATTGTAAAAAAATTGTTGAACTACATGATGGAGAAATCTGGGTAGAATCATCAATAAATAAAGGAAGTTCTTTTTATTTTACCATTTCAAAACACTTATCGAAAAATTATGAAAAAAAAGCTAAATAGCATTTTATTAGTAGATGATTCTGAAGCTACCAATTACTTACATCAAATTATTGTTGAAGAATCAGGATTAACAGAACATTGTATTACAATGGATAGTGGCATTGCTGCTATTGAATATTTATCTACAAAAATAGATGGTAAATACCCTAAACCAGAAGCACTGTTTTTAGACATTAATATGCCCGTTATGAATGGTTGGGAGTTTTTAGAAGTTTATTTTAAGTTACCATTAAGTCAGCAAGCAGTTGTAGTGGTTTGTATGTTAACAGCATCATTAAATCCAGATGATAAAGAGAGAGCAGAGAAACTTTTAGGGAATAATTGTTTTGCCAATAAACCACTAACGGAGGAAAAACTAGAAGAATTAATTAGGTTTCATTTCCCTGATAGGTTTTAAAATAAATGTTATTTTTGGGGTAAACATCTAGCACCAAAACAAATGGATAAAAAACTGAATTCTATTTTACTTATAGATAACGACGATATAACTACATATTACAACAAGGTCGTTATAGAAGACGAAGAAATAACCGATTTAATTGTAGAAAAATACAGTGCAAAAGATGCAATTGCTTACTTAGAAGATAGCAACAATCCAACACCAGAAATTATTATTGTAGACATAAATATGCCAATTATGAGTGGTTGGGAATTTTTAGAGTATATCCAAGTAAATAATACTAGAGGTTCTGATACTTTTAAAATATTTATGCTAACAGCAAGTATGAGTCCTGATGATGAAAAGAAAGCAGAAGTGTACGATTTTATATGCGGTTTTTTAATAAAACCGTTAGAAGTTGATAAAATGATGGAACTCTACCACAAGAACTAAAAAAAGCCTCGTTTAAAAAACGAGGCTTTTTTAATATATTTAAACTAAAATTGGTAACCCTAAGCACTTAAAACTTCGTGTACTTTATCTGCTGCTTCTTGAAATTCTGTAGCAGAGATAATTTCCATACCAGAATTATCAATTAAATCTTTTGCTTCTTTTGCATTTGTTCCTTGTAATCTACAAATAATTGGAACGTTAATTTTATCACCCATATTTTTATAAGCATCAACAACACCTTGCGCAACTCTATCACAACGAACAATACCTCCAAAAATGTTAACTAATATAGCTTTTACATTTGGATCTTTTAGAATAATTCCGAAAGCAGTTTCTACACGTTGTGCATCTGCTGTACCACCAACATCTAAAAAGTTTGCTGGCTCTCCTCCAGATTCTTTAATTAAATCCATAGTACCCATTGCTAAACCAGCACCATTTACCATACAACCAACATTACCATCTAAATCTACATAGTTTAAACCAGCAGCTTTAGCCTCTACTTCTATTGGGTTTTCTTCTCTAACATCTCTAAGAGCAGCATAATCTTTATGTCTATATAATGCATTGTCATCTAATGTAACTTTGGCATCTACAGCCATAATTTTATCATCCGAAGTTTTTAAAACAGGATTTATTTCAAATAAAGAAGAATCACTGTTTACATATGCCGTGTAAAGTGCAGTAACAAATTTTACCATTTCTTTAAACGCAGTACCAGACAAACCTAAATTAAAAGCAATCTTTCTTGCTTGAAATGGCATGATCCCTAAAGTAGGGTCTATTTCTTCTGTAAAAATTAAATGCGGTGTTTCTTCTGCAACTGTTTCAATATCCATACCTCCTTCTGTAGAATACATAATCATATTCTTGCCTGTTGCTCTGTTTAATAAAACAGACATATAATACTCATCTGGTTCAGAATCTCCAGGATAATAAACATCTTCTGCAATTAATACTTGGTTTACCAATTTACCTTCTGCAGAAGTTTGTGGAGTTATTAACATCATTCCTAAAATATCATCGGCAATACTTTCTACTTCTTGTAAGTTTTTAGCCAATTTTACACCACCACCTTTTCCACGGCCACCTGCATGAACTTGCGCTTTTATTACATGCCAACCTGTGCCAGTTTCTTCTGTTAATTTTTTTGCAGCATCTACTGCTTCTTGTGGTGTTGTTGCTACAATTCCTCTTTGAATCCTAACTCCAAAACTGTTTAATATTTCTTTACCTTGATATTCGTGTAAGTTCATTTTATAACTTTTTTAAAACGTTAGCAAAAATACGAATTCATATAGTTTTTTATCAAGTTTTTAGTCACTTTTCTTTTAGGAATTTAGAAAAAAACATCGTTACAAATCTTTCTTTAGTTAAAAGGAATAGTTTCTTTATCTTCGAGGTTTTAAAATAGTAGAATGATTGTAGCAAAAAATATCCATAAATATTATGGCGATTTAAAGGTTTTAAAAGGCGTTGATTTAGAAATTAAAAAAGGAGAAATCGTCGCTATTGTTGGACCTTCAGGTGCTGGTAAAACAACTTTATTGCAAATCTTAGGAACTTTAGATATACCTTACAAAAAAGAAAACTACACGCTGCAAATAAATAAAAAAGTACTTAAAAACTTAACAGATAAAGCACTGTCTGAATTTAGAAACAAACACATAGGTTTTATCTTTCAATTTCATCAACTTTTACCTGAATTTACTGCTTTAGAGAATGTTTGTATTCCTGCATTTATTGCAAAAAAAAGTAAAAAAGAAATAGAAAGTAAAGCCATTACATTACTAGATTATTTAGGATTATCTAATAGAATAAACCACAAGCCTAACGAATTAAGTGGTGGAGAACAGCAAAGAGTTGCTGTTGCTAGAGCTTTAATAAACAATCCAGATGTAATTCTAGCAGATGAACCTAGTGGAAACTTAGATTCTAAATCTGCTAAAAATTTACACGATTTGTTCTTTAAACTAAGAGAAGAGTTTGGTTATACTTTTGTTTTAGTAACACATAACGAAGAATTAGCAAACATGGCAGATAGAAAATTAACTATGATAGATGGTAAAATTACACGTGAATAATGATTAAAGATACTCTTACCCTACTTTTTCGATTTTTAAAAAATCCAATCCTTGTAAAAGAAGAGTCTTCAACAAAGACACAACTTCGTATTTTTATCCATCTTTTAATTACCTGTATTGTTGTTGGAGTTTTAACGACACCAATTTTTGTTATAGTAGAATCTTTAGGAATTGTAAATATGCAAGACCACAAAGTAGAAGCGCTTTTTAAAGAAATGCATCCACTTCAAATAATCTTAATAGGAGGCCTTATTGTACCCATTATAGAGGAGTTAATTTTTAGAGGTCCAATTACATTATTTAAAACACCAAAAGGTTTTAGAGCTGCTTTTTATTTTTTTACTTTTATGTTTGGCTTTATCCATATTACAAACTTTGGCATTACTGCAACTGTATTGCTGCTATCTCCATTATTAGTATTACCGCAATTATTTGTTGGATTAACATTAGGTTACATTCGAGTTAAACAAGGCTTGTTATGGTCTATAGCTTTGCATGCAGTATATAATTCAATCTTTTTAGGAATAAGTGTATTATCGGAGAGTTTTTCATGAAAAAATCTGAAATTAAAATATTTTTAGACGAAAAGGTTGCCCTATACAATAATAAAAATTTCATAGAATCTGACCCAATTCAGATTCCGCATCTATTTAACAAAAAAGAAGACATTGAAATAGCAGCTTTTTTAACTGCAACCATTTCTTGGGGCAATAGAAAAATGATAATAAAGAATGCCAAACAAATGGTGGAATTGCTAGATCATTCTCCTCATGATTTTGTTTTAAATCACACCAGCAAAGATTTAAAAAATTTAGAAAATTTTGTGCACAGAACCTTTAACGGACATGATTTTATCCAATTTACAAAATCGCTGCAACATATTTATAAAAACTACAATGGTTTAGAAGCAATATTTACTGTTAATAACACTACCAATTATTTCGACTCTATTCATCAGTTTAAAAAAGTATTTTTTGAAGTAGATCACCTAAAAAGAACCCAAAAACACGTTTCAGACCCACTAAAAAAATCTGCAGCGAAAAGAATTCACATGTTTTTAAGATGGATGGTAAGAGATAATACTACTGGTGTAGACTTCGGAATTTGGAAAACACATAATTCTGCACACCTTTCTTGTCCGTTAGACGTACATTCTGGAAATGTAGCAAGAAAATTAAAACTACTTAAACGCAAACAAAACGATTTACAAGCTGTAATAGAATTAGATAACACACTTCGTTCTTTTGATGCCAAAGACCCTGTTAAATACGATTTTGCGTTATTTGGATTAGGAGTTTTCGAAAAGTTTTAACTAGATACTAACAAGAGTACTTTAATTCTACTTTTTGTAATAACTTAGACACTCAAAAATTTAACACCATGAAAAAAACGATTTTTTTAATATGCTTTTTATCTTCTTTGGTTTTGTATTCTCAAGATCCAAGAATACCAATAGACACAACAGTTATAACTAAAAACTCTGTTGTTATTAAAGGTAAAACTGTGCCCTATACCGCTACTACTGGCATGCAGCCAGTGTGGAATAATAATGGTAAAATAATCGCTTCCTTGTATTATACCTATTACAAAAGATCCGATGTTAAAAATGATGAAAATAGACCAATTATCATGTCATTTAATGGTGGCCCAGGCTCTGCCTCAGTCTGGATGCATATAGCGTATACAGGTCCTAAGGTTTTAAAAATTGATGAAGAAGGATATCCTATACAACCTTATGGCATTAAAGACAATCCTAATTCTATTTTAGATGTTGCAGATATAGTGTATATAAACCCTGTAAATACAGGTTATTCTAGACCTGTTGTTGCTGATGGAGAAAAGGTAGATAGATCTCAATTTTTCGGAATAAATGCAGATGTTAAGTATTTAGCAAGTTGGTTAAATACATTTATTACTAGAAACAATAGATGGAAGTCTCCAAAATATATTATTGGTGAAAGTTATGGAGGAACAAGAGTAATGGGGCTTGCAGCAGAATTACAAAATAACCAATGGATGTATCTAAATGGTGTAATAATGGTTTCTCCTGCAGATTATAAAGTTTTAAGAACAGAAAGCGCTGTAGATTATGCTATAAACTTACCGTATTTTACAGCTACTGCATGGTACCATAAAATGCTGAATAATGACTTACAAAGTAAAGATTTATTAGATATTTTACCACAAGCAGAGCAATTTGCCATAGACGAATTACTACCTGCAATAGCTAAAGGAGGATTTATCTCTGAAATAGAAAAAAATAATATCGCAGAAAAATTTGCAGCATTCTCAGGATTACAAAAAGAAGTAATTCTAAGAAATAATTTAGAGGTATCTCCAAGTTTTTTTTGGAAAGAGCTATTAAGAGACAAATCTGGAAATACAATTGGTAGATTAGATTCTAGATACTTGGGTATAGACAAAAGAGATATTGGCTCAAGTACAGACTTTAATCCTGAAATTACTTCCTGGCTTCATTCTTTTACACCAGCAATTAATTATTACATAAGAGAGGTGCTTAACTTTAAAACAGATGTAAAATACAATGTCTTTGGCCCTGTTGGTCCTTGGGATAATAGAAATAATAATGTTAGAGAAGGATTGCGCCAAGCAATGGCACAAAATCCGTATTTAAAAGTACTTGTGCAATCTGGATATTATGATGGTGCAACTACCTATTTTGGTGCAAAATATACCATGTGGAAAACAGATCCTAGTGGTAAAATGAAAGATAGGTTTTACTTTAAAGGATATAGAAGCGGACACATGATGTATTTACGAAATGAAGATTTAAAAAAATCAAATGATGATTTAAGGGCATTCATTAAAAATAGTACATTTAATGGTAAACCTGCCAAATATTAATTAATGCAATTTTTAAATCCAGAGGTATTTTATTTTACTTTCTTATTGGTAATACCTCTAATTGTACATCTTTTTCAGTTACAAAAGTTTGTGAAAACACCTTTTACAAACGTTGCTTTTCTTCAGAAAATCATACAAGAAAACCGTAAAAGTTCTAAGATTAAAAAATGGTTACTTTTAGCGATTAGAACCTTAGCACTTTTATCGTTACTTTTTGCGTTTTCGCAACCTTATTTTAGTGATAAAGAATCGGATTATAAAACATATTATTCTATTTATTTAGACAATTCTTACAGCACATCTGCAACAGGACCTTATGGAAATTTATTAAATACTGCGAAACAAGAGTTGATAGAAAATGCTCCTAAAGAAGCCAAATTCTCGCTAATAACTAATGATGAAATCTACAAGAACATTTCCTATTATACGCTTAAAAATAAGTTAATCTCTTTAAATTACTCATCCAAACAATTGGATTTTAACACAATTATCAATGAATTTAAGAACACAAAAACAAAAGAAAGTAAAACTTCACATAAAAACATATTAATATCTGATTTTCAAAATATTAAATTACCTTTGTTTACAAATGTAACAGGTGATTTTACTACAGTTTTACTACAGCCTAGCACAACAAACAATATTTCTATCGATTCTGTTTTCACTAAAAGTATCAACACAAATGAAATAAGAATTAGCGCTACAATTTCTAACCAAGGAGTTCAGAAAAACAACGTTCCTATTGCATTGTACAACAATAACAAATTGTTAAGTAAAAAAACTATTAACCTAGAAGAAGACCAAGTTAATACAGTAGATTTTTCACTCCCCTACTCTAACTCGATTGATGGTATTTTAAAAATAACTTTTAACGACACTTTTGTTTTTGATAACACATTTTATTTTAACATAAGTACCACTAAAAAAATTAATGTTTTAAGTATTGGAAAAGCATCTAATTACCTCAATAAAATTTATACTAAAGACGAGTTTAATTTTAATCAAACTAATGTCAATAGATTGGATTATAATAGCATACAAAAACAAGATCTCATTATTCTTAATGAGATTAACGTACTACCAGAAATTCTAACCAATTCATTGTTAGATTATGTTAAAGAAAATGGAACATTAGTATTAATACCAACAGAAAATAGTATTACCTCCTACAATTTTTTTATTAAAAAACTAAGCTTAAACAAGTATTACAATTCTTTCAGAAAGCAACTAAATAAAATTACTTCTATACAATTTAGTCATCCATTATTAAAAAATGTGTTTTCTAAAGAAGTTAAAAACTACCAATATCCATCTGTAAATGGTTATTACAGTACAAGAAATTCAAACGCTTCTGCCATTTTAAAATTAGAGAATGGAAATACTTTTTTATCTCAATTAAATACTAATTATGCTAAAACTTACGTATTCACCAGTCCTTTGAGCAAAGGAAATAGCAATTTTTTAAATTCACCACTAATTGTTCCTGTTTTTTACAATTTTGCGAAGCAAAGTTTTCAAGGCTCTAGTTTGTATTATTATTTACATCAAAATACTACAATTGACATACCTGCCAAGATAAATAAAGACGATGTATTAACTCTAAATCAGAATACAGAAAGTCTTATTCCGTTACAACAAACTTTTCAAAATAAAGTACGTATAAACACTTCTATTATTCCAAATAAAAAGGGATTTTACGAAGTTATACAGCAAAAAGATACCCTTAAAACCTTAGCTTTTAACATTCATAAAAAGGAAAGTCAGTTAAATTTTATGAGTTTAAAAGAAATTAATGCTTCAGATAACTTTTCAAATTCTTATGTATCTGTAAAAGATTTATTTATCGATATCAACAAAAAAAATGAAGTAATATGGCTATGGAAGTGGTTTTTATGCTTGGCAATTGTATCTTTGTTTTTAGAAATTTTTATTCTTAAATACTTCAAATCATGAATGTGCTACTAAAAAAAGCTAGAATACTAGACACACAAAGCCCATTTCACAATTCAAAAAAAGACATTTTAATTCAAAATGGTATTATTTCTAAAATAGCAGACACTATTAAAGAGAGCAATGTACACAAAACCATAGTGCATGAAAATATGATAGTTTCTTGTGGCTGGTTTGACTCTAGTGTTTCTTTCGGCGAACCTGGATTTGAAGAAAGAGAAAATATAAATAACGGTCTAATTACCGCTGCAAAAAGTGGCTTTACAGCTATAGCTGTTAACCCTAATACAAACCCTATTGTTGACACTAAAGCAGATGTAGCATTTATAAAAAATAAAGCAATTAATTCTGCAGTTAACTTATATCCTATTGGCGCACTTACTAAAAATAGCCAAGGTAAAGAATTAGCAGAACTTTATGATATGCAACAATCTGGAGCAGTTGCTTTTGGCGATTATAAAAAATCAATTACCAACGATAATTTAATGAAGATTGCACTTCAATACGCCCAAAATTTTGATGGAGTTGTACTGAGCTTTCCTAAAAATAACTCCATTGCTGGTGAAGGAATTGCTAATGAAGGGCATAATAGCACAAAACTTGGTTTAAAAGGAAGTCCTGCCTTAGCAGAACATTTACAGATTGCAAGAGATCTCTTCTTGCTAGAATATACTGGAGGAAAATTACATATTCCTACCATTTCAACGAAAGAATCTTTAGCGTTAATTACCCAAGCAAAAACAAAAGGGTTACAAGTTACATGTAGTGTAGCAGTTCATAATTTAATTTTAGATGACAGTAAATTAGAAGGTTTTGATAGTAACTACAAAGTAAACCCTCCTCTTAGAACAAAAGAAGATATTGAAGCACTACAAGAGGGAGTAAAAAATGGCTTTGTAGATGTAATTACATCAGACCACAACCCAATAGATATAGAAAACAAAAAGTTGGAATTTAGTATGGCAGAAGATGGCACAATTGGACTAGAGACTGCCTTTAGTGCATTAAATACAGTTTTTGAAGTAGAAGATTATATTAATTGTATAACATCCAATCCAAGAAAAATATTTAATATCAGTAACTCTCCTATTCAAGAAGGTGAAGTTGCAGATCTCACCTTATTTTCAACTACAAAAAACTACACTTTAAAAAAACAGCATATTCTCTCTACTTCTAAAAACAGTGCTTTTCTTGGAGAAAAATTAAAAGGAAAAGTTATAGGAATATTTGCAAACAACCAGCTAATAATTAATAAGTAATGAGTACGTTAAATTATGTAGTAAGGGAGCCTAAAAACAAAATGGAAAACCCTCCTCTATTAATTCTTTTACATGGTTATGGAAGTAATGAACAAGATTTATTTTCTTTTGCAGAAGAACTTCCAGATGATTTTTTAATTGTAAGTGCCCAAGCAATTTATGAAATGGGTTTTAACAGCTATGCATGGTATGCTATTAATTTTGATGCTAACAGTGGTAAATTTTCCGATTTAACACAAGCTAAAAAATCCATCAATGTTATTGCAAATTTTATAGATGAAATTCAGAAAAAATACAATACCAATCTTTCTAAAACCTTTTTATTAGGCTTTAGTCAAGGTGCAATTCTTAGCTATGCTTTAAGCTTTTTTTACCCAAATAAAGTACAATATGTAATTGCTTTAAGTGGGTATATAAATTTTGATTTGTTACCTAAAGAATTTCCTAAAAATATAGAAACAGAATACTATAGTTCTCATGGTACAGTAGATCAGGTTTTACCAGTAACTTGGGCAAGAAATAGTAAACCTTTTTTAGAAAAAAACAATTTAAACTGCGAATATTCAGAATATCCTGTTGGTCATGGAGTTGCTCCACAAAACTTTTACAGCTTTAAAAATTGGATTGAAAAAAGATTGTAATTAAACGGTAATTTGTAAGCCATCGTAAGCTAGAAATACATTTTCTGGTAATTTTTCAGAAACTTCTTTATGGAAGCCAAGTTTATGGCTTATGTGGGTAAAATAGGCTTTTTTTGGCTTTAACTCTTCTACAAATGCTAGCGCTTCTTCCAGATTAAAATGAGTTGGATGCAAATCTATACGCAAAGCATTTACCACTAAAACTTCTAAATTTTGTAATTTTTCTTTCTCTTTTTCAGAAATGGTTTTTACGTCTGTTAAATAAGCAAAATTATGAATTCTGTAGGCTGTTATTGGCAATTTACCATGCATAACTTCTACAGGTATTATTTTTAGTTCATCCAAAACAAAAGGATCTTTGGCTATAATTGTAGATTTCACAGCAGGTGCCCCTGGATAATGAATTTCTTCATTAAAGATGTACTGAAAACGCTGTTCTAAGCTTTTAAAAGTAAGCGCATTCAAATAGATTGGCATTTCTCCAATCTTGTAGCAATAAGGTCGTAAATCATCAATACCTGCTGTATGATCAGCGTGCTCGTGTGTAAACAAAACACCATTTATTAAATCTACCTGCTCACGTAACATTTGTTGTCTAAAATCCGGACCACAATCTATTACATAATTTTTTTCATTATGACTAATTAATATAGAGCAACGTAATCTTTTGTCTTTAGTATCTTTTGACAAACATACAGGGTCTTTAGATGCAATCATTGGAATACCCTGAGAAGTGCCAGTTCCTAAAAAGGTTATTTTTAGAGCGTTTTCGTCTTTCTGCATAACAACAAAAATAAGATAAAAATTAGCGGATAGCATCCTAATTTAGTATTTTTGTGCAACAAATTAAAGTAAATTTATATGGCCATTTCTTTAAAAGGAGACAAAGAATTTAGTAGTGTACCAACAACAAAAAACAAAGCCTTAAAAATTAATTTAAACTCTCATATATACGGAACTTTTGCCGAAATTGGAGCAGGACAGGAAACCGTAAGAAATTTTTTTAGAGCAGGAGGTGCATCAGGTACCATTGCAAAAGCAATGAGTGCATACGATAAGGATTTCTCAGATGCAATTTATGGCGTAGAGCAAGACAATAGATATGTTACAGAGTCTCGTTTAAAGAAAATGCTACGTTACGAAATAGACTTAATAGAAGATCGTTTAAGCAGACAAAAACACCCAGATAAACTTTTTTTTAGTTACGCCAATACGGTTACAACCATAGATTTTGCAAGAAAATTTAAAGGACATGGTTGGGTAGGAATTCGTTTTCAACAAGATCCGCTAGAAGATTACAACGAAATTGTTTTACATCTTCGTTTTAAAGAGACAGATGCTAGATTACAACAAGAAACTTTAGGTATACTTGGTGTAAATCTTATTTACGGGGCATTTTACCTTAACGATAATCCTAAAGAATTAATTAAATCTTTCTATGACAACTTGGGAAGTCATCAACTAGAAATTGATATGATTAATTTTTCTGGACCTCGTTTTATGTATGTTGATAACCGATTAATGAGTTTACAATTACTTAAAAACGGAATGACTAACGCTGTAATGTTTGGTCCTGATGGAAATAATCTACTACCAGCACAAGTATTATACAAAAAAAATATTCTAGCACTAAGAGGTAGTTTTAGACCGGTTACTAAAGTGAATATGGATATGTTTGAGCAATCTAAAAAGCTATTTTTAGAAGAAAACAAAGTTGACGAAAATAAAACACACGTAATTTTTGAAATTACCTTAAGTAATTTATCTGCAGAAGGTAAAATTAACGAACGAGATTTTTTAGATAGAGCAGAATTACTTTGCTCTCTAGGTCAAAATGTAATGATTACTAACTTCCAACAATACTATAAATTAGTAGAATATTTTTCAGAGTTTACTAAAGAGAGAATGGGGCTTGCAATGGGTGTTTACAACTTAATTCAAATTTTTGATGAAAAATATTATAGAGATTTAAGTGGTGGTATTTTAGAAGCCTTTGGTAAATTATTTTACAGAGACTTAAAAGTATATATGTACCCTTATCATGACCAAGAAACTGGAGAGTATATTAATAGTAGTAATTTAAAAGTGCATCCAAGAATGAAAGAACTATATAAGTTCTTTAGAAATAACGGACGCTTGTTAGATATCGAAAATTTTAATAAAGATATCCTAGATATTTTTTCTCGAAAAGTTTTAAAAATGATTCGTGAAGGAGATAAAGGATGGGAAAAAATGATTCCAGAAGGCATTTCTGAAACAATAAAGCAGAAAAGACTTTTTGGCTACTCTCCTAACAAACATAGAAAATAAATTTGCATTAAATATTAAACCTTTTTTGTATTTTTCTGTCTAAACTTAAACTATACTACTTTTTTTTTTGACAGAAGAAACAATTTTAGTTGCTAGGTTAAAAGGCAAAAAAACAAAAGAGCAAGGGTTTAAAGAACTTGTAACAAACTACAAAGAACGTTTGTATTGGCACATTCGTAAAATCGTTATTAATCACGATGATACAGATGATGTATTACAAAATACGTTTATTAAAGTGTATAAAAACATAGATAGTTTTAATGAAAAAAGTAAACTATATTCATGGATATACAGAATTGCAACAAACGAAGCAATAACGTTTATTAATAAAAGAGCTAAAGAAAGAAGCCAAGATATTACAGATTATAATATAGAAATGGCAAACAATCTAGAAAGTGATTCGTTTTATACAGGTGATGAAATTCAGATAATTTTACAAAAAGCAATAGCTGCATTACCACAAAAACAGCAACTTGTGTTTAATATGCGTTATTTTGATGAAATTAAATACGATGATATGTCAGAAATATTAGAAACCTCAGTTGGCGCTTTAAAAGCATCTTATTTTCATGCAGTAAAGAAAATTGAACAATACATAAAAGACAAAGCAGATTAAACCTTTTTCTTTTTTAATAGTCTTATAATCAAATGAAAAACGAATTAAAAAATAGCGAAGCGTTTCTTGCAAAAAAAGTTGGTAAAAGCCATACTTTTTCTGTACCAAATAATTACTTTGAAGATGTAGAAAGTGATATTTACGCATCTATATTAAAAGATAACGTTGGAAATAAAAACAACTTTAGTGTACCTACCTCCTATTTTGAAGAATTTGAAGATAAGCTATTCAAAAAAACAAATACAAAAGTTATTCAATTACCGTTAAGAAAAAAGGTTATAAAACTTATTCCAGCTGTGGCTGCAGCTTGTATAGTATTATTTTTAGCAATTCAAACAAACCTATTTACAAGTACAGATATTTTTAACAAATTAGACGCTAATGATATTGAGTATTGGCTAGATACAGAAAGCTTATCTACAATAGATATAGCAGAAGTATTAGAAAAAGATCTTCTAAATGAAAATGATTTTGCGCTAACCAATATTAACGATGATAACATCGAAGATTATTTGATAGATTATGAAGACGCTTCTTTTTTAAACGAATAAAACAATGAAAAATTTATTATTACTTACATTTTTACTAATAGCTTTCAACTTCTCCACACAAGGACAAGATAATCGAAAAGAAAGTAGGGAAAAAATTAAAGCTTTAAAGGTTGCTTACCTCACTGAAAAAATTGCCCTTACTAAAGAAGAAGCGCAAAAGTTCTGGCCAATTTACAATACTTATGATAAAAAAGAACACGAGCTAAAACACGAAATTAGATCTAAAATGAGGCAAGCTTATGATCATAAAAAAGAATTTGGTGAAGTAAGTGAAACCGAGTCTAAAGAATTAATACAATCTAAACTGCGAATAGATAAAGAATTACAACTACTAGAAGAAAAATTTATAAAGGATTTAAGTAGAATTATAAGCTATCAAAAAATTCTAAAGTTACAAGTAGCAGAAATGGATTTTGGCAGAAAACTCATGAGAAAATACAGAAATAAAAAAGACGATTAATAAAAAAGAGAGGCTAAAGCCTCTCTTTTTTTATATCTCTATTCTTCGTATACAAACTTGTAGTTCTGGTTTGTTTGCTGTAAATTTTTTTAACCAGATAACTAACTCTTTTACTTCATGGGGTAACAACCTACCCACAGCTTTTTCTACTTCTCTACAAAACAAATCTGTATTAAAACTTACTTTTTGAAGAACAGTAATAGTATAATCAAACATTGCTCTAGCCATAGTCTTAATTTAAGTTATTAAACGTTCTACAAATACATATATTGCATAAATTTAATAAAAAAACCAGCATTTTTAATAAATGCTGGTCTTAAATTTTTCTTTAAAAATTGTTAATGCTAGATTGCATTAATCTTCTCTACCAAGTCTTTTGCCTTAACTTCTAGTTCTTGATTTATTGACTTGTAATGCGCCTTAAGGTTATCTACATTCTTTTGATTTACTTTTGCTATTAAATTGTCAAAAGTTTCAATTGCTTCGTCTAAAATCTCTTCGCCTTTCTTAGGTTCGTTTTTTATTGCAGCTACATCTAATGCATACTCAATAACATCACCTAAAACGTAATTAATATCTTTTTTTAAATTCTTTACACTTGCCATAATTCTGGTATTTTGTTGGTGCAAATTTAATCTTTTTCTTTAAACAAGGTTTAAAACATCTTTAATATTTGATACCGTTTTATAATCCTTATTTTTTATAGTGTCTTCATGAACACGTTCATGTATCCAAGTTGTATGAAATGGAATATGTATTGCAGATGCACCAATTTCTACTAAAGGCAGTACATCTGATTTTAAAGAATTTCCAACCATTAAAAACTCAGAAGGTTTTATATCTAAATTTTTAATTAACTTCTTGTAATTGTTTGGTTTTTTTTCGCTCATCACTTCTATATGATGAAAATATTGCATTAAATTAGATTTTTCTAGTTTTCTTTCTTGGTCTAATAAATCTCCTTTTGTAGCAACTATTAGTCTATATTTTTTACTTAATACTTCTAAAACCTCTTCTACTCCATCAAGAAGATCAATAGGTTTGTTAATCATTTCTTTACCAATATTTAGTATTTCTTCGATTGTCTTAGGACTAATTTGGTAGTTAGATAAATCTATAGCGCATTCTATCATCGATAATACAAAACCTTTTACTCCATAGCCGTAGTCTTTAAGATTGTTAATTTCAGATTTAAACAACTCTTGGTCTATTTTATTTTGAGTTTCATAGCTCGCTAATAATTTTGCAAATCTATGCTCTGCTTCTCTAAAATAGGTTTCGTTTACCCAAAGGGTATCATCAGCATCGAAACCAATAATTTTTAGATTACTCATCTTGAAGTAGTTTAACGGCTTTTTCTAAATCTTCAGGTGTATCTATACCAATAGACTCAACATCTGTTTCTATCATCTTTATCTTTTTACCAATTTCTTGATAACGAATTGCTTCTATTTTTTCTGCTTTCTCTAAAGGTGTCATTGGTGTATTAAAAAAATCTATCAAAGCTTGCTTTCTAAAGGCATAAACGCCTTTGTGTTTGTAATAAGTTATCGGTAAACTTAAATCTCTATGAAATGGAATTACACTCCTAGAGAAATAGATTGCCATGTTGTTTGTATCTGTAATTACTTTAACATTATTAGGATTTTTAATGTCTTCTATATTCTTAATTGCAACTTTTAAAGAAGCTAAATCTACTAAATTATCAACATCATCTTTAAAAACTTTAATTAATTTAGTGAGAGATTGTGCATCTATAAAAGGCTCATCTCCTTGTACATTAACCACAACATCTACATCTAAATCTAGTACTGCTTCTGCAATTCTATCTGACCCACATTCGTGCTCTTTTATACTTCGAATTACTTTTCCGTTGTTATTTTGTATTATTTCTTCAATTTTATCACTATCTGTTACGATGTAAACCTCATCAAATAAATTAGTTTTTTTTACGGCATCATACGTTCTAACTATAACTGGTTTACCTGCAAGGTCTTTTAAAAGCTTTCCAGGAAATCTAGAAGCATTATATCGTGCAGGAATCATTGCAATTACTTTCATTTAAGATAAATTTATTGTCAAATTTACATTTATATTTATTAGTACAAATAATACAGTATTACTTTTTAAAAAAGTAATATTTTAGTGAATGCATTTTATTAAATAAAAAAATTATCATGGGTATTTTTTGGGATTTATTTCAACAGAATCAAATTAGTCAACAAAATGAAAAAAGTAACAATTTAGAAAAACGTGTTTTTAGACTAGAAGAAGAGCTAAGTGTTACAAGAAAAACCTTAGAAAAAACACTATTAGCATTAGAAAAACACCTAGGTAAAGATATCGATGGTGATGGAAAAATAAGCTGAAAAAAAGGTGATTTTTTTCACACTTTCTATCGAAAAAAAATTAATTCTCTCTATATTTGATAGGTATAAAAATTCAAAAATGAATGTTCTAAAAACTATATGTACTTTAGTATTTATATTTCTATATACTTGCCTATATTCTTACAACAGAACTTTATTTGTAGATAACTTTAATAACATTTTAGGAAACCCAACTAAAGAAGATAACCTTTTAAAGTTTTCTAAGAAATATAATTTTTCTACGCTAATTTTATACGAACTAAACAAAGTAGACAAACGTCTTCCTCTTAGCGAACCAGAATCAAATAAAGTTTTGGCAGATTTTATAGCAAGAGCAAAAGTTAATTATGGAATTTCTAACATAGGTGCTTCAGGTGAATCTGCAGATTTTTTTGAAAATCAAATAACTAAATACAATACATCTAGGACTGAAAACAACGAAAAAATTAATATTTATAATTTAGAGTTTGAGTACTGGTCAGTCAATGCCTCTGCAGATGGTGGGTATTATTGTGAAGGGTACTTAAGAGACTTTAATAAACCTTGTAATAGAAAAGGATCTTTTGAATTTTTTCTAGATAATTTAAAAGAACTAAAAGCATTATCTGAAAAAGAAAGTACAATAGAAATTGAAATAGAGGCATATGTAAGCTATTATAAATTAGAGGAGTTAAAAGAAATTTCAAAATTTACAGACAGATTTATTGTACTTGCCTATGGTAACTCCCCAAAAACTTGTTTTTCAAATACACAGTCTAACCTTCTAAAACTAAACAAGGTAAACCCTAATATTAAGACTTCTATTTTGTTTTTTTCTACCATGAATGAAATGGGGTATCACCTTCGTTCTAACTCCTTAAAAAACAGTGAAGATAAATTTTTTAATATCCTTAATGCTAAAAACAAAAACCTAAACGAAATTAACTTCTCAGGCTTTAGTTATCACACTTACTCATTTTTAAAAAAAGCTGTTAGCTACTATTCCTACAGGAAAAACTAGTATTTTTGTGCTATAAAATGAATGCCAAAAGGTATTTATTTTATTTTTTATAACTTAGTGCTAATTGTATAACTCCTAAAACTATTATTATGCAAAGGATTACCCCTATATTCCTTATATTATTGCTATGCTTTTCTATTAACTTATTTGGATCTAACAGAATACTATATGTAGATCAATTTTTCGAAATTCTTGGTAATCAAAAAAAAGAAGACAAACTTCTAAGTTTTACAGTAGAAAATGGTTTTGACAAGATTATCTTATACGATTTACACAAAGTTAATAGATATTATCCACTCCATGATAAAACCAAAAACAACATCTTGGCTAAGTTTATCGTTAAAGCCAAAACTGAATTTGGTATTAAAGAAGTAGGAGGTTCAGGAGAAAGTGGTGACTTTTTTATAAAGGCAATACATGCATACAATCTTTCTAGAACCAAAACTATTGAAAGGTTTGATACCTATAATTTAGAGTACGAGTTTTGGAAAATAGATGACTCAAAAAAAGGTGGTTATTACTGTAAAAATTACTTGGAAAACTATGGATTATCTTGTGATAGAGAAGGCACATTTAATTTCTATTTAAAATCGTTAGCAACTATGAAAAAGCTAGCAAACGAGAATAGCCATAAAGTAACTGTAGAGGCTTATGTAGGGAAATATTATAAGCACGAAATTGAAAAAATCACTAAATATGTAGATAGGTTATTAGTACATGTTTATGTTTCCAATCCAAAAATTGGCTTTAATGTTGCTAATAAAAGGTTACAGTATTTAACGCAAGTAGAGAACCAACCAAAAGTATCTATTATTTATTCTTCAGAAGTACTATTTATGGGAGGTTGGCTTAAGTTTAATTCAATTAAAAAAGGAGAACGCATATTTTTTGATACAATAAACAAAAGAGATAAATCGCTTTTAAAGAAACTTAATTTTACAAACTTTACCTATTATAATTATAACGAACTAGCAAAGTCTGTTAATTATTTTAAGAGAAAGAGTCTACTTGCAAATAACAATAAAACTAATAATTATGAAAACTCGATAGACTTTGCTAAATAGTTGATTTGAAAAGACAATAATAAAGGCTTGATAAAAAATCAATTTTAGTTTTTTTTTAAGAAAATCGTATTTGCAAATACCCGAAAATTTTACTAATTTTAATTCGATTATTCTCCTATACAATTTCAGCTACAGAAAATAGGAAATGCTTAACCCTGGTATGTTTTTTCTCTTTCAAACTATTTGTACAAATGAAAAAAAGAATATTACAAAAACTTGCCCAAAAAATAGACGAATTGCCAAGCGGAAAAAAAAGAAAGGAAGCATTCAAAGATTGGATAGATCTAAAATTATCAAAAGAGCATAGCTTAGTAACATTACTCAAAAACAAATATATGTTTTAGTGTTACTCTCCTGAGTAGCTTACAAAATTTCTCGGTGTTTCGTATAATGTAACTTTTAACTCAAGATGATTGGGTAATTTTTTTCTTAGTTTATTGTAAATTACAACAGAGATATTCTCTGCTGTTGGAATTAAATTCTCGAATTCTGGCACTTCTACATTTAGATTTTTATGATCTAATGCTTCCTCAATGTCTTCTTTTATCAATTGTTTTAAAACTCCAAGATCATATACGTATCCAGTTTCTTTATCAATTTCTCCAGTTAACGAAACAATTAGCTCATAATTATGCCCATGATAATGAGGGTTACTACACTTACTAAAAACTTCGAAGTTTTTTTCATTAGTCCAATCTTTTCTATAAATGCGATGTGCTGCGTTAAAATGTGCTCTTCTATGTACGGTAACTTTTGGCATAATTTTACTTATTTATTACTAATAAACTTTGAAATTTTATCATAAGACTCCTCAAAAATAATTTTAAACCAAGCAGTATAAATATCTGGATTCTTACTAATATCTTTTTTTACATCTTCTAAGTGCATCCATTTATAAGATGCTACTTCTTCAGGATTAATGTTTGGTTCGTCATCAAAGAAACCTACCATAACATGATCAAATTCATGTTCAGTTAAGCCGTTATCAAATGGAGCTTTGTATATAAATGAAAAAACTTCTTGTAATTCTGTTTCAAAACCCATTTCTTCATTTAACCTTCTTTTTCCAGCTTCAATATTTTGCTCTCCATCTCTTTGATGCGAACAACAAGTATTAGTCCATAATAATGGCGAATGGTATTTATGAGCTGCTCTTTGTTGTAGTAATAATTCACCTTTTTTATTAAATGTAAAGACAGAAAATGCCCTATGTAAAAGTGCCTTTTCATGAGCCTCCATTTTAGGCATTAATCCAATAGGCTCATCATTTCTATTTACTAATACTACTCGTTCTTCCATAACTACAAAGATATTGCATTTAAAAACCGTAAATCCTTAAAGTTTTAATAAAAACATTCCATTTTTCTATTTATCTATTAGGTTAATTTATATTTGAAAAATAAAATCAGAAAGGTATTATGATCTATAAAAAATACTTGTTTACACTACTTGTAACAGTGTTGTTTTTTAACTGTAATAATGATAAAAAAACGGAAATAGACTCTAAAAAAACTACTTCTAACAAAGAATTAAAAATTAAAGTAGAAAAGAAAAAAAAGCAAGCAGTAGAAAAATCTTGGGACAGTTTAAATAATAGCAATGTTGAAGCTTTCTTTACAGAATACGGAAATCAAAATAGAGAAAATAAAGTGGTAATAAAAACCAAATTTGGAAATATAAAAATACGTTTATATAACGATGTTCCTATACACAGAGCAAACTTTATATTTCTAACTAAAATTAATTACTTTAACACAACAGTTATTTATAGAGTAGCTAAAAACTTCGTTATTCAAGGAGGAAATTCAGATAATATGTACACCCAAAAACAACGAAGAAAGTATGGTAACTACCTTATAAAACCCGAATTTAGAAACCATAGAAAACACAAATATGGTGCTGTAGCTGCTGCAAGACAGTGGGAGAATAACCCAAATAAACTATCTAGCCCTTTTGAATTTTATATTGTTCACAAAAGAGATGGCGCTCATCATCTTAATAACGAACATACAGTTTTTGGGGAAGTAATTTCAGGTTTTGAGGTAATGGATAAAATTTCTAAAGTAGATGTAGGTGTAGATGAATGGCCAATAGAAGATATTCCTATGACTATCGAAGTTTTAGATTGATAATTGCTAGAGTAAAATGTATCTTTGCACCTCAAAATTTGTAAATGAGCTTTTTAGAAGAAATTAAAAGACGTAGAACATTTGGAATAATCTCTCACCCAGATGCAGGTAAAACCACTCTGACAGAAAAATTACTACTATTTGGTGGTGCTATACAAGAAGCAGGAGCTGTTAAAAATAATAAGATAAAAAAAGGAGCAACTTCCGATTTTATGGAAATAGAGCGACAACGTGGAATTTCTGTTGCTACTTCTGTTCTTGCATTTATTTACAAAAACAAAAAAATTAACATCTTAGACACTCCAGGGCACAAAGATTTTGCTGAAGATACCTTTAGAACCCTAACAGCTGTAGATAGTGTTATTGTTGTTATAGACGTTGCTAAAGGTGTAGAACCACAAACAGAAAAACTAGTAGAAGTTTGTAGAATGCGAAAAATACCTATGTTGGTATTCATCAATAAATTAGACAGAGAAGGAAAAGATGCTTTTGATCTTTTAGATGAAGTAGAACAGAAATTAGGCTTACGTGTTACACCAATGAGTTTTCCTATAGGAATGGGATATGATTTTAAAGGTATTTATAATATTTGGGAGAAAAAACTAAATTTATTTGCAGCTGATAATAAACAAACAATTTCTGAGGGTATTGAATTTACAGATTTAACTAGTAAAGAACTAGATACAGCAGTTGGCGATGATGCAGCAAATACTTTGCGAGAAGAATTAGAATTAATAGACGAAGTTTATCCTCCTTTTAATCAAGAAGAGTATTTAAACGGAACATTACAACCTGTTTTCTTTGGTTCTGCTTTAAACAATTTTGGCGTAAAAGAATTACTAGATGCTTTTATAGAAATTGCTCCTTCACCACAACCAAAAAAAGCCGAAGAAAGACTTGTAGATTCAAAAGAAATTAAAATGACTGGTTTTGTTTTTAAGATTCACGCAAATATGGATCCTAAACACAGAGATAGGTTAGCTTTTGTTAAAATTGTTTCAGGTACGTTTAAAAGAAATGCGCCTTATTTACATGTTAGAAATGGCAAAAAGGTAAAATTCTCTAGTCCAAATGCATTCTTTGCAGAAAAGAAAGAAATCGTAGAAGCATCCTTTCCTGGAGACATTGTTGGCTTACATGATACTGGTAACTTTAAAATTGGAGACACTTTAACAGAAGGCGAAAACCTAAATTTTAGAGGAATTCCAAGTTTCTCTCCAGAGCATTTCAGATACGTAAACAATGCAGATCCTATGAAGTCTAAACAATTATATAAAGGTCTAGACCAACTAATGGACGAAGGTGTTGCTCAGCTATTTATTCTTGATATGAATGGAAGACGTGTTATAGGAACTGTAGGTGCACTTCAATTCGAGGTTATTCAATATCGATTAGAGCATGAATATGGTGCTAAGTGTACCTATGAGAATTTAAATGTTCACAAAGCTTGTTGGGTTCAACCTGAAGATCCTAAAAATGAAGAATTCAAAGAATTTAAACGCGTAAAACAACGTTTTTTAGCAAAAGATAAACAAGGACAACTTGTATTTTTAGCAGATTCTGCTTTCACTATGCAGATGACACAAAGCAAATATCCAACTGTGAAACTGCATTTTACAAGCGAGTTTAATGAAGCTTAAAATAAATTACATATTACTTTTTTTCCTGCTTTGGTCTTTAAATTTTCAAAGTCAAAATTTCACGTTAAACGACTTAAAACCTAAAGAACTGCGCAACAACATTCGATTAAATTACATGTTAGTTCCACAGCCTGTAGACCAAGTCTCTTACAATTTAGAGCCCAATATGGGTTTTGTTGGTCTAACCTATAATATCCCTCTTAACAATTGGCTTTATACAGGTGCTGGTTTTCATATGGCTATTACAGGAGATCAAGGAGGTTTATTTACCCTTGGTGCAACCTTAGGGGCTAATTTTCCAATTTATAAAAACCTTTATTTTGATGGTAATATCCATTTTGGAGGTGGTGGTGGCTACAGAAGCTTGGTAAATGGTGGAGGAATTATTTATCCAAATGTAGGTTTTGCTTATAAAAAAAGAGGCTATTCTTTTGGTGTGCAATATGGCCAAGTAAACTTTTTTACTGGAATACAAAAAGGAGATAACATATCTTTTTATATAGAAATTCCATCACTTCTAAGAACTGCTTCATACAAGCAAGCGCAGAAAACTTTTATAGTTAACAAAGATAATGAAGATATATTTTGGACTAAACCAGCTGTTAAAAGTGTACAACAAGTAACGTTCGATTACTTTTTCCCTGTAGGAAGATCTAGAACAGATGCAAGTACTTCACCACCTTATCAACCAATAGATAATGTACTTTCTATTATTGGCTTCGAATACCAAAGATATCTTAGCCAGAATACCTTTATATATGCGCATGTAGATGCAATGTATGCAGGTTTAGTGGCAGGATTTATGGATGTTTTCTTTGGCGTAGGAAAAAACTTTATAGAAACAAAACGACTTAACTTTTTTGCAAAAATGGGAATTGGAGCTGCTGGAGGTAGAATATTTCCAGAAAACGGAGCAACAATTTATCCTAATGCAGGAATTGATATTAAGCTAACAGACAAATTTGGATTAAGTGCACATGGTGGTTATCATAGATCTATAGGTGCAAGTTTTGAAGCATATACAGCTGGCTTTAGTCTTAAATACTATGGGTTGAGTGGCGGAATAAAAGATCCGTTTACTAACAATTCAATCACAGCTATTAAAACTCAAGGAATACAGGTTGGTATTCAAAATCAAACCTATTTTGATGTTGCTAAATTTGGCATTCCAAATAGTGATTTACAGCTATTTGCATTACGAGTTTTATATGACCTAAATAAACGGTTTTATGTGTCTGGAGAAGCTTCCTTTGCGTATGAAGGAAAATCTGGTGGGTATGCACATGGTATATTTGGTCTTGGAGTTAGAACTAATAGATTTTTTAACAAAAAACTTTCTGCCTACTTTGAAGCAAATGCAGGGGTTGCTGGTGGAGGAAGAGTAGATTCTGGAGAAGGAGTTTTAGTAAGGCCAACCTTAGGAATCAATTATCATATTAATGAAGATTTTTCAATTAACATTTCTGGAGGCCAAATTTGGTCGCCTTTTGGAAATGTAAATTCAACTAATATAAATATTGGATTAAATTACGCTCTATCGTTATTAAATTCAAAAAATTAAAATTAAACGCGAAAATTAAATACAATGAACAACGGAATTTATGCAAAATTTATAACAGAGAAAGGAAATATTTTAGTGCAACTAGAAGCTGAAAAAACACCAGGAACTGTTGGGAATTTTGTTGCTTTAGCAGAAGGAAATTTAGAAAATTCAGCAAAATCACAAGGAACACCATATTACGATGGCTTAAAATTTCACAGAGTAATTTCTGATTTTATGATTCAAGGTGGATGTCCTTTAGGAACTGGTACAGGAAGTCCTGGATATCAATTTGATGATGAAATTCACCCAGAACTAAAACATGATGCGCCAGGAAAATTGTCTATGGCTAATGCTGGTCCTGGAACAAATGGAAGTCAGTTTTTTATCACCCACGTTGCTACACCATGGCTAGATGGTAAACATACTGTATTCGGTTCTGTTATTGAAGGACAAGACGTTGTAGATGCTGTTGCGCAAGGTGATGAAATGAAAGTAGAAATACTTAGAGTTGGTGAAGAAGCTGAAAACTTTAATGCAGTAGAGGCATTTAGAAAGTTTGAAGGGGCAAGAGAAGCACGAGAGGCAGAAGAGAAAAAAAAGCAAAAAGAGTTAATGGACTCTGTTGCTGCTGGATTTGATGAAACAGAAAGTGGATTACGTTATAAAATAATTCAAAAAGGAGATGGTAAAAAAGCTACTAAAGGTGCTGGAGTTTCTGTGCACTATAAAGGCCAGCTTTTAGACGGAACCGTTTTTGATTCTTCTTACAAAAGAAAACAACCCATAGATTTTAATGTTGGTGTGGGTCAAGTAATATCAGGCTGGGATGAAGGTATTCAGCTATTACAAGTTGGCGATAAAGCAAGATTTGTAATTCCTTCTAACTTAGCATATGGAGAAAGAGGTGCAGGAGGAGTAATTCCACCAAACGCTACATTAATTTTTGACGTAGAATTAATGGATGTAAAGTAATAAAAACGACAAATATTATCTTAAAAATCCGCTTTACTAACAAAGCGGATTTTTTTTATTTAATATCCATAAGTTTAACTATATTTTCACTTCCATTATCAATACTATCCTAAAAAAACAAAGAACTTTATACCAGAAT
This sequence comes from uncultured Polaribacter sp., assembly GCA_964477255.1. GTDB lineage: Bacteria > Bacteroidota > Bacteroidia > Flavobacteriales > Flavobacteriaceae > Polaribacter. The sequence continues at coordinate 55,566 of CAYZDK010000003.1, forward strand.
TAAAAAAATGGATTCCAAAGAAATTATTCAACTAATTAATCTGCATAAAAAGCAGGTAAATATAAATGCTTCTTTAAAAAACAAAACACAAAGATTTACCCAGCAATTATTTTGTACATTTTTTGATAGTGATACTAATACAGAAAATACACTACACGATTTAGAAAAGTTATTTATAGAGATAAGAAACATAGCTTGTCCAAATCTTGTTGGAAAACCATGTAAAACGTGGCCAGATTTTCTTAAAAAGGTGCCTAATCTTTTTATTTCTCTAAAAAAAGATGCAAACGCCATATTAGAACACGATCCTGCAGCCAAATCAATTAATGAAATATATTTAGCATATCCTGGTTTTTATGCCATTACAATTTATCGTATTGCCAAAGTGTTCTATGACTTAGGGCTTCCAATAATTCCAAGATTAATGACAGAGTTCGCTCACAGCACAACTGGTATCGACATTCATCCTGGAGCAACTATTGGAAATTCCTTTTTTATAGATCATGGAACTGGTATTGTAATTGGAGAAACAACCATTATTAAAGACCATGTAAAAATATACCAAGGTGTAACTTTAGGTGCCTTAAGCGTAAAAAAAGAATTAAGGAATACAAAAAGACATCCAACTATAGAAAACAATGTAACTATTTATGCAAATGCAACTATTCTTGGGGGAAATACAGTTATCGGAGAAAATAGTATTATTGGAGGAAATACTTGGATTACCAATTCTATAGAAAAGAATTCTATTGCAAATCACAACCCTGAAGTAACTATTTTTAATAAATCGAATGGAAAAAAGTCTAATTAATCTTATTGGTAATACACCATTAGTAAAATCTAGAGTATTAAATACCAACCCCAATGTTACGCTATATTTTAAGCTAGAAGGACAAAATCCAGGAGGAAGTGTCAAAGATAGAGCAGCATTTAATATGATAAAAACTGCTTTAGATTCAGGAGAAATAAATAAAAAAACCAAATTAATAGAAGCTACAAGCGGTAACACAGGAATTGCTTTGGCAATGATTGCTGGTATATTTAATTTAAATATGGAATTGGTGATGCCAAAATCTGCTACTATAGAAAGAGTAAAAACTATGAAAGCGTATGGTGCTAAAGTTACTTTACATCCTGATGGAATTGAAGGAGCTAGAGATTATGCCATAGAAAAAGTAACAAAAGAAGGCTTTTACTCTTTTAATCAATTTGAAAATGAAAATAACTGGAAAGCGCATTATAAAACTACAGGACCAGAAATATGGAACGACACAAAAGGAAAAGTAACCCACTTTGTATCTGCAATGGGAACAACAGGAACAATTATGGGAACTTCCTCATATTTGAAAGAGCAAAATAAAAAAATTCAAATTATTGGTACACAACCAATTGATGGAGATAAAATTCCTGGAATAAGAAAATGGCCTCAAGAATATTTACCAAAAATTTTTGACCCCAAAAAGGTAGATCGTGTATTTGAAGTTAGTCGTGAAGAGGCAAAACAAATGACTAAACGTTTGGGTATAGAAGAAGGTATATTTGCAGGTATGAGCAGTGGAGGTGCAACACTTGCTGCTTTGCGTTTGGCCAATGAAATAAAAAGTGGAGTTATAGTAAGTATTATCTGTGATAGAGGTGACAGATACTTGTCTTCGGATTTATTTGAATAATAGAACGTTAATTTTCAAACAAAGTAGTAACAATTCTTTCGTTTTTGTTTGGAACCTGAATAGATAATATTTCCGTTTGTTTTTTGAACTTAAATTTAAAAGGATTGGCAGTAATATCTACTCCACTATTCTTCTTTATTCGAATTCCTTGACCAGATATAATGTCGATATTAGGAACGAAATCATAAGATGGTATATGTTCTGTTAATAGAATAAAAGAATACTTTTTTAGTTTTTTTACTATCGCTTCAATTTCTCTGTTAGACAAATGTTGTAAAACCTGTCTAAGTATTACACAATCTGCAGTAGGTAAATTGTCTTTAACTATATCTAGACAATGAAACTCTAGATTTTTACTTTGGTAATTCTCTTTGTTAAAACGAATTAAATCTTCTACAATATCAATTGCATGATATTTAGAAGAATATTGTACCAAATTAGCTCCAATATTAAAATCACCACAACCAAGATCACAAATTGAAAGTTTATTATCATGAAGTTTTAAAAAATAAATAACTTGCTCTAAATAAGATACTACATATTCTTTTTTATGCGATCCAATACCAGAATAGAAAAGATTTCCATTGGTACCCCATAATCGTTTATCATAAATCTGTTCCATAACTTTTTTAGTAGGCCATGGTGTTTTGTTTTTAGAATTCGTCATTTTATATATTAATATTAGGCATCAAAATTATTTATTCTGCTTAAAAAATAAGAAATTAGGTGTAACAATTTATATTTTTAATTCGTCGTATAATTGTAAAACAATTAAAACAACTAACCATGAAGAAATTTTCTATTTTACTTTTAATTGCCCTGCTTACTTTTTCATGTACTTCTCAAAAAAACTCAGAAGAGTTTATTAATAAAGCTGAAGGAAGGTACTTATTTAATAGTAACGAAATTTTAGAAATTTACTTTGAAGATCAAATAATGTTTGCCAAGTGGAGAGGGAAAGATAAAATAGAACTCTTAAAAGTAAATGATAGTTCTTTTTACATGAGAGATTTAAATGAAAAAATGTTATTTGTTTCTAAACCTAAAATGCATATAAAGTTAGAAGAAAAAACAGAGCATGATGGTGTAAAATATTCTTTTGAAAAATTAAAAATTGGCGAAAAGACTGCAAGTGAGTATTTTAATGACAAAGAGTATAAAAAGGCTTTGCTAGCATTTAAGGCTATTAAGAAAAAAGATTCTCTAGATATTAATATTCGTGAAAGAAGAATTAACTCTTTAGGATATAGGCTTTTAAGAGATAACGATTTAGAAGAGGCTATTGAAATGTTTAAAATAAATGCTGAATTGTATCCAAACAGTTCTAACGTTTACGACAGTTTAGGAGATGCTTATTTAAAGGCAAAAGATACCAGTAAAGCTAAAGAGAATTACAAGAAAGCGTTAGGTATTAATCCAGAGAACAGAAATGCTAAACGTAATTTAAATAGATTAACTGAAAAATAGCTTTTTTAAACTTACAAAAGAAAGTATATCTTTAAAGCCTAAAGATACATTATGAAAACTGCACAAAAATATTTTGATGAGTACGCTGTAAGTCATCAAAATACTACCAACCAAAGGATACACTTTATTTGTGTTCCTTTAATTTTTTTTAGTGTTATTGGTCTATTATTCAGTATCCCATCAACATTGATTTCTAATTTCTTAGGGCTATATAATCCATTATTAGAAAATTGGGCTTTTCTAATTGCCTTAGGTATTTCTATTTTTTATTTAAGACTTGGATTTTGGTATTTTATAGACATGCTTTTCTTTATTTTACTTTCTATAATTGGTAATTATTGGCTTAGTTCTTTTGGTAACATTTTTTATATATCAATTACCATATTTGTTTTAGCATGGATAGGGCAATTTTACGGTCATAAAATAGAAGGTGCAAAACCATCTTTTTTGAAAGATTTACAGTTTTTATTAATTGGTCCATTGTGGGTTATTCATAAGATTGGTAAAAAAAAGTAATATGAAAAGAGAAATTATATTTGATGATTTTTTAAAAGTAGACATTAGAGTTGGTACAATTATAGAAGTAAAAGATTTTTTGAATGCAAAAAAACCAGCTTATCAATTAAAAATAGATTTTGGAAAATTAGGAATTAAAAAATCTAGCGCTCAAATAACAGATTTATATTCTAAAGAAGATTTGATAAAAAGACAGATTACAGCTGTTGTTAATTTTAAACCAAGACAGATTGCCAATTTTATGAGTGAAGTTTTGGTATTAGGTATCTACAACACCAACAACCAAGTAGTTCTATTACAGAACTCTAAAGCCATAAAAAATGGCCAGAAAGTTTCCTAAAAAATTATTCTACAGAGAAATAAGATTTTATTGAAATTGGGGTACCTTTTTTGGTAAATCCTTCAAAGCTAATTTCATATTTTCCAGAAACATCAGAAGTATAAAAAGAAACTAACGTTTTCTCATTTGTTATATTTACGTTAGGTTCCCAAAACAATTGGTGTCTAAAATCTGGAATTCTACTTTTAATTTTTTTAATATTAGAGTAATCTACTTTATAATAATTCTTTATGGGTTGAATTTCAGGTAATTTTAATTCAAAAAAAGTATTTTGTTTTGTTTGAAAAGTAAAATCGTTTGTAAACGTTTCTATATCTAGTATGCCATTAAAGAAAATACCACCATACAAATAGTCCTCTCTAACAACTGTAATTTTTTTAATCTTTCTTGCATCATAATCTATAATATCATTGTGATTTTGAACTAAAATACCATCCACTAAAATTAAGGTTGCTGCTTTTTCTGAAAGTGATGCTAACTTATTTCTTATTTGAATGGAGTATTGCTCATTATTTTGTGTATAGTAAACTTGCGAAACAATTTCTACTAAAGTTTCTCTTAGGGTTTTAAACCTATTAAAATCATCAAGAAAATAAGTGTAAGTATCTGAATTATAAAACTTTTTTTTATTCGATAATTCTACTACAGAGTCTGTTTTTTGTAATTGGTATGCATTTTCTATTTGGCTATGAATACTTCTCTCTTTTACAGTAGCTATCATATCTTTAGATATTTTAAAATCTTTAAAGATTAAATCTTTGTAATACATTGGTAATGCTTTTTGCAAAGCAATGGTAATATCTTTTAAAGGTGTATTTACTAGTTGAAATATAGCGTTATTTTGGTTGTATTTTCTATCTATGGTAAAGTAAAAATTTCCTAAACTGTCTGCAGAAGAAATTTTAAAAACATAATCTTTACCAGGAATTGAAAGCGAAACATTACTATTAGATACGTCTTCAGACGAAGAGCTAGAAATAACTCCATGAATTAATTCTCCTCTAAATTCTGGGATAACTAAAGCTTCTACCCTTCTCCTTTGCTCTGTTTTTATCTTATCTAAAGAATTCAAAAAATCTATAGAGGTTAAGGGATTACTAATTGAATTTTCCACTTTTCTTACAGAAATAGAATAATCTCCAGTGATAAGATCACTACTTTTATTCTCTATATTTAGAACAACCTTCTCTCTTTTGGCGAATTTTTGTTTTTGGAGTTGCAACAGAATATGGTTGCTTTCATGTCTTTTAAAACTATTGTTTGAATTGACCTCTTCTTTGTTTTGCAAATTTTGTTCTTTACTTAGTAAATTTGAATTAAGAAATGGATTAACTATATAGACATCTCCATGAAAAAAATTTGGTTGCAACGTGTTTTTCATCCATTTTGTATATACAATAATTTTATATGCTCCAGACTTTAAATTAACAGGAATAGAAAAATCACCTTGCCCTAATCCATTTATAAGTTTAATTTTTTGTTCAAGAACAACATTCTTTTGACTATCAATTAATTCAACATATGCAATTTTACTAAGAGTACTTAATTTTTCTGTTTGCTTATTTAACACATAGGTTTTATAAAAAAGTTTCTCACCAGATACAAAAAAAGAAGTATTATAGTGTACAAAAATGCTTTCTTGAGGAACTTTAGAATAAATAGCATCTTTTGCAACACTTTCTAACTGAGCATAACTACTAATGGAAGGTAGAAAAAAAGAACATAAAAAAATAATAAATCTCAATTGCATAAGTATAAATTAGTCAATCCAAAAATTAGGTTTTTCAATAGCACCATACTCAGTACAATCTCCACAACGTTTATCTACGACTATAATTGGCGAGTCTCCACCACCTGTTAAATAAGAAACTTTATCTGTTCTAATTAGCTGACGCAATGGTAAAAAGCTTGGTGCAATTGGTGGTGTATATTCTGTGCAATTCCAGTCATATGCAGTATCGTAAATATCTTCTCTATTAAAAAATATACGCTTTGAATCTATTGCTGCAACTTCAAAAAAACCAATTACTTTCTCATTTAGATTAGTTACAGAAACAATATTGCCTATAATAAAACCAGGTTGTACAGCAGAAAAAACACTTTCAAAAGAAGACAACTCATTCATGGTTTTATAATAATCATAAGCTTTTTTAGAATTGCTAAACTGTGTTACTTCTATACTGTATCTACTGCTTATTTTTATTTCATCTTCTGGAATAAAAGTTACTAGAAGTCTAGAAACTCTACCTTCAGAGGTAAGGTTAGTATCTGCAACAATTCTTCCAACAGAATTAACAGTGTTGTAACAAACTCTATCATCTACTGTTTTTGGTTCAATACTAAAACGAAAAGGGTTTTCGCTTGTAACTACAAACTCATCTGAAGACCAAAAAGGAGGTATAATTTCAAAGGTTTCTTTGTAATTAAAAGTATAATACTTTGAATTTCCTGTAGGATCGAAATTGTCTAGGTAAATTGCAATACCACTTGTGCCTGTTGGGCTAATCTCCTTCACAGCATAAACATCTTCTATAGTTGATGATTCACTTGCCATCTGTGTAACTTCTGAAAGGTATTGGTCTCCTTGTGTTGTAGTAACAGATAATTGGTAATTCTTATTTTTTTCTGCCCTAAATGCAATATTAGACAGGTAAGTTCCTGGTTCTGTTTCCGTAAACATATAAGTATCTGAATCAGAAATTACTTCTACTCTAGCATTTTGGACTGCATTTGGTTTAAAATCGTCTATTCTAAATGTCCTGGAAAGTAATATTTTTTGATTTTCTAACTTGTTTGTTATTGTGGCTTCAATTACAATAACGTCTTCAAACTCTGTTGTTGCAGGACTAAATTCTTCAATACAACTTTGCAAAGAGACAAATAAAATTACCATGAATATATGTTGTACTATCTTTTTCATTTCTAGAATCTAATATTATACGTTATTGTTGGCACTGGAATTGCAAATATTGAATTTTTATACGCTTTTACCCTACCCTCTTCTGTAACAAAAAAAACAGAAAAAGGGTTGTTTCTTCCTAACACATTATAAATAGAAAAGTTCCAAAAACTATGGGCAATCTTTTTTAGCTTATGGTTTCCTTCTATGTTTACGCCAATATCTAATCTATAAAAATCAGGTATTCTAAATTTGTTTCTATCGCTAAATAAAACAGTTTCAGCACCATTAAACACGTAAGAACCTACAGGATAGGTAATTGGTCTTCCAGTTTGATACACAAAATTTGCAGAAAAGCTATAGCGTTTTGTAAGCTTCCAATTTACAATAGCACTAAAATCATGAGGTTTATCAAAATTTGTAGGAAAATACTCTCCATTATTAACAGTCTCCTCATCAAATTCGCTGTTTAATCTTAAAAAAGATCTAGAGTAGCTATACCCTAACCACCCATTAAGTCTTCCTTTATTTTTTTTAACTAAAAACTCAACACCATATGCTTTTCCTGTTCCTTGTAAAACTTCATTTTCAACTTGTTGGTTTAATAAAAGATCTGCACCCACTTTATAATCTAAAATATTCTTAGAATTTTTATAAAAGCCTTCTAAGCTTAATTCATATGCATTACCATTGATATTATTAAATAATCCCAAAGAAAACTGATTTGCTTGTTGTGGTTTAATGTTTAAGTTAGATAATCGCCAAGTGTCAGTAGGAGTAGCAGTTGTATTATTTGATAAAATATGGATAAACTGATAGGTATTGTTAAAACCTCCTTTAAGAGATAAATTTGAGCTTAATAAATATCTAAAGGAAGCTCGCAATTCTGGACCTCCATAAGTTGTAATTATATCGTTATTGTTAAATGTTCTAGTTTCAATAACGGTACTTTCGTTCTTTGGTAAATTTGGATCGTATATATTTTGAGTTGAAGGCCCTAATGCTGCAAATATGGAATATCTAACACCAATAGTAAAGGATAACTTTTTGTTAAGTTCAAAATCATCGGATATAAAAATACCAGATTCTAAAGCTCGCTCTTTAGAAATTCTTAAAGGAGTAATCAATGATAAGTCTCCTCTAGGAGAAACTTCACCAGGAGAAACATTAAATAGTTTTGTGGAAAAACCATAGGTGAATTTATGTTTTTTAGCAAGATAACGCATTCTAAGTTTTAACTGCGTTTCGTTTATTTGATAAGCTAAATTAAAATCGTTTGGCGAGTTTTTATCAAACTCAATATTAAATTTATACTGGCTATTATTTACTATTAAATCGCCAAAGTTTTTATCATTAAATCGATGATTCCATTTTAAGGATACTAGATTATTACTGTAGCTTTGAATGGAATCTGATGATATACTAAAAGCATCATAACTATGGTAAGCAGATACTTCTATTTTATCTTTTTCGCTTATCTGGTGACTATATTTAAGATTAACATCGTAAAATGAGGCCGTACTTTTATTTAAAGAAGGCTCATTTAATGAACGTAAAATCCAATTTGAATACGTTCCACGGCCACCTAAAATTAAACTTGCTTTATCTTTTATTATAGGAATCTCTAGTGCTATATTACTGGTAACAGGACCAATAGAAGCTTCGCCTTTAAATTCTTGATAATTGGCTTCTTTTGTATTTAAATTAAATACCGAAGATAACCTACCACCATATTCTGCAGGAATAGCCCCTTTGTAAATGTCTATTCCTAGAGTTGTAAAAGGATTAATAGCAGAAAAAATTCCAAAGAAATGTAAGGGGTTATAAAGTACAGCATCATCTAATAAAATTAAATTCTGATCTACTTTCCCTCCTCTTACATTAAAACCTCCAGATGCTTCACCAGCTGTTTTAATTCCAGGAATTGCAGTAGCAACTTTAAAAATGTCTCGTTCTCCTAATACAAGTGGAATAGTTTTTATCTGTTCCATTTTGATATTTGTAATGCCTGCAATTGCTTTTTTTACATTGTCGTCTTTATCTGATTTTATTACAACTTCATCTAACATTTCTGCACTACTATTCATAAAAAAATTATACACACCATTATTGTATATAATAACTTTTTGGACAAACTTGCTGTACCCAATTGAAACTGCTTCAATCGTATTTAATCCTTTAGGAAGTCTTAAAGAATAAAATCCTTTTTCATCGGTTATAGTATTTCTATTTTTAGAAATTAATGCCAAATTTGCAATAGGTGCATTGGTATCTGCATCTCTAACATAACCGGTTACTATATAGCTATCTCTAGAAGAATTTTCGTCTTCTTTACCTATTCTTACTATATTAGATTTGTCTTTAGCTAGAGTTAGGTTATCTTCTATTATTAAAGGTAATTTATTGGTTTGTAAAGATTGCTCCGTTTGTAGATCTGTAAATTTTAGTCCTAAAAACTCATCTCTTATAGCAATATTACTTGTTAATATTATTTGATTATCAGAATATAAAAAGAAATTAATATCTGTATTCGTAAAAAGATCCTCTAAAATAAAATTGATGGTTTTGTTACGGTATGAACGTGAAATTACCTCATCTTTTTCAAACCAATCTTCTTCAAAATAAAAACGGTAATTGGTCTTTTTTTCAATTTCTTTTATAACCTGAATTCGATGTAAATTCTCAAAACTTATAGATAATCGATTTTCACTACTAGTATTTTGCCCAAAAAAAGAACTTGTAAAAAATAATAGAAAAATAGCTATGAAATTTTTCACTTTACAATGGTGTTTTTGTTAAATAATGATTTATCTCTACAAGTAACTTTTTGTAAAAAGAATCTGGGTTCTTTTTATATACTTTCCTTTCTTTCTTGTAAAAAGATAGAATTTGCTTTTTATATTTTGGGAAGATTTTCCTAAAATCCTTTACAGAGTTTATTCTTTTATAACTTCCCTTATACTTTACAACATAGTAATCCTTTTTATTAAACTTGGTATAAGAAATATAGTCTTCTATGTATTTCTGCTCTATTTTATAATGCTTTTTGTAGATAGACAAATTAGAAGCTTCATGAATAATTTGATAAAAACCATTTACTATATAATCCGATTCAACTTCAGAAGGTTTAGGTAGATTTATAAAAACATTATCTTTTATTTGAAAATATTTTACGTGTTGTTTTACCAGTCTTATTTTAAAAATTTGGGTATTATAGGGTAATTGAACTACCAATTCGTCTTTAAAAATGTCATAATTTATGTATACGTCAAAAAACTTTTGATAGTTATAATAAACAGAACCTAAATTGTTATTTCCAGAAAACAAAAATTGATTATTACCATTTTCTGTTCTATAGGTATCTAAATATTTAAATCCATTATAAAGCGCTGAACTTCCTTCTGGGAAAAGATTATCGTACCATTTAAAGTAATCTTTAGTATTATTTTTTTTTGCCTGGGCAAATACTACATTTTGCATTCCTATAAAAAAAAGGGTAGTAATTAAAAAACGGAAGATTAATTTCATGAACAGTTTTAGAAATGGTTGTATAGGATGCGTATTAATTGGGTTTTAAAAGTAGAAAAAATAACCGAATTAGATTGTAATTCTTAAAGTTGTTTACTCTTTGTACCAAATAATAATAATAATCAACCTTTTCTTAAGTTAAATTTTAGAAGAGGCAAATGAATCTTTATACTAGAAAAAGTAATCTAACTTTTTGGGTTATTTAATATAACTAATGCCCCTATAACACCTGGAATCCAACCACAAAGTGTAAGTAAAAAAATTATTAATACAGAGCCACAACCTTTATCTATTACAGATAGTGGTGGAAAGATAATAGCAAATAAAACTCTAAAAAAACTCATGTTTTGGTATGTTAATCTTATTAATTAGACGTTTCACCGCCTTTTTTGTTACAAAAAAAGCCTTCATACGTGATGAAGGCTTTTATTTTTTTTCTAAAAAACAAACTACATTTTATCGCCAAAAAATATGGTATTCATTAACAGCTTGTTTGTTCCATACCAAAAAGCTCTAAAGTTAGTGTTGTCTGTAAAAATAGCTACCCTTCCATTACCATAACGTTGAACTTTAAAAGGAACAGTATTCTTAATTACAGCTGCATTTTCTTCAGAAATATACCCACTTAATAATGGGTTTGAAGTGTATTGAATTGGGTTGTTGTAACTTCTACTGTCTGGTTTTATAAACATTGTAGAATTTCTAAATAATGCAATCTTATCATCTTTATAACCAAAAGCTATTGGATGAGATCTATCTAATTTTGCTTCAAAGATTGCACCTCCTATAACTTGAGCTCCAGACTGTAAAGAACGTTCTTCAAAAGATACACCTTCAATTTTATCAAATTTAGGGCTATCAAAATCTAGATTAATCATTTTATTACTTGCCAACCATCTTGCTGTGTTTTTATACCCAACAACTACTCCTCCATTTCTAACCCAAGCTTTAATTTTTTCTACAGCAGATTTGTCTAAACGTCCGCTTGGAATAATTAAATGTGTATATCTACTTAAATCTACACGATTAAAATAACGGGTGTCTAACCTAGTAAGACGCATATCAAATCTTTGGTCAAATAAATGCCAAATTTCTCCAGAATCGTTACCTGCAATTCCATCTCCAACTAACATAGCTACTTTAGGTGTAGTAATTGCTCTAAAATTATTACTTCCTAAATCTATCCCATCGTTTAAACCGGTAGTAACTCCTGTAAAGTGAACATGGCTTTCTTTAGCAACTTCTTGCAAGAAGTTATATAAGTTTTCTGCATTTAGTTTTTGATTCTGAACTGGTATAAAAATAGTTCCGTATTCATAAGCATTTCCTCCATTACTAAAGTTTTTCATAGAAACTTTTGCTCGTAAACCTTTTTGCAAAATAGCATTTAGTGCTTTTGGAGTATAGTATTCGTTCCATGGCATTAAGTATCCATAAGTACTTTTCATAGACACAGAACCTTCTTTCATTTGTAAGTCTGTAATTTCTTTACCTGCTTTAAATAAAGAAATATCTTTTACCAAATCTACATCAAATGCATGATTAAAAGTCCATGCAGATACATCGTAAAATAAACTATCTTTAAACTGAGTTCTTACATCAAATATAGCTTTTACCAAACGATGGTTTTTTTGATTCATAGGAATAACATAACTATATCCTTTTTTAAATCGTTTGCCATTTTCTATAAAATCTTCTTTTACTTCATGGATTTTTATTTGATGTCTTTTTAGGACTTCTGCTAATTTATATGTTTTTGCTGCATCCTTTTCATCTCCAAAAACATAAGCCTTTTTATCAAAAGTACTTCTAGACTCTTTGTAAAAATCTTGTTGGTATTGTAATATTTTTACACGCATGTTTTTTGCAGCTTCTAAGGTAGATAAGGCTGCTGTAAACTGATTTCTAATGGTAAAAGGAAAAGTTAACACACCATTTACAGTTTCCTGTGCATGACCTCTAGAACTTCCTTGCTCAAATAAGATACCTATACTTCCATTAATATCAGGAAAAGTAGACCCTTTACCATAATAAAAGTCGTCAAAACTCTCTTCAGAATAATATAAAGAACCTATTTTATCTAATGCTTTTGCATGATATGTTGCTATCTCTTTGGTTAAGTCTTGATTTAATTGTGGTGTTAAAGGATTTGTTCTAGAAGGAATCCCTGGTTGAAAAAAGAAACTAGAATTGCTTCCCATTTCATGATGATCTGTTAAAATATTTGGTAACCATTTATGAAAAGTTGCTATTCTTGCTTTACTTTCAGGTAATTGAACAGGCAGCCAGTCACGATTCATATCAAATTGATAATGGTTTGTTCTTCCTCTTGGCCAAATTTCAGAATACTCTCTATCATTTGGATCTGGATTTATATTTTTACTTCTGTTTGTATTTGCCCAATAAGCAAATCGTTGTAAACCATCAGGATTAAAAGATGGATCAAATAATATTACCACATTATTTAACAAATCGTCTATATTGTTTGCTGCAGCTAAATAGTATGCAACTGCTAAAGCAGCGTTAGAACCACTTGGTTCATTTCCATGAATAGAAAAACCTTGGTATACTACAATTGGGTTATCTAAAACATTAACTTCTGCATTATTGGTAGCTGCAATATGTTTTTCTCGAATTGCATCAATATTTTTATGGTTTTCTGGAGAAGTAATAGTTAGTAATAGCAATGGTCTATCTTCATAAGTTTTACCTCTATTTTCAATAGAAATTCTATCAGAAGATGCTGCAAGAACTTTCATATATTCTACTAACTTGTCGTGGGTAATATGCCACTCTCCTACTTCATGACCAATTACAGATTCTGGAGTAGGAATGTCTTTATTATAAGTTACATTGGTTGGTAAATAATACGATAAATCAACTTTTTGTGCTGATAATGAAATACTTACTAACAATAAGTAAATAAATGCAAGTGTTTTTTTCATTGGTGTTAAATATTTATGTTTTAAACAAAGATAAGAAACACACCAATACTTTAATTTAGGTTTTTAGAATCAAATTTTATATCACCATTAATAATGGTTTTTAAAACCTTACCCTTAAGAATTACTTCTGGATTATCATTTAAAATATCTACATCTATAAAGGTTAAATCTGCCCATTTACCTACTTCTATAGTTCCTGTTAAATTTTCTTGATTGGATACATAGGCTCCCCAAATCGTATATGCTCTTAAGGTTTCCTCTGGAGTTAATGCTTGATTTTTGAAATAAACAGCACCGTTTTTAATATTTCTTTTGGTTATAGCGCAATACATTCCGTAAAAAAAACTTGGATCTGACCCCGTAAAATCAGAATTAAAAATAAGTTTCGCATTGTTTTGTAAAAGCGTTCTCCAGGCATAAGCTCCTTTTATTCTCTCTTCACCAACTCTATCTATTGCCCAAGGCATGTCTTCTACAGCATGCGCTGGCTCCATAGATGCAATAATATTTAATTTTGCAAATCGAGAAAAATCTTCTGGATGAACAACTTGTACATGCTCTATTCTATGCCTTAACTGTTTGGCTGCTTGGTTTGTACTAAAATAATCTTCATACAAATCTAAAACATCTCTATTTGCTTTATCTCCTATGGCATGAATAGCGAGTTGAAAGCCTTTATCTAGAGCTTTCATTATTAAACTTTCATCAAATCCATATGCTTTCCCTGCAACACCTGTAACTCCATTTTTATCTGAATAGTCTTCTAGAAACTTTGCGCCTCTAGAACCCAAGGAACCATCATAATAGCCTTTAAACCCTCTAACTTGAAGAAACGATTGATTATTAGTTGTTGGTCCTTTTTCTAGCCATTTGTTTACTAGGTTAAGGTTATATTTTCTAGCCGCAATAAATGCATGAACTCGCATTGGAAGCCTATTTTTAGTATTTAAATAGGTATACACTTCCATATGGTCTTCATCTACACCCAAATTATGTGTGGTTGTAAAACCTAGCTGCAAAAGTTTATCAAAACCATATTGCATTGTTTTAATATTTTGCGCTAAAGTTTTCTTTGGAATTTTTTCTATGAGTAATCGTTTTGCTTGGTTAAGCAAAACATATTTTAGACTGCCATTATTATTCATTAAAATTTCACCTCCTTTTGGTGTTATTGAATTTTTGGTAATTCCTGCTTTTTGAAAAGCTAACTTGTTTCCCATAACTCCAAAACCACGTAATCCAATAAGAACAACTGGATTATTTGGTGTTTTTTTACTCAAAAGATCTAAATCTGGATAATTATTTGCAAACTCTGCTTCATCCCAACCAGAAGCAATAATCCATTCTCCTTCATTTACTTTTTTAGTTTTTGCACTAATTAAATCTATAATTTCTTGATGAGATAATCCATTAAGTTTAATTGCTTCTTTCTTTTCTCCTATCTCTTGTAAATGACCATGAGATTCAATTAATCCAGGTATAACAACAGCTCCTTCTGCATCTATAATTTTTGTGAAAGATGCTCTGTATTTATTAATTAAATCGTTCGTACCAACATATAAGATTTTTCCATTTTTGATTGCTATTGCCTCAGCATCAAACTGATACTGATTATTTTTAATAGGTGCATCTTTAGCAGGATTACCATTTTTATCAGGATCTGACCAATTTAATGTGTAAACATTTGCATTTTTAATAATGAGATCTGCAGATTCCTCTTTATTAGTTGTGCACGATAAAAGAATGTTTACAATGAAAAATGCAATAAGGTATTTGTATTTCATATAGTTAACGTAGAATGAGTTAAAATTAAATATTTTTTAGAATGTAATACTGTTCAAATTCGATTTATTTAGATATTTGTTGTTCGTACATTTAATTATGGTGTCTGTAAATTATTTGAATCAATTAAATTCTAAACTTACTGGAGAGGTTGTTTTTGATAATCTTCATAAAAACATCTATGCTACTGATGCATCAGTGTATAAAAAAACACCATTAGCTGTAGCCTTTCCTAAAAATGAACTAGATATAAAAATCTTAGTTGATTTCGCGACAAAGCATAAAATAAGTCTTGTTCCTAGAACTGCAGGTACTTCTCTTGCTGGACAATGTGTTAGCGATGGAATTATAGTGGACGTCTCTAAACACTTTACTTCTATACTTGCCTTTAATGAAAGTGAAAAAACCATAACAGTGCAACCTGGTATTATAAGAGATGATTTAAATCGTTTTTTACAACCTTTTGGATTGTTTTTTGGTCCAAATACTTCTACATCCAATAGATGTATGATAGGTGGTATGGTTGGTAATAATTCTTCAGGAAGCACTTCTATAAAATATGGTGTAACTCGTGATAAAGTCATTGAAATTGAAGCTATTTTAAGCGATGGAAGTACAGCTGTATTTAATGAGCTATCTTCTAAAGAATTTATTGAAAAAAGTAAAGAAAAAACCTTAGAAGGAGCAATCTATAAAAGGATTTTTGATGAATTAACGGTAGCAGATACACAAAAAGAAATAAGAACACAGTTTCCTAAACCTTCTATTCACAGAAGAAATACAGGATATGCCATTGATGCGTTACTAGAACTAGACTTATTTGGTGGTTCTTCTAAAAATATAAATATTGCTAAACTTCTTACAGGAAGCGAAGGAACATTAGCTTTTTCTACTGCAATTACACTACAATTAGATCCATTACCACCTAGTGTAAATATTATGGTATGCGCTCATTTTACTAGTATAAATGAAAGCCTTGAAGCAACTGTAACTGCAATGAAACACGATTTATATAATTGTGAATTAATGGATAAAACCATTTTAGATTGTACTAAAAATAACAGAAATTTAGCACAACATCGGTTTTTTATACAAGACGATCCAGAAGCAATTTTAATGCTAGAAGTTGCTGCAAATTCTATTGAAAAGGCAGAACAACTTGCAGATAATCTTATAAACGATTTAAAGAAGAATAATTTTGGCTATCATTTTCCAAAGGTTTATGAGAAAGATATTGCTAATGTGCACTACCTAAGAAAAGCTGGTCTTGGAGCTTTAGGGAATATGATTGGCGATCCTAAGGCTGTGGCCTGCATTGAAGATACTGCTGTTGCTCTAGAAGATTTACCAAGTTATATTAGAGATTTTACCAAAATCATGGAAAAATACCAGCAAAAAACGGTGTATTATGCACATGCTGGTGCAGGAGAACTTCACTTAAGACCTATCTTAAATTTAAAGAAGAAAGCTGATGTTATTTTGTTTCGAAAAATAACAACAGAAACCGCTAAGCTTGTTAAAAAATACCAAGGTTCTTTTAGTGGCGAGCATGGAGATGGAATAGTACGTGCTGAGTTTATTCCTTTAATGATAGGTACTAAAAATTACGAACTCTTAAAACGCATTAAAAGCGCATTTGACCCTGAAAATATTTTTAATAAGGGTAAGGTGATAAATCCATTTCCAATGGACGAATCTTTACGATATGAAGTTAATCGTGAAGAACCAAAAATTAAAACCATTCAAAATTATGCAGATAATAAAGGAATTCTAAGGCTTGCTGAAAAATGTAACGGTTCTGGAGATTGTAGAAAATCTGCAGAAGCTGGTGGAACTATGTGTCCAAGTTACAGAGCTACTAAAAACGAAAAAGACACTACAAGAGCAAGAGCTAACACTTTTAGAGAAGTTTTAACAAACAACACCAATCCAAATAAGTTTAATTCTGAAGAATTAAAAGAGGTTTTAGATTTATGTTTAAGCTGTAAAGCTTGTGCTTCTGAGTGCCCAAGTAATGTTGATATAGCTACTATGAAAGCAGAGTTTTTATTTCAATATCAAGAATCAAACGGTTATTCTCTTAGAAGTAAACTATTTGCTAACAATTCTAAATTGAATGCAATAGGTAGTAAATTACCTTATCTAACCAATTTTGTTACCAACTCTTTTGTAATGAAAGCTTTAATGGGTATCGCTAAAGAAAGAAGTGTACCTAAGCTAGCTAAAGAAACATTACTATCCTGGTTTTCTAAACAAAACTTCTCTAATAGCAGTAATAAAGTTTATTTATTTTGTGATGAATTTACCAACTTTTACGACGTAGAAATAGGAAAGGATGCAATTATTTTACTTCACAAATTAGGATATTCTGTAGAAATAATAGAACATTTTGAGAGCGGAAGAAGCTACATCTCCAAAGGTTTTTTAAAAGAGGCAAAAGAAATCTGCAATAAGAATATTGCTATTTTTAAAGACATTATTTCTAAAGAAACTCCATTAATTGGTATTGAACCCTCTGCTATTTTATCCTTTAAAGATGAATACCTTAGACTAGCTGATGATATTACGAATGCTAAAAAAATTGCGAAATATACTTTAACAGTAGAGGAGTTTATTGTAAAAGAATTTAAAAAAGAGAACATTTCTAAAGATTCTTTTGGTAATCAAGAAAAAACAGTGAAAATTCACGGTCATTGCCACCAAAAAGCATTAATTGGGAATCACCCAACCTTTCAAATGCTTAACATACCTATTCATTTTAAAGTATCTATTTTAAATACTGGTTGCTGTGGAATGGCTGGTTCTTTTGGATATGAAAAAGAACACTATAAAGTAAGTATGCAAGTTGGTGAAGATACTTTATTTCCTAAAATAAGAAACTGTGAAAACAATGTAGAAATAGCTGCTTCTGGTACAAGTTGTAGACATCAAATTCTTGATGGTACAAATAAATTAGCCAAACACCCAATTTCTATACTTAAAGAAGCTTTAGTTTAGATAATTAACATATTTTATTCATTTTTAACACTTTAAGACTAATACCTTAACATTTATTAATACTTGTAAAGGTTATTAAATTGTAACTTTGAGTGAATCTAAAAAAAATTATACTAAATGAATACCAATAAAATAATTATAAAAAACGCAGTACTAATAACTTTATTAATTGCTGGTTTTTTCTTTTTATCCAAACTTTTCGGATTACATGATAATCCATACTTACGTTTCTTAAATCTTGTTTTTGTTTTATATGGAACCAAACTAGCAATTACACAAAATATAGACCATAACAAAGAAACCAAGTTTATTAATAATTTAGGAATTGGATTACAAACTTCAGTTTTATCGGTTATATTTTCCATAATTGGAGTTATTGGATATATTGAGTTTATTAATCCAAGTTTTTTAGAAGTAATGAACAGGTCTTTCTTAATTGGAGGTGACTTATCTTTAGCAGAGGTTTTTATAAGTTTATTAATTGAAGGTATGGCCTCATCATTAATAGCATCTTTTATTGTAATGATGTATTACAAAAACTATAATAAAGTATTATTAAAAGCATAAAAAAAGCTCCTAATGGAGCTTTTTTTATTGTAAAGAATTAATACTATTCTTAATCGTCTCTATTTTTGCTTTTGCATCAGATTCCTTTTTCTTTTCAAGAGCAACTACTTTTTCTGGAGCATTTGCAACAAAGCGTTCGTTAGACAACTTTTTTTGAACTTCAAACAGGAAACCTTCTGCTCGTTTTAACTCAGCATTTAATTTTTGTAATTCTGCTTCAACATCTATATTCTCGTTAGAAATTGGCACAAAGTATTCATTAGATTTTACTCTAAATGATGCACCATCAACCTTCTCATTTACGTAGTTTATCGTTTCAGAATTTGTAAGTTTTTGAATGATTGCATCAAAAGTTTTGGTTGCATTTTCATTATTCCACACATTTAATACGATAGCATCTTTGAAAGATATATTTTTATCTTTTCTTATGGTTCTAATTCCTGAAATAACATCAGCTGCAAAATCAAAATCTGCTATTATTTCTTTATTAAATTCCTTAATTTCTGGATATCTAGAAATAATTAATGCCTCATCAGCATTTCTTTCTGCAATATGTTGCCATATTTCTTCTGTTAAGAAAGGCATAAAAGGATGTAAAATTTTTAAATTATCTTCCAGCACTTTAATAACAGTATTAAAAGTATAAACATCTATTGGCTTTTGGTATGCAGGCTTAACAATTTCTAGTAACCAGGAAGAAAAATCATCCATAATTAGCTTATAAATTGTCATTAAAGCATCTGAAAGTCTGTATTTAGAAAAGTGATCTTCAATTTCTAACAATGCTTTTTGAAATTTAGCTTCATACCATTGTAAGCCTAGCTTTGCTGTTTCTGGTTGCTCTAAAGTAGTATCAATTTCCCAACCTTTAATTAAACGAAAAGCATTCCATATTTTGTTTGCAAAACCTTTTCCTTGCTTACATAAATCTTCATCAAACAACAAGTCGTTTCCAGCAGCCGAACTTAATAGTAAACCAACTCTAACGCCATCTGCACCATATTCTTCTATCAACTTTAATGCGTCAGGTGAATTCCCTAAAGATTTAGACATTTTTCTTCTTTGTTTATCTCTAACTAAACCAGTGAGGTAAACATTTTCAAAAGGTTTTTGCCCATTAAATTCATATCCTGCAATAATCATTCTAGCTACCCAAAAGAATAAAATATCTGGTCCAGTAACCAGATCATTTGTAGGATAATAATAGTTGAATTCTTCATTATCTGGATTTCTAATTCCGTCAAAAACAGACATTGGCCACAACCATGATGAGAACCAAGTATCTAAGGCATCTTCATCTTGTCTTAAATCTTCTAAGGTTAATTCGTAATCGTTAGATTTTTTCCAAGCCAACTTTAAAGCCTCTTCTTTGGTTTCTGCAACAACAAATTCTTCTTTACCATTTGCTGGTGTATAATAGTATGCAGGTATTTGGTGTCCCCACCATAACTGACGCGAAATATTCCAATCTCGGATGTTGCTCATCCAATGGCGATAGGTATTTTCGAATTTCTTTGGTACAAGATTTACTTCATTATTATCTCCTAAAACTGCTTCAATAGCAGGTTTTACAAGGTCTTGCATCTTTAAAAACCATTGGTCAGATAATCGTGGTTCAATTACTGCTTTTGTTCTTTCGGAAGTTCCTACTTTGTTAGTATGTTGTTCTGTTTTTAGTAAGATTCCGCTTTCTTCTAACTCTTTTACAATCTCTTTTCTAACAACAAAACGATCTTTTCCTTGATAATGTAATCCGTATTGATTTAAAGTAGCATCGTCATTAAAAATATCAATTACTTCTAAGTTATGTTTATCACCTAAATTTTTGTCATTTTCATCATGAGCTGGCGTAACTTTTAGGCATCCTGTTCCGAACTCAACATCTACATAATCGTCTTCTATAATTGGAATTACTCTATTACACAAGGGTACAATTGCTTTTTTTCCTTTGAAGTGTGTAAATCTTTCGTCATTTGGGTTAATACAAATTGCAGTATCGCCAAATATAGTTTCTGGTCTAGTGGTTGCTATAGTTAAGGTATCGTTTGAACCTTCTATTTTATATTGTAAATAATATAGATTGCCTTGTTTTTCTTCGTAAATAACTTCTTCATCAGATAGTGTAGTTTTTGCTTCAGGATCCCAATTAACCATTCTGAAACCTCTGTAGATTAATCCTTTGTTGTATAAATCAACAAAAATTTTAATTACAGCTTCAGACATTTCAGGATCCATAGTAAAGGCAGTTCTTTCCCAATCGCAAGAAGCGCCTAACTTTTTTAGTTGCTCTAAAATAATTCCACCATATTCTTCTTTCCATTCAAAAGCATGTTTTAAAAACTCTTCTCTAGTTAAATCGCTTTTAGAAATACCTTGCTCTTTTAATTTAGCAACGACTTTAGCTTCTGTAGCAATAGATGCGTGGTCTGTACCAGGAACCCAACATGCATTTTTACCTAGTAAACGTGCACGTCTTATTAATACATCTTGAATTGTATTATTTAGCATGTGCCCCATGTGTAAGACACCTGTAACATTTGGAGGTGGAATTACGATTGTGTATGGTTCTCTTTCATCTGGCGTAGAGTGAAAATAATTATTACTCATCCAGTATTGGTACCATTTATCTTCTACTTTTGTAGCATCATATTTAGAAGGAATTGTCATGCTTTGGAATTATTTAAATATACAATTGGCAAAAATACAATTCTCTTAGTTGTAGAGAAAAAACAGCATTGATTTTTTAAAATAAATTTTATGTTATAATTTTACCATATAAAATATAACCCATGAAAACAATTGTATCTTTTTTATTTCTTTTTTTAGTTGCTTTATCTATTAACGCACAGGAATTTAAATTTGAAAAAGAACTAATAGATTATGGAACTATTTCTAAGGGTTCTGATGGAGAACGCATTTTCGTTTTTAAAAATATTGGTGACAAACCTCTTATTATAAAAAATGTGCAGTCTTCTTGTGGATGTACAGTACCAGAAAAGCCAGAAAAGCCAATAATGCCTGGTAGCAAAGGAGAGATAAAAGTTTCTTATGATACAAAAAGAGTAGGTGGATTTTCTAAAACTATTACAATTTTTTCTAATGCTAAGAATCAAGTTAAGCGTATTAGAATTAAGGGAATTATTAAAAATAGTGTCTCAGTTGAAAACAAAAAGAGTAAGGTTTCTAGTGCAAAATAGTATTACACTCTTTTTTTAAGTTTAAATCTAAACTTTTTTATTTTTCCATTTCTCTCAACTTCTAAGAGTAGTTTTCTATTAGCTCTAGATCTTAAGATATTGTTAATCTCTACAAGATTATAATTATAAACTGGATTTCCGTTTATTTTTCTAATAATATCGTTTTTTAACACACCTGCATTGTATGCTGGTGAACCTTCTACTACATCTTTTATTTTAAAAGAAGGTTTAAATTTATAAGAATAACTGGTAATTAAACTAATCGTATTATTTCGTCTTCCTTCTTGATTGTAAAAATCAGTAATTCTATTGTAATTTTCTTGTTTTACGAGTTGTTTTCCGTTGTAAGCAACATACAAGCCACTCATATTATAATTAAAACTTTTACAGAAATTACCGTTCTTTTTTAACGTTATGGCTTTGTTTCTGTAATCGAACCAAACTGTAAAGCGTCTTAAAATCTCACCTCCAACACTACCATTTCTAGATTTAAAAGATCGTGCATTTCTTGTAGAAACGGAATCTAAAAAGGAAACTGTAGGTTCTTTTAGTTCAAATGATTTTAGTTGTACTTTTTTAATTCTACTTCTGTTTCCGTAGATTGTTCCACTTAGCCCTTCTCCTAAAATGTCTTTAAAAAACTTTTTTGGAGTTTTAATTTTTTCATTACTGTCTTCAAACAACCAAAGTGCGTCACTTCCTCCAGAATCAATTAATAGTTTAACGTCTGTTAGTTTGTTACCAACAGTATCTAATTGAACTTTAGCTTTTAAATATGGCTTCTTTCTATAAAATTCTATTGGAAGTACTTCACATCTTCTGCAATCTTTAATGTTTCCTTTTTTTGATGTGTAAAATTTTAAACTTTCTGCTGAATAATTAATTTTAACTTGAAAATTTCTTAGTAACGAATACCCAATAATACCATGAATGGTTGTTCCCATTTTTCCAGACAAATCAAAATAATCTTTAAGAACCACATAAATACTTTCGTTATTGCTTTCTAATTCACCTAATTTTAAAGTATTATTTTTAGATAGTAAAGCATCAATTGGGTCTCCACCACCCAAACCTCGTAAGGCTACTCTTTCAACATTATTTAATCCAATACTATCGTTATCTGTTAAATTGAATAAAATTGTTTTGCTAACACCAGAATCTAAAATGAAAGATAATTCTTGACCATTAATCTCTATAGGTATTACGATAAGGTTATTTATTAATTCGAAGTTAATTTTTTGATATCCTCTGTCAGGATTCGAAAACTTGAAACCAGTTTGCGATGATATGGTTTGCAATGTCGCAAAATATATCAAAAAAAGAAGTGAAAATAATTTCTTCAAGAAAAAATATAATTTTTACAAAATTACAATATAAGATTTTGTTCGATTTTAAATTAATAAAACTTTAACCATTATAGTTCCATAAAATATTTGCTTAAAATAAATCTTTGAAGTAAAAATAATTTAAGAAATTTGTAAAAAATAAAAACACATAATATGCCATACGTATCTAAAAAGGGAAAAGAAATGCCTCAATCTCCAATTCGAAAATTGGTGCCATTTGCTGAAGATGCAAAAAAAAATGGAGTTAAGGTATATCATTTAAATATTGGACAACCAGACATAAAAACTCCACAAGTTGCATTAGATGCTGTAAAAAATAATAATATAGAAATACTTTCTTACGCTAGATCTGAAGGTTCTGAAGAATACAGAAAAAAATTAGCCAAATATTACCAAAATTACGGAATTTCTGTAAGCGCAAATAATTTAATAGCAACAACTGGTGGTTCTGAAGCATTATTATTTACAATGGGTGCTATTACAGATCCAGGTGATGAAATTATAATACCAGAACCATTCTATGCCAATTATAATGGCTTTTCTACAGCTTCTGGTGTTAAGGTAGTTCCTGTCATCTCTAAATTTGAAGACAACTTTGCTTTACCAAAAATAGAAGAATTTGAGAAATTAATAACTGCAAATACAAAAGCCATTCTAATCTGTAACCCAGGAAATCCAACTGGTTATTTATATTCTGAAGAAGAAATAGAAAAATTAAAAGAAATAGCTATCAAACACGACTTATTTCTTATTGCTGATGAAGTATACAGAGAATTTACCTATGATGGATTAACGCATAATTCTATTATGTCTGTAGATGGTTTAGAAAATCATGCAATAGTAATAGATTCTGTATCAAAAAGATATAGCATGTGTGGTGCAAGAATTGGCTGTATTGTTTCTAAAAATGAAGAATTTATAAATACTGCTATAAAATTTGCTCAAGCAAGACTTAGCCCTCCTACCTACGCATTAATAGCTAGTGAAGCTGCTCTAGATACTCCTCAAAGTTATTTTGATGATGTTAAAAAAGAATATGTAGCACGTAGAAATACTTTAGTAGAGGCATTAGAGAAAATAGATGGTGTTAGAGTTGCTAAACCAAAAGGTGCATTTTATTGCGTTGTAGAGTTACCTGTAAAGGATGCAGACCATTTTGCTCAATGGTTATTAGAAAGTTTTAATTCAAATAAAGAAACTATAATGGTAGCACCTGCAAGTGGTTTTTATTCTACAGAAGGAATGGGCAAAAACCAAGTTAGAATTGCATACGTATTAAATAAGAAAGATATTTTAAGAGCTGTAGACATTCTTGAAGAAGCGTTAAATAGTTATCCAAACTAGTTGGAAATTTCAGAAAACATATCCTTAAGAAGTTATAATACCTTTGGTATAGACGTTCTTGCTAAGCAATTTGTCTCTGTTAACACCATTAAAGAGTTACAAGATGTCTTAAACTATAATACTAACATTTTTATTCTCTCAGGTGGAAGCAATATGCTACTTACAAAAGACATAGAAAAATTAGTAGTTCATATAAACATCAAAGGTATTGTTATAGATAAACAAGATGAAAATACAGCTCAGGTAACTGCAAATGCTGGTGAAAATTGGCACGATTTTGTTTTATGGGCTGTAGATAATAATTATGGAGGAATAGAAAACTTATCGCTTATACCAGGTGCTGTTGGTACTTGTCCAATTCAGAATATTGGTGCTTATGGCGTAGAAGTTAAACAAACTATAACCAAAGTAAAAGCAGTAGAAATTGACACTGGAAATATTGTTGAATTTACTAATAATCAATGCAAATTTGGATATAGAGATTCCATTTTTAAAAACAATGCCAAAGGAAAATATATTATTGTTGCCGTAAGTTTTAAATTAACTAAAAAGAACCACAATCTTAATACTTCTTATGGCGCCATTGAAGAAGAGCTTGAATTAAACAACATAAAACATCCAACTTTAAAAAATATTTCTGATGCTATTATAAAGATTCGAAACTCAAAGCTTCCAAACCCCAAAGAAATTGGAAATAGCGGAAGTTTTTTTAAGAATCCAGTAATAGACATTAATCAATATAAAAAATTAAAGCAAAAATATAGTGATATACCTTCATATCCTGTTTCTGATATAGAGGTAAAGGTTCCTGCAGGTTGGCTGATTGAAAAAGCAGGATTTAAAGGAAAAAAATTTGGTAACTATGGTGTTCATGAAAGGCAGGCACTTGTACTTGTTAATTACGGAGGTGCTTCTGGGAAAGCCATACATAATCTTGCAAAAAAAATCCAAACTACTATTGCTAGCAAGTTTGGAATATCTTTAGAAATTGAAGTAAATATTATTACTTAATCGTTATGCATAAACTTCTGCTTTGCAAGTAATTCTTCTTCTGTTTCTACATTATTATCATCGGGCACACAACAATCTACAGGACATACTGCAGCACATTGTGGCTCTTCATGAAAACCCATGCATTCTGTACACTTATCAGCAACGATGTAATAAATTTCATCTGATATAGGCTCTTGCTCTTCATCTGCGTTGGCAGATTTTCCATTAGGCAAAACTATATTTCCACTTAAATCTGTACCATCGGAATATTTCCAATCGTCTGCACCTTCATAAATCGCTGTATTTGGACATTCTGGCTCGCAAGCTCCGCAATTTATACACTCATCTGTTATTATAATAGCCATAATTTTCTTTTCTGTTTTTGTACCTTTGCAACTGCAAAAATAAACTGTAAATTATTTACATCCAAAATAAATGAATAGTATTAAATCTAGAGTTCTTGCTTTTGATACATTGGGTAAATTTTTAAGCCAATTTACGAATGAAAAAGTAGAAAAAAAAGAAGATATTCCTTTTAATGACTTATTTTTTGATGGATTTCTTCATCAAATAAAAATAACACAAGAAAGTAACTCTTGGTTTACCAAAGAAAATATCTTTTTTGCTTTAGAATCTTGGAGTGCTTTGTTGGTAAAAGAGAATTTAAAAAACTACGTTAGTAGGTTTAATTTTCATGAGAATAAAAAGAATGTAGCCATAGTTATGGCTGGCAATATTCCACTTGTTGGATTTCACGACTTCTTATCTGTAATTCTTAGTGGAAACAATGTACTCGTAAAGCAATCTTCTAATGACAAACATCTGCTTCCTTTCATTGCAAAATATCTTGAATATGTAGAACCAGAATTAAAAGGAACTATTCAGTTTACAGAAGATAAACTTAATAATTTTGATGCCGTAATTGCAACAGGCAGTAATAATACTGCCCGTTATTTTGAATATTATTTTAAAGAAAAGCCCAATATTATTAGAAAAAATAGAAATTCTGTAGCTGTCTTAACTGGGAATGAAACTATAGAGGATTTTGAAAACCTTTCTAACGATATTTTTCAATATTTTGGATTGGGTTGCAGAAGTGTTTCTAAATTGTTTGTACCAAAAGAGTATAATTTTGAAAGTTTTTTTAATGGAATGTATAACAAGCGTGATATTATAAATAATAAAAAATACGCTAATAATTACGATTACAATAAAGCAGTTTATTTAATGAGTGAGTTTGACTTGTTAGAAAATGGCTTTTTAATGATTAAAGAAGACCAAAGTTATGCCTCTCCTATTGCAACTATTTTTTATGAGTATTACGATAACGAGATAGATTTAAAAATTAAGCTTCACCAAGATCGAGATAAAATACAGTGTATAGTTTCTAAAAACTTTATAGAAAACGAAGTAGAGTTTGGAAAAACCCAACAACCTAAATTAACAGATTTTGCAGATGGTGTAAATACATTAGAATTTTTAGCTAATCTATAAATTATGAAAAAACACAATTTTAGTGCTGGCCCTTGTATTTTACCAGAATCTGTTTTAAAAAAGGCATCAGAAGCCATAATTAACTTTAATAATGAGAACTTATCTTTGGTAGAAATATCGCATAGAAGTCCTGCATTTGTAGAGGTTATAGAAAATGCAAGATCTTTAGCACTAGAATTATTAGGTTTAAAAGGTAAAGGGTATCAAGCATTATTTTTACAAGGTGGTGCAAGTTTAGAGTTTTTAATGGTTGCGTATAATTTATTAGAAACTAAAGCCGCATATTTAGATACAGGCACTTGGTCTAACAAGGCTATAAAAGAAGCTAATGCTTTTGGCGAAATTATAGAAGTTGCCTCTTCAAAAGACAAAAACTATAGCTACATTCCAAAGAAATATGCCATACCAGAAGACGCAGATTATTTCCATATCACTAGTAATAATACAATATTTGGCACGCAACTAAAAACTTTTCCACAAACCAATATCCCTTTAGTTTGTGATATGAGTTCTGATATTTTTTCTAGACAATTAGATTTTGAAAAGTTTGATGTCATATACGCTGGTGCTCAAAAAAATATGGGCCCTGCTGGAACAACTCTAGTTATCTTAAAAGAAAACATACTTGGAAATGTAAAAAGACACATTCCTTCTATGCTTAACTACAAAACACACATAGAAAAAGACAGTATGTTTAACACACCCTCTGTTTTTGCTGTGTATGTGTCTATGCTAACCCTGCAATGGCTAAAAGACTTAGGAGGTATTCCTTTTATAGAAAAAGTTAACCAAAAAAAAGCAACACTTTTGTATAAGGAGATAGATAGAAACTCTTTTTTTACTGGATTGGTTGCTAAAGAAGATAGAAGCACAATGAATGCTACTTTTACTATTACTGACATTAAACTAAAAGCAGACTTTGATAAAATGTGGCAAGCTGAAGGCATTAGTGGTTTACATGGTCATAGATCTGTTGGGGGCTATAGAGCAAGTATGTATAATGCTTTGCCGCTTTATAGTGTTCAGGCATTGGTAGATGTAATGCAAGAATTTGAAAGAAAACATACAAATTAGAAAAAACAATATGAAAATATTAGCAAACGATGGTATTGCAGTAGAAGCAAAAGAAAAGTTGACAAATGCTGGTTTCGAACTAATTGAAACTAAAGTAGCTCAAAATCAATTAGAAAACTACTTAAATGAAAATTCTATAGATGCTATTGTAGTTAAAAAAACACAGGTTAGGCAAGAATTGATAGAAAATTGTCCAAGCCTGAAATTAATTGCTAAAGCTGGAGTTAAAATGGACAACATAGATGTAGAATATGCAGTAGATAATGGTGTTCATGTAATAAACACACCTGCAGCTTCCTCTAGAGCAGTTGCAGAATTAGTTTTTGCACATTTATTTGGTATGGTTCGTTTTTTACATGCCTCTAATAGAGAAATGCCGTTAGAAGGAGATACTCGCTTTAAAGAACTTAATAAAGCATACTCACAAGGAATAGAATTAAGGGGCAAAACGCTAGGAATTATTGGACTTGGTAAAACAGGTAAAGAAGTTGCAAAAATTGCATTTGGTATTGGAATGAATGTAATAGCTTCAGATACCAATGTTGATGAAGAAACCATAACTCTAGATTTTTTTAATGGGCAAAAAGTTGCTTTTCCTTTAAATACAATTCCATTAGATGAACTCTTAAAATCTGCAGATTTTATCTCACTTCACGTTTCGGAGCAAGAAGACTATTTAATTACTGCTTCAGAGTTTGATAAAATGAAACAAGGTGTAGGAATTATAAACACATCAGTCAGCGGTATTATAAATGAAGTAGATTTAATAAAAGCTGTAGACAACGGTAAGGTACTATTTGCTGGCTTAGATGTTTTTGAAACAGAACCAACGCCTGCAGTACAATTATTAATGCACAATAATTTGTCTTTATCTCCAAATATTGGTTCAGAAACAATAGAAGCAGAACAACGAATTAGCAACGAATTAGCAGTGCAAATAATAAAACTTTTAAAGTAAAAATATGGCTAATGTTAAACCTTTTAAAGCAGTTAGACCAACAAGAGACAAAGTAGCACTAGTTTCTTCTAAATCTTACGAATCTTATTCTCCTGATGAGCTTTCTGCAAAATTAGCTTTTAATCCTTTTAGCTTTTTACATGTTGTTAATCCTGGGTATAAATTTCATCACAAAAACATCTCAGGAGAACAACAATTCAAGTTAGTATACAATAGATATTTAGAGTTTAAAGAAGAAAATATCTTTACACAAGACAACGATGCATCTTTTTACATTTACCAAAAAATTAAACCAGATGGTAAACGTTATTGTGGTATTATTGGCTCTGTAGCAGCTAAAGATTACCACGAAAATAAAGTTAAAATTCATGAAAGAACTCTAGCGTCTAGAGAATTAATGTTTGAGCATTATTTAAAAAATACTGGCTTTAATCCAGAACCAGTATTATTAACATATCCAGATAATGATGCAGTAGAAAAAATTATTAAAGGCTATTTAGATACTCGTCCTGAATATGAATTTACCTCTACAGATAGAGATTTGCATACTTTATGGATAATCAACAAACAAAAAGATGTAGAGCAAATTAGCAAAGCTTTTGGTAGTATTGAAACTCTTTACATTGCAGATGGGCATCATAGAACCACTTCTTCTTGTTTATTAGCCAAACATCTTGCAGAACAAAATCCAGATGACACAGGAGAAGAACCTTATAATTTTTTTATGAGCTATCTTTTACCTGCTAGCCAAATAAGCATTTACGAATTTAACAGGTTTATTAAATCGTTAAATGGATTAACCTCAGAAGAATTTCTAATGGAGCTAGACACATACTTTATGATAGAAGAAAAAGGGTTAAAATTATACAAACCCAAAGAAAAACATCACTTTAGTATGTATTTGGATGGTAAATTTTATGAATTAAAATTGCGTGAATCTGTATATAAATTTACAGATACCTTAAGTGAATTAGATGCACAAATTCTATACAAGACAATTCTAGCACCAATATTAGGGATAAAAGATATTAGAGACGATAGCAAAATTGTATATTCACAAGATAAGTCTGATGGATTAGAATTAAAAACTAAAGTAGATGCAGGAGATTTTTGCGTTTCCTTTGGCATGTATCCTTGTAATATTAAAGAAATAAAAAAAATCGTTGATGAAGGATTGGTAATGCCTCCAAAAACAACCTATATAGAACCAAAAATGAGAAGTGGATTATTAATGTACGAATTATAAAAAAACATAGATGATTCAAGAAAATATTAAAGAACTAAAAAATACACTTACAGAAAACATAACCTTAGTCGCCGTTTCTAAAACAAAGCCTAACTCTGATATCTTAGAAGCCTATAATTCTGGTCAGAGAGTTT
This sequence comes from uncultured Polaribacter sp., assembly GCA_964477255.1. Lineage (GTDB taxonomy): Bacteria > Bacteroidota > Bacteroidia > Flavobacteriales > Flavobacteriaceae > Polaribacter. The sequence continues at coordinate 86,063 of CAYZDK010000003.1, forward strand.
TTGGAGAAAACAAAATACAAGAAATGGTAGAAAAATACGATGCCTTACCAAAAGATATTAAATGGCATATGATAGGCCATTTACAGCGCAATAAGGTGAAATATATGGCGCATTTTGTAGATTTAATTCATGGTGTAGACAAACTAAAAACGCTAAAAGAAATTAACAAGCAAGCAGCTAAACATAACAGGGTTATTAAATGTTTGTTACAAGCTAAAATCGCAGAAGAAGATTCTAAATTTGGCTTAGATTTTACCACAATACAAGATATTCTAAACTCCCAAGAATTAAAAGAAATGAAAAATGTTTCTATTGTTGGATTAATGGGTATGGCTACATTTACTAACGATACAAAGCAGATTAATAAAGAATTTAAATCGCTTTCTACATTTTACAATCAACTAAAATTGCAACAACCATCCTTTACCACATTATCTATGGGAATGAGTGGAGATTATAAGATTGCCATAGAAAATGGTAGTAATATGATTCGAGTTGGAAGCGCTATTTTTGGTAAACGAAATTATAATAATTAGATTAGCAGCAATTTAGAAAAAGAAAAAGTGTACGCAGTTTTAGATTTAGAAACTACAGGAGGGCAATTTAATGAAGAAGGCATTACAGAAATTGCTATCTACAAATTTGACGGTCACGAAATAATAGACCAATTTATATCTTTAGTAAATCCAGAAAAAGAAATACAAGATTTTGTTGTTAAACTAACAGGTATTAATAATAAAATGCTAGTAAATGCGCCAAAGTTCTTCGAAATTGCAAAAAGAATCGTAGAAATTACAAAAGACTGTACTTTAGTTGCTCATAATACATCGTTTGATTATAGAGTGCTAAAAAATGAGTTCAATCAACTTGGATTTGACTACGAAAGAAATACTTTATGCACTGTAGAACTAAGTAAAAAACTTATTCAAGATGCACCTTCCTATAGTTTAGGCAAACTTACAAGATCTCTTGGTATTCCAATTACAGATAGGCATAGAGCTTCTGGAGACGCACTAGCAACAGTTAAATTATTTAAAATTCTCTTAGATAAAGACGCTGATAAGAGTATTCTAAAAAATACGGTAAAGTATTTTGATAAAAGAATCCAAAAAGCAAGATTAAATAAGTTATTAGACAACTTACCTCCTGTTTTTGGTATTTATTACATACACAATACTGAAGGGAAAGTAATATACATTGGTAGAGGAAAAAATATTAATAAAGAATTAAATAGGTTATTTCTTAAAGATACAAAAAGAGCTGTAAAAGTGCAGCAAAAAGCGTTTTCTGTTTCTTTTGATAAAACTGGAAATGAACTATTTAACCGATTAAAATTCTATTTAGAAGTAGAAAAACTATCGCCTAAATATAACTTTAGAAAAAAAATAAGTAGCAACAGTACTTCTTTTAATAACGATAACTTTTTAATTGTAGATAAAGGGAGAGAACCAGAAGAAAATGCAATTATTCTAATAGAGAACAATGCCGTACACAGTTATGGTTACACGAACCTAGCTTACCAAGAAAATAATTTAGAAATTCTAAAAACACTGTTAACTCCTATTCATAATAAAGAGATGGCAAAATCTATTGTAAAGAATTATATTGCAAGAAATAAAGTAAAAAAACTGATTCGATTTTAAACTAACGAAAAAAATTCTTTAATTTCGTTTTTCATCATTTTACATGAATTTAGAGCAACTTATATTAAAATTTCAGCAAAAAGACGTCAAAGCTTATGAAAAGCTTTATTACATGTATTGCGATAGTATTTCTGGTGTAGTAAACAATATTGTAAAAAATGATGATGTTGCTCAAGAAATAACCCAAGATGTTTTTATAAAAGCATGGAAAAAAGCAGATACTTACTCTTCTGCAAAAGGAAGGTTTTTTACTTGGCTACTTAATATTGCAAGAAATGCAGCAATAGATTATACAAGAAGTAAAAAATTTAAAGAATCTAAACAAAACCTTAACTCCGATTTTTTCGTAGATATATTAGCAAGTAGAGATAATTTGAATAGTAAAGTAAATACAATTGGCTTACATGAATTTGTAAATAAGCTTGCTGATAAATGTAAATCAGTAATTGAATTATTATATTTAAAAGGGTTTACTCAAAAAGAAGCATCAGAAGAATTAGATATTCCTTTAGGAACAATTAAAACAAGAAACAGAACCTGTATTAACGAACTACGATCCATGTTAGGTGTATAATGAATAGTAAAGATTACATAGAATCCGGTATTTTAGAACTGTATGTTGCAGGCTCTCTTTCTGAAAAAGAAAATCAGGAAGTATACGAAGCCATGCAAAAATATCCTGATGTAAAGGCAGAAGTTAAAAGTATTGAAAATGCTATTGTTCAATTAACTGCTGCTGCTAAAGTAGATAAAAGCTTTTCTTTCGATGATATTAAAGATTCTATTGATAAAAAAGAAACTAAAGTTATCTCTTTAGAAAACAATAAATCTAACTGGTTACAGTATACAGGTTGGGTTGCTGCTGTAATTCTAGGCTGTGTACTTACGTATACCTCATTTCAAAACAATAAATTAAAAGAAGAACTTGCGTTAGAAAAACAGCTATTAGAAGCGCAAATAGATAAAGCATCTAATAATCTGGCAGAAGCTGAAAAGCTTATAGAAATATTTAGAGATAAAAATATAATTAGTGTTCCGTTGGCTGGGCAAGATGCTGCACCTGAAGCGTACGCAAAAGTATATTGGGATAAAAAATCTAATGCTATTTACTTAGATGCAAAAGGGTTACCAGAACCACCAAAAGGAAAAGTTTACCAAGTATGGTCTTTAAAACTGTCTCCTTTAACACCTACAAGTCTAGGAACTTTAGATAAATTTACTACAGATTCTAATAAAATATTTGCCATTAGCAACTTAAATGAATCTGAAGCATTTGGAATTACACTAGAGCCAGAAGGAGGAAGCAAAACCCCTACTCTAGAACAATTGTATACTTTAGGCGCAATTTCTTCATAATATTAGCTTCAAAATTTATACCCATTACTAAAAATAAAATGGTTGTTTTTTAACCAACATTTATTGTTTATGGATAATAAATATAGCTGGCTTTTTATGAAAATCAGACTGAAACCTTTTCCATTCTGCAATAGACATGGTTTTAATAAACTCTGAGGGTAATGTAATATCTACAGCAATACATAACATTGTTTTTGGATGTAAGGCAGATTTTAAATCTGCAAACATCTTTTCATTTCGATAAGGGGTTTCTATAAAAATCTGAGATTGATTTTTATCTGACGAAAGCCTCTCTAGTTCTTTAATCTTTCTTTTACGTTCTGCTTTATCTATGGGTAAATAGCCATTAAATGCAAAATTTTGACCATTGAAGCCAGAACTCATCATTGCTAGTAAAATAGAAGATGGCCCAACAAGAGGAACAACTTGTACATTCTTTTGGTGGGCTAATTTTACAATATTGGCTCCTGGATCTGCAATAGCAGGTACACCAGCTTCTGACAATAAACCTACACTAATTCCTTTTTCACAAACATCTAAATATCTATTTGTTTCTTCTTCTACAGTGTATTTGTCTATAATCATAATTTGTAAAGAAGATTGTGGCTTTTTTGGAGTTATTTTTTTAATAAACCTTCGTGCAGATTTCTCATTTTCTACTATAAAACAATCCAAATGCTCTACTACTTTTTTAACAGATATAGGCATAACTTCTAATGGCTCTGAATCTCCTAAAGTAGTTGGAATGAGGTATAATTTTCCTTTCATTAGAAATAATTTTGTACAATTTTATCTGTTGCCTTATCTAGCATTTTGTAAACGTTTTTAAATCCATCTTCTCCTCCATAATAAGGATCTGGCACTGATTTGTTTTCATTTGGATACAGTTCATCTAAAATCATTTTCACCTTATTTCTCTCTGTATCTGTTGTTGCCAAGGATAGAATATTATAGTAATTACTTTCATCCATTGCAAATATTAAATCAAAATCCTGAAAATCTTTTTTAGAAAATTTTCTTGCTCTTTGTTGGGTAATATCTAACCCATAAACACTTGCAATATCTATAGATCTAGAATCTGGTAAATTGCCCACATGATACGCAGCTGTTCCTGCAGAGTCTACAATTATATCACTAGATACTTTAGACTCTAACAAACCATGCGCTAAAGGAGACCTACAAATATTTCCCAAACAAACCATTAAAACTTTTTGTATTTTCATCATAAAAAAACCCCAAAATTGGGGCTCTAATTTAAAACGTTAATTTCTTAGTTAAATCGTCTACATACTTCTTAAACTGCTTGTCGGTTTCTGTTAAGTTATCTACGGTTTTACAAGCATGAAGAACAGTAGCATGATCTCTTTGCCCTATTTGGCTTCCTATACTTGCCAAAGAAGTTTTTGTTAATCTTTTTGCAAAATACATTGCTAGTTGTCTTGCTTGAACTATGTGTCTTTTTCTAGTTTTAGATTGCAGTGTAGCAACATCCATATCGAAATATTTTGAGACTTCTTTTTGGATAAAATCTATTGAGACTTCTTTTTTAGTGTTTTTTACAAATTTATCTACAATTTGTTTTGCTAGTTGAATAGAGAACTCTTTTCTGTTAAAAGATGCTTGGGCAATCATGGAAATAATAACACCTTCTAACTCTCTAACATTAGATTTTATATTTTTAGCAATATACTCTATGATTTCATCTGGCATTTCCACACCATCTCTAAATAATTTATTTTCTAAAATAGAAATTCTTGTTTCATAATCTGGAGATTGTAGCTCTGCAGAAAGTCCCCACTTAAAACGCGAAAGTAGTCTTTGTTCTATATCTTGCATGTCTACAGGTGCTTTATCAGAAGTTAAAATAACCTGTTTTCCATTTTGATGCAAGTGATTAAAAATATGGAAGAATACATCTTGAGTACCTGCTTTTCCTGATAGAAATTGTACATCATCTATTATCAAAACATCTATCATTTGATAGAAGTGAATAAAATCGTTTCTAGTATTTGACTTTACAGAATCTATAAACTGTTGTGTAAATTTCTCTGAAGAAATATACAGAACTGTTTTATCTGGGTATTTATCTTTTATATCTACTCCAATTGCGTGTGCTAAATGTGTTTTTCCTAAACCTACACCACCATAAATTAACAATGGATTAAAAGACGTGCCTCCAGGTTTATTGGCTACAGCCATTCCTGCAGATCTTGCTAAACGATTAGAATCGCCTTCTACAAAATTGGCAAAACTATAATTAGGATTAAGTTGTGATTCTATTTTAACTTTTTGTAAACCAGGAATAACAAAAGGATTTCTTAATTCTCTCTTGCCAGATTCTAGAGGTACCGTTACTTTTTGAGGCTTTAAAGGATCTCTATTAGAACTAGGTATTTTTACGATTTGAGGCCTGTTACTGCTATAGTTGTTTTCCATTCTAACATCATAAACCAATTTTGCATCTTCTCCTAATTGCTTCACTAATGCTACACGTAAAAGTCTAATATAATGTTCTTCTAACCATTCGTAAAAAAATTTACTTGGTACTTGAATCGTTAAAGCTTCTCCAGATAACTTAACAGGTTTTATTGGCTCAAACCATGTTTTGTAAGCCTGTGGTTTAATGTTATCTTTAATAAAAGACAAGCAGCCACTCCATACCGATTCAGCAGTATTATTCATGTAAATATTTGTAGGTTAAATAGTTAGTGTAAAATTTGAATTTTGCTTTTTTCTCTCCCTCAAAAGCCTTACAAATATGTGGATAAAAAACATTATAAAAAAATGATTTAGGTATTGATTATTAACTTTTTTTTGCTTAAAATCCCAAAATAAAAATTCTAATAACATTGAAAAAATTCTTAACAAGTACTAGAGTCCGTTATTCAGAAACTGATCAAATGGGTGTTGTCTACCATGGTAATTATGCCCAGTATTTTGAGCTTGGAAGAACTGAATGGTTACGTAACTTTGGTATTACGTATAAAGATATGGAAAATAATGGAATTATGCTCCCAGTTATCTCATTGAATTGCAATTATTTAAAATCTGCTTTATATGATGATGTTCTAACTATTGAAACCATTATTAAAAAACCTCCTTTAGTGAAAATAGAATTCGATTATATAATTACAAATCAAAACAAAGAAAAGATTTGTACAGGTAAAACTACCTTGGCTTTTATGAATAGTAAAACAGGAAAACCTATGAAATGTCCTGGTGCTATTTTAGACAAACTAGACTTCTAGTTTTTTCACCTCAAGTTGATACACGTTTTGCAGTAAATTATAAACTTCATCAGCCTTTGCTTTTCGAACTGAGACAATATATTGCACATCTAGACCCATTTGCTGGTTTTGAATTTGTAGTTGTTTTTCTCTTATAATTCGCATTACTTTATTCATTAGATCATAGCCAAACTTCAGTTTAAATTTAACTTCAATTACTTTATCTATTATAGATGCTCCCTCTAATGCCAACTTTGCTGAATTTTTATAAGCACTTATAAGCCCTCCTACACCTAGTTTAGTACCGCCAAAATAACGTGCTGAAACCACTAACACGTTTGTAATATTAAAAGATTGAATTTGGCCATAAATTGGCATTCCTGCAGAGTTGTTCGGTTCGCCATCATCATTTACTCGATATCTTATTCTTTCTGCTCCCAATTGATAGGCATAGCAAAAATGCCCTGCAGATGGATGCTTTTGTTTCACCTCTTCTAAACACTCTTTTACTTCCTCTTCATTAGAAACTGGAAATGCATATCCATAAAACTTACTATTTCTATCTTTAAAAAGTGTTTCTTTTGATGCTTTTGCTATTGTTTTATATACATCTTCTTCCATTACGCAAATGCTACCAAAATAATTCCGATTATTGCTAAAACTACACCAATTTTATTTTTAACAGTTAAATGTTCTTTAAACAATATAATTCCTGTTACAGTAGATAAGACTACAATTCCAACATTGTTGATAGTAAACAAAGTTGAACTTTCAAATCCTTTAACTTGTAAAGCTTTAATTAAAAAAACAATAGAATAATAATTAGGAATTCCTAGAATAACACCTGCTAGCACATTTTTAAAGCCAAATGCATTTTTGTTTTTCCAGTAATCGATAAGAATAAAAATTATACCAAATAAAGCAGCAAAGGCAAAAATGGAGCCCGAAAACAAAGAGATATCTTGTTCTGCTACATAATTAATTTCTAGATATTTTAAAGTTGTATCTATTGCTCCAGAACCTAGGAATAATAAAATAGGAAAAAGCAGTCCACCTTTAGATAAATTGGTTCCTTTTTTTACAGAAGAAAGATATACAGCAATAAGCGCAATTAAAATTCCTACTATTTTAAGTATGGTTAAAGATTCGTTATATAAAAAAACGCCAAAAAATATTGGAATTACCACAGACATTTTTCCAGCAACAGAAGCTACAGAAACACCATTTTTTTGAGATGTCATTGCCATAACAAAAAAGATGGCAATAAATAGAGCACCTAATGCCATTGCTCCAAAAAACCAGGGTTCTTTGGTGGCCTCAGTTATGCTTATTTTTCTCTCAGACAAACCAAAACCCATAGTAAAGGCTACTAAATAATTAATAAAAATTGCCTTTAATACATTTATCTTGTAAATGCCGAAATATTTAAAAATAACAAATATTCCTGTTGAAAAAAGAATGCTTAATAGTAGATATATCACCGTATAATATTTTTTTCGAACAACTGAATTACTTCCTCTTTGGTTGGATTTAAATTCCAAACATTAATTCCTAATTTTTTTGCAGCATCTGTGTTTTCCTTTAAGTCATCTACGAATAAAGTTTCTTCGGCAATTAAATTATTCTCATTTAAAACAAACTCATAAATGTTGGTATCTGGCTTTCTTAAATGAATTTCATGCGATAAATAAAACTGATGAAAACAATTTTTAAAACTGTTGTAAAAAACCATCCCTAAAGAACTTTTTACCCATTCTATGTGTAACTCATTTGTGTTACTTAACAAGAATAATTTATACTTTTTAGAATCTGCCAATTTTTGTAGAAACGTTAATCTATCTTTTGGAAAATCTAGTAAAACAGCATTCCAAGCATCTATGACTTGCTTTTTGGTAACCTGAAATTTTTCTACAAAATGAGCTACAAATTTTTCAGAACTTATGTTACCTTTTTCATATTGATGATAAACGGTAATCATTTCATCAGATATTTCATTGATTCCTAATTTTGATAAAGCTTCAATTGTACCTTTTTTATTAAGGTTTATGAAAATATCTCCAAAATCAAATATGATATTTTTAATCATTTAAATAGGTATTTAGAATGTTGTTTTTAATAAAGACCGAACTCAGTATTGGTTTGTTTATTTCAGGTGCTTTTACCCCTTTACCAAAGATGCTTTCTCCAACAAATACTCTAGCTTCATCCCAGAGGTTTTCATCAATAAATGTTTGTAAAGTTTTTAAACCTCCTTCTATAATTACAGATGAAATATTAAGATTGTAAAGTAAATTAGCAATTTGACTTGCTACAGGCTTTCTATAGTCTATTTTCTTTATGATATCTTCATAGTTAGAAGCTTCTATTTTTGTTTGAAAATCGGTAATAAAAATAGTTTTTTGTGTTTTGTTTTTTACGGCAAAATTAGAGGAAAGACTCATTTTACGGTCTAAAACAATTCGTACAGGATTTTCGCCACGCCAACGCCTAACATCTAATTTAGGATTATCTTCGACAACAGTATTTGTTCCTACCAATATTGCATGTTCTTCTGCCCTCCATTTGTGAACTAATTGTTGTGAATTTTCATTAGAAATCCAAACTGGAGTTTTCTTAATTTTAGCATTTGGAGCAATAAATCCGTCTTTTGTTTGTGCCCATTTTAATAAAATATAGGGTCTTTTTTTCTCTTGATTTACAAAAAAACGTCTAAGCATCCATCTACACTCTTTTTCTAAAACACCCACTGTTACTTTAATACCAGCATCTTTAAGTCGCGCAACACCTTTTCCTGAAACAAGACTGTTAGAATCTAGCGCGCCAACAACTACTCTCTTCAACTGAAATTTTACCAATAAATCTGCACAAGGTGGGGTTTTACCATAATGAGAACAAGGTTCTAAAGTTACATATATGGTAGCTTCTTTTAAATGGGTTTTATTGGTAACGGAAGCTACTGCGTTAACTTCTGCGTGTGCACCTCCATAAGCAGATGTAAATCCTTCTCCAATAACCTTGTTGTTGTAAACAATTACTGCTCCAACTGAAGGATTTGGCTTTGCTGTAGCCAATCCGTTTTTAGCCAATTGTAAGGCTCTTGCCATGAAAAATTCATCAGAATGCATGATTATAAAACTTAAAAAAGCGGTAAATTGCCCTTACAAAAATACAGTATAAAATGACAAATTCAGATTTTATCATTAGACTTATTCAACCAACAGATAATATGCAACTTGCATCCGTTATTCGAAGTGTAATTTTAGAAATGGGTGCACCAAAAACGGGCACTGCTTATGAAGACAAAGCAACTGATAAAATGTTTGAAAATTATCAAAAAGAAAAAGCTGCATATTTTGTTTTGGAACACAACAATAAAGTTGTTGGTGGTGGTGGAATTGCGCAATTACATAATTACGAAGGAAATGTTTGTGAATTACAAAAAATGTACTTTTTACCTATTGCCAGAGGCAAAGGATTAGGTAGTACCATTATTACAAAATGCTTAGAAAAAGCAAAAAGTTTAGGTTTTGAAAAGTGTTATTTAGAAACCATGCCTTATATGAAAAGCGCTGTGAAGTTGTATAAGAAAAATGGATTCACTAATCTAGAAAAGCCAATGGGTAATACAAACCATTATTCTTGTAATGTTTGGATGATTAAAGATATAAACTAACTGCATGACAGTAAAAGAATATAGAAAAACTTTTTTTAATAAGCTTTCTGATTTATATCCGAAAACAGAAATCGACTCCTTTTTTTTTATGTTGGCCGAATTTTATCTTCATAAAAAAAGAATAGATATTAGCATGTTTCCAGATGCTGTTATTGCTGCAAAAGAGTTGAAAATATTAGAATGTGCTTTAGAACGCTTACAAAAAGAAGAACCCATTCAATACATCATTGGAGAAACAGAGTTTTATGGTTTGCCTTTTAAAGTAAATACACATACGCTAATTCCAAGACCTGAAACAGAAGAGTTAGTAGATTGGATTCTGTATACCATTAAAGAAAACAATGAACTATCTTCTAAAGAAGAACTTACTATTCTAGATATTGGTACTGGATCAGGTTGCATTGCCATTAGTTTAGCTAAAAAAGTATCCAATAGTAAAGTGGTTGCTTTGGATATTTCTAGGGAAGCATTATCTACTGCAAAAGATAACGCCAAAAAGAACCAAGTAACTGTAACTTTTATAGAAAAAGATATTCTGCAAACTAACAGCTTAGAAAACACCTTTGATATTGTTGTTTCTAACCCTCCTTATGTAAGAAATCTAGAAAAACGAGAAATTAAAAATAATGTATTACTTCATGAACCGCATAAAGCATTATTTGTAGAAAATAATAATCCTTTAATTTTTTACAATGCTATTTCTAAAATTGCAAAAAAACACCTTTCTAAAAATGGATTTCTATTTTTTGAAATAAACCAATACTTAGCAGAAGAAACTAAAAACTTGGTACTATCTGAGGGATACAATAGTGTTGTTTTAAAAAAAGATGTATTTGGAAATTCTAGAATGATAAAGGCAACACTTTAAAGTATTTAAATTGTAAATTGGCTTTCATAATTAATGCTGATTTTACTAAAAATAAATTAATTTTAATTGTTATGATTAAGAAACAGATATAAAAAATTAAATTAAAGAATTTTTATGATTGATAATTACAGACATATTAAAGAATCGCAAGTAGAAATTACGCAACTAATGTTACCTGCACACTCAAATTTTAACGGTAAAATTCATGGAGGACATATTTTAAATTTAATGGATCAAATTGCTTTTGCATGTGCTTCTAAACATTCTGGTAATTATTGTGTTACTGCCTCTGTAAATAGAGTTGATTTTCTACATCCAGTTGAAGTTGGCGAGTTACTAACTTTAAAAGCCTCTGTAAATTACACTGGAAAATCTTCTATGGTAATTGGTTTACGTGTTGAATCTGAAAATATTCAGAAAGGAATTAAAAAGCATTGTAACTCTTCCTATTTTACCATGGTAGCACTAGATTCTGAAGGAAAAAAAGCAAAAGTTCCTGGCATTATAGTGACCAACGAAAATGAAGTTAGGCGTTTTGTTAGAAGTGTAGTGCGTCAAAAAGATGCTAAAAAAAGATCTTCTACGTTTAGCGCTAGTACATTTAAAAGCAAAGACTATTTAGAAGAACTTGGAGCTAAAAATGTAAAAGTTTTGCTAACTAAAGATAATTTAAAATAGTATATTTTTTTTTGTATCTTGTTAACCAATGCAATACAATTCATAAGATTGTTTTACATCAGTTAATAAAAAACATAACAAAAAAAGTGCATATATTTCTCCTCCCCCCCCCTTTATTTACAGCATTTATTTTTCTATAAAAACCAACTATAAGAGAAACTCCACCCTTTTTTATACCGCTTTAAAAAAAGTCTTTTAATTTGAGTAGTGCATTTATAAAGAACAAAACAAACAATCAATTAACTATTTATTAAAAAAATTGCAAAACACTTAAAAAAAAATGTTTCTTAAATTAATAAGAACGATATAGTAAAAAATTAACTGTTAAAGCTATTTTTTCTTAGTTTAACTGATTTCCAAATGATTAAACTAAAGTGATTAATTACTAAAGAATAAAATGAACTAGTCTAAACTACTTATTTCAAAAATAGTAGCTCTATTTTTTATTGAAATCTAGGTACATTTTTTCAAAAAGAACTGCTAATATGAATGATGGATTTAATATAATAATGGTAATTGCAATAATTCTTTTTGCAAGATTAGGAGTGAGACTTTTTATAGCCTACAGAAATAATAAAAACAACAAATAATATAATATGGGTATATTTGGGGATTTAATTCAGGAAAGCAAAATACAAGATCAACAAAAAAAAGCGGAAAATATAGAAGACAGATTGGCTTTAGTAGAAAGTGAGCTAAAAAGCACAAAAGAAGTCTTGAGAAAAACATTGGAGGCTCTTGAAAATTTTCTACAAAAAGATATTGATGGTGATGGAATTACTGGTAAAAAATGATAAAATTTTTTAGACATATTCGCCAACAACTAATTCAAAAAAACCAAATGAGGAAATACTTTAAATACGCAATTGGCGAAATCATTTTAGTTGTTATTGGAATCTTGATTGCTCTTGGAATTAATAATTGGAATGAGCAAAGAAAAATTAAGAACGAAGAAAAAATTACCTTAATAAAAGTGGAAAAAGATTTAGCTGATGATTTTTCGCATTTTAAATACTACAAAAAACAGTTTAAAGAAATTGATCAACTGCATTCAGAACTCTATAAATTAACACAAGGAAAACAAGCAGCAGATGCTATTTCAGAATTAATTCTCATTCGAAGAACCTTATACTTTAAACAACTTGTAGCTTCAGATTACAAAAAAAATATACCTCAAATTAATAATAAAGAAATTGATGAAGTTTTAACAGAATACACTAGTAAGGTGAAGCATATGGAAGTTATATATCATGGACAACTCCTATCTCTAATTAATGATAGGTTAAAACTATTGTTAAATGAAAATGAAGTATATAATCCTAAAAATTGGTTCTCTCTAGAAACAAAAGGTTTTAACAAAGATTTTTCTTTTAAATCAATTAGTGGCAAAAATTTAATTGATAAAAAGAAATTCATTGAATTAGCAAAAACAACTAAATTTCAACAACTTTTATTTGAACTTAATGCGAAATGGCACGAATTTAATTCTAGATTAGATGTAGTTATTGAATCGAATGAAAATTTTAGAAAACAACTAAAGTCTGAATTAAAAACCTACTAACGTAGGAAAAACAATAGCTTATGATTAAACTTTTTAGAAAAATTCGTCAAAACCTACTTATGGAAAACAAAACATCAAAATATTTCAAATATGCAATTGGCGAAATAATACTAGTGGTTATTGGTATTTTAATTGCATTGCAGATTAACAATTGGAATGAAAATCAAAAATCAGTAAAGCTCGAGAAAACCTATTATTGTAAAATTGCCGAAGATTTACAAGTAGATATTAGACATATTGATAGTTCTCTAGTTACTATAGATTTACGAATTGAAAGCACAGAAAGATTTTTAAAAAATCTTTTAAAAATTCAAAAGGACAAACAAATTATTTTCAAAGACTTTATACCCACATTTAGGTACTATAAATTCATTCCAACCAAACCAGCCATTGTTGACATCACTTCATCTGGAAAATTAGAAACACTAAGAAATCAAACCTTAAAAAATAGAATTCTAAGTCATTACACAGAACAAGATAATGCCTTAATGATTATTGATATAAATGACAAGGCACATATTCAAAAAATTATTGATATTGAAAATTTTGCAGATTTCGGATTTCAAGAAATACCACAATACCAAAACTTATTTGATCAAGAATTACAGGGTTTATTATCTAGCACGCAATGGGAACAAAATCCTAAAAGCGAATTATTTGTAAAAGTTAAAGATGCTATGATTTTAAATATCATTAGAAGTGATCGCGAAAAAGAACTGCTTAAAACCATTAAAGCTAATGCTGAAGATTTGAATAGTTTATTGGTAAAAAATTGCAATTGATATGCTTAAATTCTTTAGATTATTAAAACAAAATTTTGCTTTTGCAAAATCAAAAGTCTAGTAGACTTTTGGTGTAAATAGCCGCTTGCGGAAAAAACAAAAACTATGATTAAGTTTTTTAGAAAAATAAGATTACAACTCTTAACTGAAAACAAAATGGGCAAATACTTTACATACGCTATTGGAGAAATTATCTTGGTAGTTATTGGAATTCTTATTGCGTTACAGATTAACGACTGGAATCAAAATAAGAATGATAGAAAACTAGAACAACAATATTATTGTAGGCTATTAGAAGATGTAAAACAAGATCGTAGAAATTATGACAATCAACAAAAACTCTTAATAGAAAAAATTACTGCAAACAACATTTTAATTAAAAATTTACAAAGTAATAAGGCGCCTTTAGATAGTATTGCACCACTAGTTTTAAAGTCAATAAAATATACTATACAAGATATGTCTCCAACCACAAATGCTTTCGAAGATATAAAATCTAGTGGCAACCTTAACATTATAAAAGATATGAAAGTTAAAAATAGACTTACCTCATACTATAATAAAATGTCAGGAATAAATTCTATTTTAGAAAGTAATGGTAAGGCAATAACAGAAAAAAGATTTTTTGAAATAAAAGACTTAATAAGTACAGGCTTTATTAAAATTATAGAAGATTTCAATACTATTGACACCTCTCTAGTTAATATTAAATTGCTAAAGTCTCATATTAAATTTACAGAAGAAGTAAGGTTAGATCTAATCAATGATGCTTTATTTTATATAGGAATTAACTCTAGAAATAAGCAACTTTTAGAATTAAATGAAGGCGAAATAAATTCGATGTTACAGTTTCTTGAAACTAAATGTGCTAACGATAATGATTAAATTCTTTAGAAAAATCCGTCAAAACCTAGTAATGCAGAATAAGATCTCCAAATACTTTAAATACGCCATTGGTGAAATCATCTTAGTTATGATTGGTATTCTTTTAGCACTACAAGTAAATGATTGGAATGATAAAAGAATATTAAAATCAAAAGAGCAAATCTATTTAAAGCAAATTAAGATTAGCTTACAAAATGATTTAGAGAGGATAAAAGAAGTAAAAGTATTTAATGCTAAAAAAGTTGCTAGTATAAACGCAACCTTTATAGTTTTAGAACAATCTAATCCTGAAAAATATATACCTGCAATTGTTATTTATATGAATGAATTGAATGAATTTGACGTTTTTAAACCTAATGCTATTGCTTTTGAAAATATGATAGCTTCAGAAAATATTAACCTTATTACCAATATGGAATTAAGAAATAACTTATCACTTTACTATCAAAGAAGAAACTTGAATATTACCCAAGAACGTGTTAAAGAAACAACGCGTCAATTTGTAGATGATATCTCTCCTAAAATCGGCAACAAACAACTTTTAAAACAATACACGAAACACGATTCTCAATTACCTGATATTTCAGAGGTAAACATACATAGTGATACACAAGTTTTTTCTAACCTTTTAATTATGAATTTAGTTATAGATAATCAGAATAAATTTTTAGATACAACAAGTGAAGACATAAAACTCTTACTAGATTTAATTGAGAATAATCTAAAAACATAAAGATGGTAAAGTTCTTTAGACATATCCGTAAATCACTAATACAACAAAACAGAGTGGGAAAATACTTTAAATATGCTTTTGGAGAAATTCTACTTGTAGTAATTGGTATTCTAATTGCACTTCAAATTAATAATTGGAATGAAGAACGCAAACAAAATGATAATGAGCAGGCTATTTTAAAAAGGCTTGAAAAAGAATTTAGATCTAACAAAAAACAACTTCTAAATAAAATTGAACTCAGAAATAATTTGATTAAAAGTTCTAAGAAATTATTAGAATATTTTGATACACCAAAAAATGTTGAACGAGACAGCATCTTTGTTTATCTAAGCGCTATTCAGCCTCCAACCTTTGACCCTATTCAAAACGACTTAGTAAGTTCAGGCAATATCGAAATTTTAAAAGATGAAGCTTTAAAACAATTACTTGTTAATTGGAGTACTGATGTAATTCAACTACAAGAAGTTGAGCAAATATTTCTCAGATTCTGCGAACAAAGACTTTTTCCTTATTTGAATGAAATAGATATTCAACGCGATATGATGTATACCTACTGGAAAGATGCACCCAAAAACTTGTTAGAATCGAAAAAAGTTAGAAACCTTATACCTGGAAAATCAAAACTAATTACAAGGTCTACAAATGAACTTTTAAGTGACTCAAAATTAGAAGGGAATATTGCTTGGGCATTAACCCTTAATATGTTCAATAATCAAGAGTCAGAAACCTTAATGAAAAGAATAAACAATATTCTAAAAGTTTTAAATAAAGAGATTAAAAGATAGATAAAGTAACGGTTACTATGATTAAATTCTTTAAACATATACTTCGTTCACTAATTGAAAAAAACAAATGGGTAAGTACTTTACATACGCCATTAGAGAAGTTATTTTGGTAGTTTTTGGAATTCTAATTGCATTACAGATTAATAATTGGAATGAAAACAGAAAAAGTATACTATTAAATAAGATGCAATAAATAATATTTGTGAAAACTTCAGTGTTGATTTAATTCTGCATTAAAAAATTACTAAATCATAAACTAAAACAATGATTCATTCCTATAAGACATTCTTATAAATTAGTAGAAACACAAAATAAAATTGATACTCAAAAAAAAATATATTTTGTAAAATTCAACTAAACTATACAGACTAATTTCCGCTATTATAAACTCATAATAGCGGAATTTATCTAATTACAAAATTTTGATTTTTTTACTAAGATTTTATTTTCTAATCTACTACTTACTCAAATACATTTTTCTTCTTGCGTATAAATTATAAAAATCGTCATCTTTTAAACTATGTATAAATAGTATACTTTCTCCTGTAGATTTCATTTCTGGGCCTAGAGCTTTATTTACATTCGGAAATTTATTAAAAGAGAAAACTGGTTGTTTTATAGCATATCCTTCTAATTGCGGATTAAAGTCGAAATCTGTAACTTTTTTCTCTCCTAGCATTACTTTTGTAGCATAATTTACATAAGGCTCTTTGTAAGCTTTTGCGATGAAAGGCACAGTTCTAGAAGCTCTTGGGTTAGCTTCTATAATGTACACTGTATCATCTTTTATAGCAAATTGAATGTTAATTAATCCAACAGTTTTTAACTCTCTTGCAATAGTATGTGTGTGATCTATTATTTGTTGCATTACCAAATCACCTAAATTAAAAGCTGGTAAAGTAGCATTAGAATCTCCAGAATGGATTCCGCAAGGTTCTATGTGCTCCATAATTCCAATGATGTATACATTGCCATCTGCATCGCAAATTGCGTCTGCTTCTGCCTCAATGGCACCGTCTAAGTAGTGATCTAATAATAGTTTATTATTCGGTATTTTACGTAATAAATCAACTACATGTTCTACCAATTCTTCTTTATTAATCACGATTTTCATTCCTTGGCCTCCTAAAACGTAAGATGGTCTTACTAAAATTGGAAAGTTTAATTGATCTGCTAAAGCTAAGGCTTCATCTGCAGTTTCTGCAACACCAAATTCAGGGTATGGAATATTATTTTCTTTTAACAAGGTAGAGAACCTTCCTCTGTCTTCTGCAATATCTAGCGCTTCGTAAGATGTTCCAATAATTTTTATGCCATATTTAGTAAGTTTTTCTGCTAATTTTAAAGCAGTTTGCCCTCCTAATTGTACAATAACACCTTCTGGTTTTTCGTGCCTAATGATATCATAAATATGTTCCCAAAAAACAGGCTCAAAGTATAATTTATCTGCGGTATCAAAATCCGTAGAAACCGTTTCTGGGTTACAGTTAATCATAATAGTTTCGTAACCACATTCTGCAGCAGCTAGTACGCCATGCACACAACAGTAATCAAACTCAATTCCTTGCCCAATTCTATTTGGCCCAGAGCCTAATACAATAATTTTCTTTTTATCAGAAACGATACTTTCGTTGTCTACATAAGTTTCTCCAGAAGGAGTTTCAATTTCGCTTTCAAAAGTAGAATAGTAATAAGGTGTTTTAGCAGTAAACTCTGCTGCACAAGTATCTACAAGTTTATAAACACGTTGAATTTTAAATTCTTCTCTTTTATTATATACTTGGCTCTCTAAACACTCTAGCATATGCGCTATTTGCCTGTCTCCATATCCTTTTTGCTTGGCTTCAAGTAGTAATCCTCTGTCAATAGTGTCTATTGTGTAGGTAGAAATTTCTTTTTCTAAGTGAAATAACTCTTCATATTGTTTCAAATACCACATATCTATTTTAGTGATATCGTAAATTTTACTTAAAGGAATTCCCATTGCAATAGCATCGTAAATAGCAAAAACACGATCCCAACTTGCATTGGTTAATTTTTCTATAATTTGATTGTAGTCTGTATATCCTTTTCCGTCTGCACCTAATCCATTTCTTTTAATTTCTAAAGATTGTGTTGCTTTATGTAAGGCTTCTTGAAAAGATCTACCTATTCCCATTACCTCCCCTACTGCTTTCATTTGCAGTCCTAATGTTCTATCAGAACCTTCAAATTTATCAAAGTTCCAACGTGGAATTTTTACAATTACGTAATCTAAAGTTGGCTCAAATAAAGCAGATGTTGATTTTGTAATTTGATTTTCTAATTCGTCTAGAGAATAACCAATAGCCAATTTTGTAGCTACTTTTGCAATAGGATATCCTGTTGCTTTACTGGCTAATGCAGAAGAACGAGAAACTCTAGGGTTAATCTCAATGGCAATTATATCTTCTTTTTCGTCTGGAGAAACTGCAAACTGCACATTACATCCACCTTCAAAATCTCCAATAGAACGCATCATATGAATGGCCATATCACGCATTTTTTGATAGGTTTTGTCCGAAAGTGTCATAGCTGGAGCTACTGTAATAGAATCCCCAGTATGAATTCCCATTGGATCCATATTTTCTATAGAACAAATAATAACTACATTATCGTTCTTATCGCGCAAAAGCTCTAATTCGTACTCTTTCCACCCCATCATTGCTTTATCTATCATCACCTCATGAATAGGGGATGCTTCTAGACCTCTACTTAATAACTCGTCAAAATCTTCTTGCTTGTATACAACAGATGCTCCTGCTCCACCTAAAGTATAAGACGATCTTATAACTAAAGGAAAACCAAACTCTTGTGCAATCTCTTTACCTTTTAAAAACGAGGTTGCTGTTGCTTGAGGTGCCATAGGTACGCCTATTTTACCCATAAGTTCTCTAAACTGTTCTCTATCTTCAGTTACATTTATAGCATTAATATCTACCCCTATCATTTTTACACCAAAGTCTTCCCAGATCCCTTTATCATCTGCTTCTATACAAAGATTTAAAGCTGTCTGACCTCCCATAGTAGGTAAAACTGCATCTATCTGTGGATGCTCTTTTAAAATCTTAATGATAGATTTTGTAGTTAATGGCAATAAATAGACATGATCTGCCATAGATGGATCTGTCATTATAGTTGCAGGATTCGAGTTTATCAGTATCGTTTCTATACCATCTTCACGAAGAGAACGTAAAGATTGTGATCCAGAATAATCAAATTCGCAAGCTTGCCCAATTACAATTGGTCCAGATCCTATTATTAAAATGGAATTTAGGTCTTTTCTTTTTGGCATGGTAAAGAGTTGTGTTTATTAATGTTACAAAAATAGTTAGGTACTAGATATAAAAAAAGGTGTTACTAAAAAAGTAACACCTTATATATTAACAATTGTTAAT
>CAYZDK010000004.1:0-98137 GCA_964477255.1 uncultured Polaribacter sp.
ATACAAACGCTTCATCCATGCTCTAGTTCCAAAAAACAACCTATTTTTTTAAGCGTAAATTCCCCAGAAAAGAACATTAAATTTTGTATTGGGAAATAAAAAAACCGCATTTAATTTTCATTAAAAGCGGTTTAACATAATTAACCAAAAAACTATTACATATTACTTCCGATATCTCCTTGAGCAACAATTGTTGCTAAATCTGAAGCGCTTAAATGAATGTTTATATATCCTTCGAAATTTAATGCATCATTATATCCAAAAGAAGTATCGTCTGTCTTTGTAGAAATGTTTGTTTTAGATATTCCTGAGGTACCATCTACAGGTGTTAACATAACTGCAATTGCTCCAGGATTTGCAACAGATCCCATATGAATATGTGATGGATGTGAAGCTCCCTGCATAGTGCCATTTAAACTTATTTCTAACAAAGCTTCGCCATTCATTCTTTCATAAAATATTGCAGAACCGCTTACATTAGATCCCATAACTTCATTTAAACTATAAGAAGTTGTATTTCCTGTTAATGCATTCTGTCCAATATCTCCTTGCCCTAATAATGTAGCTAAGTTATTTATACTTTCATGTACATTAATATATCCGTCAAAGTTTATTAACTCATTGTATGAAATTGGAGTTTCATCTTCTAACATCATTACAGATGTTTTACTAATTCCTGTATTTCCATCAACAGGATTTAATCCAACAGCAATTCCCCCACCTTCTACAGCTGTATTAAAATGAATATGTGAAGGGTGAGAACCACTACTTGTTCCATTTAAACGTAAAGTTACTAAAGCGGTTCCATTTACCCTTTTATTAAATATAGCTTCTCCAGAAATAGATGGAAAATCTACACTATTCAAGTTATAAGTCATCATATCTCCAGTTAAGTCATTTTCTCCTATATCTCCCTGTGCTAAGAGAGTTGCTAAGTTATTCATGCTTTCATGAACATTTATATAACCATCAAAATTTATTAAGTCATTGTAAGTTAATTGTGTGCCATCTGATTGTTGGGTAACTATTGTTTCACTTCTACCTGTTGCACCATCTAAAGGATTTAAACTTACAGCTATGTCTCCACCTTCTGCTGCAGAATTAAAATGAATGTGAGAAGGATGTAAACCTGATGTTGTTCCTGATAATTGAATTTGCACAGTTGTAGAATTATCTTGATTCATTACAAAAGTGGCTGTACCAGATATTGCAGAATTAGATACAGAACCTAAATCGAACACCATTTTTTCTCCCATAAAAGGTGGCATCATTTCGTCTGTATTGTTTTCACAGCTTGTTAAAAATAAAGCGATTAAGCTTAAAGTAAAAAATAATTTAGTTTTCATCTTTGTTTATTTTATTGTTATCTACTCTACTTACGAGAATAAACAAAGCTTGGTTTTAAAAATGTAGAGTTTTTTCAATTATAAAGTGAAACCTAAAATGAGAGTTATTAAAAATTTAGAGAAAAAACTTTGGAAACTTGAAGAAGAAATAAAAATATAAATTAGTGACAGCCAGAAACTGCATCAAAACTTGCAACAGCAGATTGAGGGGAGATATACGGAATTCCTAAACCTAAACCTCTTAAAACAAAGAGTAATCCTACAAAAACAACTAAAACTGGAATTGCTTTTTGTATCATAAGCCTAAGATTTCCTTTCGTAAAGTTACCTATATAGATAACAGCGGTCATTAGAGGAATCGTTCCAACACCAAATAAAGCCATGTAAAGTGCTCCTGAAAGTGGATTTCCTAGTGCTATTGCTCCAAAAACTGCCATATATACCAAACCACATGGTAAAAAACCATTTAAGAAGCCTATGGTGAACAACGTACTATTATCTTGTTTTTTTAATTCTTTTCCTAATGCACTTTTTACTTTAATTAATAGTGCAGTTATCTTATTAGATATTGTAAGTTTTTTAAATACTTTAGGAAAAATAATTGCAATTATCATTAATAAACCAATAGCAATAGATAGCTGTTGCTGAAAACCGAAGAAATAAAAACTTTTTCCTAAAAGACCAAATAAAACACCTATTAGAGAATAAGTAAATATTCTACCTAAATGATAACTTATGAGCTGAAAAAAACTTTTAACAGGCCTTTTTCTGTCTAAAGGTAACATAAATGCTATTGGCCCACACATACCTACACAGTGTAAGCTACCAACAAAACCTAATAAGAATGCTGTTGTTAACATTAGTAGACAAATTCTTCTTTTACTAAATAATCTTTTCCATTATATTCCCAGTCAATTTTTATGTTCCAACGACCATCTACTAAACGATTCTCAGGCACGAGCAAATATGTATTAGAAAGTGAAATTGGAATTTCAAAGTCTAACTGTTTATTAGATGGTCTGTATAGGAACACTTTCCCTTCAATAAGTTTTTGGTTGAATTGTTCTGGAAAATTTATTTTTATACCTTCTGCTGTTCTTGCAAAGGTTATTTTCTCTTTTAGAGATTTTGCATTTTTCTGAGCATTAATTTCTTCTTGATAAGTTAATTCTTTTTGATAGTATTGCTCGGTAACTAAATCATGATTGTATGCATTGTCTGTTAACATGGTTACTACCATGTACATTATAAAACCTATAAAACCTACAATTGCTATTGCAATTCCTTTACCCCAATTTATCTTCATCTTTAGTAGTTTTAGTTAAATGTTCTAGGACCTAGAAAATTTGTTTTTGCTGTTTCTATTAATTCATTGCCACTGTATACCCCTATCTTAAGTTTCTCTTTATCATCAGTTAATTGAGAAGAGTGTATTTCTATAAAAAGTGTACCTTCTGCTAAACCTTGTCTAGGAACATCAAAATTTTTATTGGTAACTAATTTAATTTTTCCTTGATGCGATAATAATTTATAACTAACATCTGGAATTGATTCTGTAGTTTTATTAATTACCTTATAGGTATAAACATTGCTAATTACATTATTTTCTTTTGCTTGATATAGTTGTCCTGGTAATCTTAAAATTGTAGCTTCTACGCTATTCCTTAAAAATAGCATTCCTACAAGTACCGCAATTAAAATGCCGAGAACAGCAGTATAGCCTTTCATTCTTGTAGTGAATCTAAAAGGTTTTCTTTTAGCAATATTATCTTCACTTGCGTAACGAATTAAACCTTTTGGAAAGCCAACTTTTTCCATAATTGTATCGCACTCATCTATACATGCAGTACAATTAACACACTCTAGTTGCGTTCCGTTTCTAATATCTATTCCTGTAGGGCAAACAACTACACATTGGTTACAATCTATACAATCTCCTTTACCTGCGGCTTGTCTGTCTTCATTTTTTCTAAATTTAGATCTTCCTTTTTCTCCTTCACCTCTAACATAGTCGTAAGCAATATTAATAGTTTTATTATCTAAAAGCACGCCTTGTAACCTTCCATAAGGACAAGCAATAATACAAACTTGCTCTCTAAACCAAGTGAACACAAAATAAAATACACTTGTAAAAATAATTAGCGCTATAAAAGTGCTTAAGTTTTCAAAAGGACTTCCAGTTATGTAAGATATTACTTTATCTCCTCCTATTAAATAGGCCATAAAAACATTGGCAATTGCAAAAGAAATAATGAAAAAGATACTCCACTTGGTTAGCTTTTTTCTAATTTTTTCTGCATTCCATGGTTGTTTATTAAGGCGTATCTGTTTTCCACGATCTCCCTCAATCCAATATTCTATTTTACGAAAAACCATTTCCATAAAAATGGTCTGCGGACAAATCCAACCGCAAAATATTCTACCAAAAACAACAGTAAAAAGAATAACAAAAACAACACCTGTTATCATAGAAATTACTAACAAGTGAAAATCTTGGGGCCAAAATGGGAAACCAAATATATTAAACTTACGTTCTAAAACATTTAAAAGAATAAATTGGTTACCGTTAATCTTAACAAACGGAGCAGCAAATAAAAATGCTAATAAGAAGTAACTTACTATAGATCTATATTTATAGAACTTTCCACTTGGCTTTTTAGGGAAAACCCAAGATCTTTTTCCTTCGTCGTTTATAGTAGCAATACTATCTCTAAACTTTTCGTTATTAGGCTGATCCATTTGTTAAGAAAATAAGTTATACTAATGTCTATTCTTTAGTCCAAATCTCACCTTCTGGTGCTTTTGGATTTGCTGGAGTTGTTCCTTGCAAGGAAATAACATAACTAGAAACTTTAGCAATATCGTCTGATTTTAGTGTTTTATTCCAAGCAATCATTCCCTTACCATCTCTACCTCCATTAGAGACAGTTTGAAATACACCTTTAATACCTCCATCTAAAATCCAATATTCATCTGTTAAATTTGGACCTATAGATCCACCACCATCAGCTAAATGACAAGAGGCACAATTTAAATTAAAAACTGCTTTTCCTCTTTTTAAAGAAGCTTCGTCTGTTAACAATTCTACATTTTCTGCTGTAACTAAATCTGGAGCTGTAGCTTTGTATTTGTTAATTTCTATTTGCGCTTGTGCAACTGCTTTTTGATATTCTACTTCTTGAGAATCGCCATCTAATACATGGAATCTTACCAAATATACCGCTGCAAAAACTATAGTAGCATAGAACATATATACCCACCAAGGTGGTAAAGAATTATCTAACTCTTTAATACCATCATAATTGTGATCTAAAATTATTTCTTGTTCTTCTTCTATCTCTTTAGACTTTGTCCAAGATTTTAATAGTTTCTTTAACCAAAGATTTTCTGGCTGAGGCTCAATACCTAATTTTTCATTTTGCAATTCAGTTGCTTTTTTTATTGCCATGAAGTTGACAATTTCTTTTAAAACAACTACGGCAACAAAACCTATTAGAGCTATCCATACCAATGGATTTTCGTAGATATCAAATGGATTTTGATATGACATGAAAGATTTGGCTAGAGCAAAAAATGTGATGATTACAAATAAAACGTAACCGGTTGATTGAATATATTTTTTCATTTTTTATTTCTTTTTATTGATCTTCTAAAGGAATACTACTTACTTTTTTTATGTACTCTTTTTTAGCAGTAAATACCCACCAAAATAATGCTACAAAAAAGGTGAAAAATATTACTAAGGATATCATTGGGTATAATTCTATACCTGTAATACTTTCCATATGGTTTTTTACAAATTTTAACATAGCTTTCTAGTTTTTAGATAATTGTTGAGATTCTTTTACCTTAATATCTGTACCTAATCTTTGAATGTAGGCTATCATTGCAACAATTTCTCTGTCTTTCATTTCTATAAATTCTAGACCATTTTCTTGTGCATACTTTTTATCTGACTCGTAACTTCTAGCAAAATCTGGGTCTTGTTTTAGATTTTCTACAATTACTTCTGCTTGCTTATCCATAACCTCATAAGCATTTGCAATTTCTTCTTCTGTATATGGAACACCAAGTGTAACCATAGCTTCCATTTTTTCCTTTGTACTAGATTTATCTAGTTCATTTCTAATTAGCCACTTGTAAGAAGGCATAATAGAACCTGGAGATGTACTTTGAGGATCGTACATGTGATTAAAATGCCAACTGTCAGAGTACTTTTGCCCTACTCTATGTAAGTCAGGACCTGTTCTTTTACTTCCCCATAAAAATGGATGATCGTAAACATACTCTCCTGCTTTAGAGTACTCACCATAACGTTCTACTTCACTCCTAAATGGTCTTATCATTTGTGAGTGACAACCAACACAACCTTCTCTTATGTATAGGTCTCTACCTTCTAACTCTAAAGCTGTATAGGGTTTTACACTACTAATGGTAGGAATGTTAGATTTAACCAATAAAGTTGGTATAATTTGAACAATACCACCAATTAAAATTGCTACAGTAGCATAAATAGTTAATTTTATAGGCTTTCTTTCTAACCAAGTATGGTATCCTTCTCCTGATGTTCTCTTAGAAGGCACTTTTGCTAATGCTGGTGCTTCTGCAAGTTCATCTGTAACATCGCTACCAGACTTAACTGTCATAACCACGTTGTAAAGCATTACAATTGCTCCAAGTATAAACAAACTACCACCAATAGCACGCATCCAATACATTGGAATAATTTCATTAACCGTTTCTAAAAAGTTACCATATGTTAAAGAACCATCAGGATTAAATTGTTTCCACATAGAAGCTTGTACAAAACCGGCAACATACATTGGTAAAGCGTATAAAATAATTCCTAAAGTTCCAATCCAAAAATGGAAATTAGCTAATGCTTTAGAGAACAATGTTGTTTTAAACATTCTTGGTATTAACCAATACAGCATACCAAATGTAAAAAAACCATTCCATGCTAGTGCTCCAACATGCACATGTGCAATAATCCAATCACTAAAGTGAGCTATTGCGTTCACATTTTTTAAGGATAGCATAGGTCCTTCAAAAGTTGCCATACCATAACCAGTAATTGCAACTACCATAAATTTAAGAACTGGATCTGTTCTTACTTTATCCCAAGCACCTCTTAATGTTAACAAACCATTTATCATACCTCCCCAAGAAGGTGCAATTAGCATTACTGAGAAAGCAACCCCTAAATTTTGAGCCCAATTTGGTAATGCAGAGTATAACAAGTGGTGTGGCCCTGCCCAGATGTAAATAAAAATTAAAGACCAAAAATGAACAATAGAAAGTCTGTAAGAATAAACTGGTCTATTTGCTGCTTTTGGAACAAAATAATACATTAACCCTAAAAATGGAGTTGTTAAGAAAAATGCTACCGCGTTATGACCATACCACCATTGTACTAAAGCATCTTGAACACCTGCATAAACTGAATAACTTTTTAAGAAACTTACAGGTAGTTCTAAACTGTTAAAGATATGTAGAACAGCGACTGTTACAAAAGTAGCTAGATAAAACCAAACTGCTACATATAAATGTCGTTGTCTTCTTTGTAAAATAGTCCAAATCATATTGGCACCAAAAGCAACCCATACAAGAGCAATGGCAATATCTATAGGCCATTCTAACTCTGCATACTCTTTGGATGTTGTAAAACCAAGCGGTAAAGTTATTGCAGCAGCTACA
Source organism: uncultured Polaribacter sp. (assembly GCA_964477255.1). Classification (GTDB taxonomy): domain Bacteria; phylum Bacteroidota; class Bacteroidia; order Flavobacteriales; family Flavobacteriaceae; genus Polaribacter. Next base: position 7,044 of record CAYZDK010000004.1, read on the forward strand.
ATAATTAATTGCCAACCCCAAAAGTTAAAATTACTTAAAAAATTACTCGCCATTCTTGCTTTTAGCAGTCTTTGTAAAGAGTAGTAAACGCCTGCAAATATTGCATTTCCTACAAACGCAAAAATAACAGCATTGGTGTGTAAAGGTCTAAGACGACCAAAACTAAGCCATGAAATCCCATCTGTAACATTTGGGAATAAAAACATAAACGCTAAAAGTAAACCTACTGAGAAACCTACGATTCCCCAAAGCAATGTTGCATAGACAAACTTTTTAACGATTTTATTGTCGTAATAAAATTGTTGCATCTCCATATTAATTCTTATTTTCTAGTTGATTAATGTTTTCTTTTTTTAATTCGTCATCAAATAACATGCGTACAGAAGGTGTATAAGTATCATCATACTGCCCTGATTTTACCGAATAAATAAATGCTATAAAAAATACGATTGCCACTAAAATACTTAGTGAAAGAAGTAAATATATTACGCTCATACCTTGCCTGATAATTGATGATTCAAATGTACTTTTACATTTTTCATTAAAACATGACAAAAATCATGTTAAAAGAAATTTCTTAATTTTTTCTTAAATTGTCATTGAAAACAACTGTTTTTCAGTGTTTTGACGGATTAACTTTTTATCAAATGCCATACAAACATTTCTTACAAATGGTCTGGCATTTGGTTTTACTTTAAGAGAGTGATTATCTACTTCTATAATCTCGTCTTTAACCATCTCTTTTAATAGTTCTAAATGATCTGATATATTTTTAATTTGGGAGCTTTTTTTAGACCAATTGGTGTAAAAACGACACATAATATTTAAAATATGTTTTCTTATAACCTTGTCTTCGTTTGTTAAAACATGCCCTCTAAAAACAGGAATAACACCCTCATTTACTAAGGATTGGTATTCTTTTAAGGTTTTTACATTTTGTGCAAAAGCAGACCAGGAATCGGATATTGCAGACATTCCTAAACCTACCATTACTTCAGTTTTATTAGATGTATACCCCATAAAATTGCGATGTAAAGTTTTGTTTAGGGTTGCTTTAAACAAAGAATCTGATTGTAATGCAAAATGATCCATACCTATCTCTTCATATCCTAAAGAAGAAAACAACTCTTTTCCTATTTCATAAAGCTCTCTCTTTTCTTCATTTTTTGGCAAGTCGTTCTCGTTGAAACCTCTTTGTCCAACTCCTTTTACCCAAGGAACATGTGCATAACTGTAAAACGAAATTCTATCGGGAAGTAATTCTTTTGTTTTGTTTATGGTATAAATTATATTTTCTCTAGTTTGGTGTGGTAATCCAAAAATAATATCATGACTAACAGAAGTATACCCAATTTCTCTAGCCCAATCTGTTACTTGTTTAACAGAACTAAATGTTTGCACACGATTTATTGCTTTTTGTACCTTTTCGTTATAATCTTGTACGCCAAAACTCACTCTTGTAAATCCAAGGTTAAATAATGTTTGTAGATGCTTTTTGGTAGTATTATTAGGATGGCCTTCGAAACTAAACTCATATTCTTCGTGTTTTTTTGCATTTTGTAAAATTCCTGTTATTAATCTCTCTAAGTTTTTCTCAGAGAAAAAAGTTGGAGTACCACCTCCTAAATGTAATTCTTTTATTATTGGTTTTTCATTTACCAATGCTGTGTATAAGGTCCATTCTTTTAAAACGGTTTCTATATAACTCTCCTCTACTTCATGACGTTTAGTGATATGCTTATGGCAAGCACAAAAAGTACATAAACTCTCACAAAAAGGAAGATGTATATAAATACTAATTCCTTCTGTTTTATTGGTTTTGTTAAAAGACTCTATAAAAGAGTTTTTCCATTTTTCTGCAGAAAAACTATCTACATCCCAAAATGGTACTGTAGGATAACTAGTATATCTAGGTCCTGGTATGTTGTATTTTTGTATTAATGCTTTCATATTACTCCCCTAATTCTAATGCTATTTCTATCATTTCTTTAAACGTTTGCTCTCTCTCTTCTGATGATGTTCTTTCTTTAGTTACAAGACTATCGGAAATGGTTAGTATTGCTAATGCATTCACATTAAATTTTGCAGCAACAGTGTATAGCCCTGAAGTTTCCATCTCTACACACAAAACACCATAATCTGCCCACTTTTTATAACTATCAAAATCATCTGCGTAAAACTCATCTGAACTTAAAACACCTCCTGCTTTTATTGGGATATTTTTATTTTTAGCAGTTTCTACAGCTTTTTGAAAGAGTGTAAAACTTGCTGTAGGTGCATAATCTGCTCCATTAAATCTAATGGTGTTTAAACCTGAATTTGTAGATGCAGACATAGCTAAAACTATATCTCTAATTTTAACATCTTTTTGATAGGAACCTGCAGAACCTACTCTAATAAGATTTTTTACGCCATACTCTGTTATCAGTTCATGGCAATAAATTAATGTTGTTGGTATTCCCATACCTGTTCCTTGTACAGAAATTCGTTTTCCTTTATAAAAACCTGTGAAACCTAACATTCCACGAACATCATTGTATTGCTTAACATCTGTGAGATAATTATCTGCTATCCATTTTGCTCGTAAAGGATCTCCTGGCAAAAGTATTGTCTCTGCAATATCTCCTTTTTTTGCATTTATATGTACACTCATAAATTATATTTTTTTTCCAACTAAATTTGTTGCAATGGTTGTAAAAATGACAATACTTATAGAACTTAAAGGCATTAAAATTGCTGCAATTACAGGCAATAATTGCCCTGTAGTTGCAAAATAAAGTCCTACAACATTGTAGAAAAGAGACAATGCAAAACAATATTTTATAATTGAAATAGATTTTTTAGTTGCCTTAAAAAACTTCTCTAAATTTTGAAACTGAGATGCATCTAAAATGGCATCACATGCTGGTGAAAAGACATTAATGTTTTCTGAAATTGCAATACCAACATCACTTTGTGCTAGAGCTCCTGCATCATTTAATCCATCACCTACCATAGCAACATATTTACCTTGCTTTTGTATTTTTTCTACTTGTTTTAATTTATCCTCTGGCTTTTGATTGAATGAAAACGTTATTTCTTTTGGCAATAGGTGTTCTAAGTATTCTTTTTCTCCTTCATTATCTCCTGATACGATAGCTAGTTCGTAATTTTTTTTACATGAATCAAAAACATCTTTAACACCTTCTCTGTATTCATTTTTAATTGTAAACTTACCTTTATATTCGTTATCTATACTAAAATATACAGCAGTATCATAGGTTTGATTTTTATCTGACTCTTTTACAAAGGAAGCTGATCCTAATTTTACTTTTTTATTTTTTATAGTAGATTCAATACCCTTGCCTACAATTTCTTTGAAAGTAGAAACAGGTATCTTTTTTTCTATTTCTAAATGGTTATATAAAACTCTACTTAATGGATGGTTAGAAGCTCTTAAAGAACTTTTTAACATAACCTCTTCTTCTTCTTCTAAGGGCTTGCCAGAGAATTTTATTGTAGAATTTTTATTGGTAGTAAGGGTTCCTGTTTTATCAAAAATAATAGCGTTTATATTTGCTAACTGCTCTATTACTGTGGCATTTTTTAAGTAAAACTTTTTTCTACCAAAAATTCGCAACATATTACCTAATGTAAAAGGTGCTGCCAATGCTATTGCACAAGGACACGCAATTATTAATACAGCAGTAAAAACATTTAAAGCTTTAGAAGCATCGTAATACAACCAAAAAGAGGTAGATAGTAAAGCAATCAATAAGATTACGATGGTAAAATGTTTACTTATTTTATCTGTTAATGTTTTAAATGAAGACGTTTTATCTTTACTAAAAACATCATTACTCCACAATTGCGTTAAATAGCTTTGAGATACTGATGTTAGTACTTCCATTTGAAGAACACCTGATAATTGTTTACCACCAGCATAAAGTTTTTCTCCAGATTGCTTAACAACTGGATGTGATTCGCCAGTTACAAAACTATAATCTATTTCTGCATTTGCACTAATTAAAATACCATCTACTGGAATTAATTCTTGATTTCTAATTAAAAGTCTATCTCCTTTTTTTATATCATATATCTGAATATTTTCTTCTTTTTGATCTTTAGAAATTTTTGTTACCGCAATTGGAAAGTAGGATTTATAATCGCGCTCAAATGATAAAAAATTATAGGTTTTTTGTTGAAAAAATTTACCAACCAACAAGAAAAAAACAAGACCTGTTAAGCTATCAAAAAAGCCAGTACCTAAATCAAAAATAATTTCTGTAGTACTTCTTAAAAAAAGAACAGCAATTCCTAAAGCTATTGGAACGTCTATATTTAACATTCGAGATTTTATACCTTTATAAGCAGATATAAAATAGTCTTGCGAAGCATAAAAAACAACAGGCAAAGAAAAAGCAAACATTAGCCATCTAAATAAATGCTTGTATTCTTCTAACCAATATTCTGAAACTTCGAAATATTCTGGAAATGACAAAAACATTACGTTTCCAAAAGCAAATCCGGCAATACCTAGTTTATACAATAAACTTCTATCTACATTTTTTTTACCAGCTTCGTAATCTTCTAGACTAATGTATGGTTCATAGCCAATTGCACTTAAAAGCAACACAATTTCCTTTAAAGAAAGTAAAGACGAATTGTAAGTTACTCTTACTGTTTTCTTTGGGAAATTTACTTGAGATGTTGTAATATTTTTATCTAATTTTCTAAGATTTTCTAATATCCATATGCAAGAACTACAATGAATATGCGGAATATATAAAGTTACAATCTGTGTATCTTCATTATTAAACTCTAGTAGTTTTTCTTGTATATCTGCATTATCTAGGAAGTCGTACTTTCCTTTAATTTCAGAAGGTGTAGCACCAGGATTGTCTTGTAAATCGTAATAACACGTTAAATCGTTGATAGTGAAAATTTCATAAACGGTTTTACAACCATTACAGCAGAAATCTTTATCATCAAATTGTATTAATTCACTTTCACAAGTATCTCCACAATGGTAACAATTTGTGGTTTTCATATTTACTCGTTTGCCTAGGTCAAATGTCTAATAACTTTTAGGTATAAAATATGATTTATGTCAGTTTTTTTTTATCTTGCAGTAAGGCACAAAAAACAAATCAACCATGAGCAAATGTAATCAATGCATTGTTAGAGAATTAAATTCACTTAAATTCTTGACTAAAGACGAAATTATTAGAGTATCTAATTGCAAAACCTCTACAACCATAAAAAAAGGCGAAAGTTTATTTGAAGAAGGGGAAAGAATAAATGGTGTTTACTGTATTAAATCTGGTGTTTGTAAAATATCTAAGATGAGTGAAAATGGTAAAAACCAAATTGTTAATTTGGCACAAAGAGGAGATTTAATAGGAGAAAGAAGTTTAATTTCTGATGAAGCTTCTAACTTAAATGCAATTGCACTTAACGAAATGGAAGTTTGCTTTGTACCAAGAGAAGAAATTATTTCTGACTTAGAGAAAAATCCAAGTTTTACTATGGATATTTTAAAAAACATGGCCTCTAATCTAAAAAAGTCAGATAATTTTCTTGTAAATATGGCTCAGAAAACTGTGAAACAACGAATGGCAGAAACACTAATTAGACTTCAAAAAAAGTTTGGTGTTAATGAAGAGGGGGCAATAAATTTACAATTATCTAGAGAAGATATTGCCAGTATTGTTGGTACTGCAACAGAGTCAGCAATTCGACTTTTATCCGATTTAAAAAAGAAAAAAATCATTGAATTTAATTCTAAAATGATTGTAATCTTAGATGAAAAAGAATTGGATAAAATGGCAAAAGGCTTTTAAAAGTCTTCCCTATTAAAATTTAGTTATTTTAGCATATACATGCTGCAACTTAATAGAACTATTTCTTTTACAAAATCCTGGAAGGCTACCTTTACTATTGCTCTTATAATAGCAGCAACACTCTCTTTTATTTTAGTTTTTCTACAACCATTTGACACTTATTACTCTGAAATAGAGAATAAAAATATAAAGCTTGTTGGCTATTCGCTGCCTATTATTATTACGGTTCCTATTTTACATTTAATAGAGAAAATTTGGTATAAACAAACTAAAAAATGGATGCTATATCAAGAGTTTTTAATCTTACTACTGGGCTTTATTTTCATTACTTTTTTGTCTTTTTTGTATTTAAATACCATAGTTAACCCAACTAAAGTTCCATTTAATCAATTTTTTAATTGGTTAATAGACTTCTCTTTGCCATTTGCTCCTCCAATAATGGCTTTTTGGATATATTTGAGATTTAGATTTAGTAAAATTGAGTTCTTTAAAGATGTTGAAAATGAAATTCAAGATATACAAATTGAAGGCAGTAATAAAGGAGAATTGATACAATTTAAATGGCAAGAATTTTATTATGCAAATGCACAATCTAATTATGTTGATATTTATTTAAATGATAATAGTAATACCCTAAAAAAAATAGTAATTAGAAGTTCTTTTTCAAACTTTATAGAACAAATACCTAGAGCCATTCAAGTTCACAGATCTTACGCCATTAACGTTGACTATATTAAGAGTATTGAAGGAAATAGCAGACAAGGTTTTTGTACTTTGAAAAATAATTCAAATAAAATTCCTGTTTCTCCAAAACACTTTAAAGCATTAAAACTAATGCTTCAAAATCGTCCCTAGATCTTCAAAAACACACCATAAACTTCAAAGTTATAACAGTTTTTTCATGTTAATCACATTAATTTGTGTGCTACTTGTTTCTGCTTTTGTTTTGCTCAAAAAAACAATTTATCATGAAAACAATCGCAATTTTATTTTTAAGCTTTTTCGCTTTATGTAATCAACCTAATCCAGAAAAAATTAATCCTAACAAAAAAGAAAGAATACAGTTATTAAACAAAGTTTTTCAATTATTGGAAAATTATGCAGCCAATCCTAATTGGATTAAGTCTGCATCTCTTCAAGAATTTAAAGAACTAATGTATTCAGAAAAAACACTAAATCTTGGGGAAACTGAATTTATTGAATTATTCAAATCAGAAAGGCATAAGTTAAATTTTAGTCATTTTGATTTGTATTCCAAAATGCATTCAAATTCATTAATGAATACCAATACTGAAAAAAAAACAGAGTCTATTTATTGGAAAGAAGCAAATAAAAATACGGCATATTTGCGTGTGAAAACTTTTACTATCTCAGCAGAACCAATGGTAAAAGCAGTATCTGAAATTGGAACAGATATATACAAAAATTTAATTATAGATTTAAGAGGAAATGGTGGTGGATCTTTAGATGCAGCTGTTGTTTTAGGAAGATTTATAACTCAAAATTATATAGATGCTGGAGTATATTTAACTAAAAGATGGTTTCAAAAACACAAGAGATATGCCACAAAAGAAGACATTCAAAAAATGCCTTTTTTAAAAGAGTTTACCTTAGCAGGAATTACAAAAATGTATGCAGAAACAGATGCTTTTAGAATGGTTTTACCACCTCATAAAAACCCAATCTTTAAAGGAAATGTCTATATTTTAATCAATAATAGTACTGCAAGTACATGCGAACCTTTAATAGATTTAATAAAAAAGAATAATCTAGCAACTATTGTAGGAAAAACCTCTGCAGGAAATATGTTAACAGGTCAAACATTTACAATTGATAACAATTACAGCGTTTTTATTCCAATTGCTGATTACCAAACAGCAGATGGTTCTAGACTAGATCAAATTGGTGTAACACCGCATTATGAAGTAGCCCCAAACAAGGCGTTTAAATTTGTAATAGATGAACTTATAAAATAAGTAATTATAAAAGCCTATTGCATAAATACAATTAGGCTTTTTTTGAATGAAATAGTTTTTATATCATTAAATTAAAGGTTATCTTTAATTGCATTGATTATAAACTTACTTTGTTATGCATAAAGATAAAATAAACACACTTGCTTTACCTGTTATTGCAGCACCAATGTTTCTAATCTCAGGACCTGAGTTAGTTATAGAATGTTGTAAAAATGGAATTGTAGGAACTTTTCCTGCCTTAAACCAACGAACTACAGAAGGTTTTGAAGAATGGGTAATTGCAATAAAAACAGCACTTTCTACTTTTGAAAAAGAAACAGGAAAAAAAGCTGCACCATTTGGAGTAAATCTTATTGTTCATAAAACTAATCCAAGATTAGAGGCAGATTTAGCAATTTGTATTAAACATGAAGTTCCCTTAATAATTACATCTTTAGGTGCTGTTTCTCAACTGGTAAATACTATTCATAATTATGGTGGTTTAGTTTACCATGATGTGATTAAAAAAAGACATGCAGAAAAAGCTGCTGAAGCAGGTGTTGATGGGTTAATTTTAGTTTGCGCTGGCGCTGGAGGACATGCAGGAACTTTAAATCCTATGCCTTTTGTTAACGAAATAAAACAGTTTTTTAATAAAACCATAATTCTGTCTGGCTGTATAAGTACTGGTAGAGATGTTGCTAGTGCATTACAAATGGGCGCAGATTTTGCATATATGGGAACTAGGTTTATTGCTACAAAAGAAAGTAAAGCTCCTGAAGAATATAGAAATATGATTATTAATGCTGGCGCAAGTGATATTACTTATACTGCTGCAATTTCTGGTGTGCCAGCTAACTTTTTGGCAAGTAGCTTACAAGCTATGGGTATTACAGAAGAAATGCTGTCTAGAAAAAAGAAAATTAATTTTGGTGAAGAATTAACGGTAAAAAATGATGATGCAAAAGCATGGTCTACCATTTGGTCTGCAGGTCAAGGTGTTGCCTCTATAGACAAAACAGAAACTGTAGCAACACTAATAGCTTCCTTACAATTAGAATTTGTTAAAGCTGTTAAAGAACAAGCTAAAATTCTGGAAAGGTTTAGTTAATATTTAGTCTTTGTAAAGTATCTTTCCTTTGTACTTTTCCTGAATTTGTTTCTGAAAACTTAGATATAAAAAATACCTCTTTAGGATACTCAAACTTAGATAAGTTAAACCTATTTAAGTCTAAATCTATTGGGTTTCCTTCTATAATTAGTACCAATTTATCACCTAATTTTGAATCTGGAATACCTGCTAAGAAAAACCTATTAGTTATGCCACTTTCCAATTTTTTTTCTATAATTTCTGGATGTAGCTTTATACCTCCAGAGTTAATTACATTATCATACCTTCCCAACCATTCAAATTTATTTTCTGAAATTAAATGAATTACATCATTTGTAAATATTGTTTTATCAGCAACATTAGGTGCTTCTATTACCAAGCAGTTTCTTTCATCTTTGTAAATTTTTACGTTGGGTAATACTTTAAAAAAGGCTGGTGAAGTTTTAGAATGATTGATTGGTTTTAGCGCTATATGCGTAATTGTTTCCGTCATTCCATAAGTTGCAAAAACAGTAGTTTTACTTTGCTGTAATTTTTTTTCTAATGATTTAGAAACTTCTCCACCACCAACAATTATCTTTTTAAAAAGATGTAATTTATGCAATCCGTTTTGAAGTTGAAGAGGAACTAAAGCTGTAAAATCGAAACTGCTGTTAATCTTCTCAAGTGGATTAGAGCAAGGAGTTACATAATGCAAATCCCAACCTAAAACTAAAGCTCTAACTAACATTAATTTGCCTGCTATATAATCTATAGGCAAACACAAAAGCGCAGAAGTTTTTGGTTTTAAATTTAAAGCTTTACCTGTAGCCAAAGATGAATTAATCATCTGCTTTTTTTTTAGTAGAATAGCTTTAGGTTTCCCAGTAGAACCTGAAGTTTTTACTTGAAGATATTCGTCATCAGAAAACCAGTCTTTTAAAAAATCGTGAATGGAATTTGCTTCTTCTCTAACAAATTTCATGAATTCTAAAGAAGATGAAAATGATTCTCCATTAAATTTAAAGTCTTTATGAATTTGTTGGTGCTTCAAGATTTTGTATTTGTTGGTTTTGGAATTTTTCCAAGTAATTTTCCTTTCCAGTTTTTCCAATCGTATTTTTTTGCAAAAATTAAAAGCAATACTGGAAATACTACTAAAACAGGCACATAAACATCTGTAATTAGGCTGGGTTCTGCTGTACTAATAAAAATTGAATTTGTTTGAAATGCAGTCCAATCTGCAGTTACTAACAATGCCGTTATTAAATTATTTGCTGCATGAAAACCTAAGGCCAATTCTAAACCATCATCCATTAAAGTTACTATTCCTAAAAAGAAACCTGTACCAATGTAATAGACAAGAATTTCATACCCTAACTTACCTACTTCTGGATTTGCAATATGTAATAAACCAAATACAACAGATGTAAAAACTAATGGTATAAAACTGTTTTTTGTTGCCAATCCTATTCCTTGCATTAAATAGCCTCTAAAGAAATATTCTTCGAAGCTAGTTTGCAGCGGAACTAATAAAATACTTATAACAAGCAGTATACAAAAAGGAATAAGTTCGAAATTAAATATATAGTCTTCTGAATTACCTAAGTAATCTATAACAAAAAACACAACTGTTATCACTGCCCATAAGCCAAAAGAAAAGAACACTCTTTTCCAGTCAATTTTTTTTCTAGCAGTAGTTAAGGCTGTTAATGATTGATTATGAACATACCTTGCCCAAAACAAAACAACTGCTAAACCAAATGCAAAAGGAAGTAAACTCTCTACTAAAAAACGGTTTTCTCCCTTAGTAGCAATCTCTGTCTTTATTAATTTATCGATATCTACATCTATAAATTGCATGGCTAGAAAGTTTAAACCTATCAAACCAAAAAATAAGGTTGGAATTATAAGGTATTTCCAGAGTTCTTTGCTTCCTGTATATCCTTGTTGAATATATTTCATTTTTTAAAAAGTAAAAATATTAGTATCCCAAGATAATGATTTTCTGTAATGCAATGCTCCATTATCTACCTCTAAAGGTGAGGCTATATTGTTTGTAAATAAACTTCCTGTTCCTAAACCTTGGGGCAAACTATTTTGCAATGTATAGGTATATTGAGCAATTGCGTTTAAACCAATATTACTTTCTAGAGCAGAAGTAATCCACCAATCTATTTTATTTTGTTCTGCTAGATTAATCCAAGTACTAGAACCATTAAAGCCACCTACTAAACTTGGCTTTAAAATAATATATTGTGGTTGTACAGTTTCTAGAATATTCTTTTTCTCATCGCTATCAAAAACACCAATAAGTTCTTCATCTAAAGCTATTGGCAAAGGTGTTTTTTCGCACAAAGCAGCCATCTCTTGAAGCTGTCCTTGGCGAATTGGTTGTTCTATGGAATGCAAATCAAATTTTGCTAACTTAGACAGTTTATCCATTGCATCATTAGCAGAAAAAGCACCATTTGCATCTACTCTAAGCTCTATTTCATCTGCACTAAACTCATCTCTTATAGATTTTAATAATGCCATTTCTGCATTAAAATCTATTGCACCAATTTTCATTTTAATACAAGTAAAACCAGCAGCTAATTTTTCTTGAATTTGACGTCTCATAAAGGTCTTATCTCCCATCCAAATTAATCCATTTATATTTATTGAAGTCTTACTAGAAGTAAAATCTGAAGGAAATAACTGAAAAGGATTATCTGCTTCTAAGGATAAGAAAGCTTGTTCTAAACCAAATTGAATTGAGGGAAATTCTTTCAGTTTATTTAATAAATAAGGTAGACCTAAGTGTATATTTTTACATGCCCAAGCTAGTTTTTCTTCGTAATTTGGAACATCATCTATACTTAAACCACGAAATAACCCTGTTTCTCCTATGCCTTTTTTTCCATTTCTTGTAAGTAGGATAAACCACGTTTCTTTCGTTTTTAAAACCCCTCTAGAAGTGCCACTTGGCATTTTAAAATTCAGTATATATTTCTTGTAAGTTGCGGTGATCACGTCTTGTTATTTATTTTCTACAAACGATTTAAAGTTTTCTAAATATGTAGCATCTTGTTCTTTAAAAGTTCCTTTAAAATATGGAAAAAGACAAGACATAATATAAGAATCGCTTGTACAAGAAGCGTTTAATGTAATTGTTGTTTGGTTGCTCTCTGAAGTGAAAATATAATCGTTAGTCTTTAACATATTTTCTGCATCGTAAAACAATGTATATTTTTCATTAGGAACGTAAGCCATAACTTTTTCTTTCATTTTAATTTCTTCTCCCTGGTTATTTACCACCACTTGGTATTCACTTCCTGTTACTCCAATATTTTTATTTATAATAGTTTTATCTTTAATTTCTGGTATCCAGTTTTTTGTATTATCTGGATTAATCATTTCTTTAAAAACTTCTTCTACAGGCTTTTGTATAGTTATAGAAACCTCATAATTAGTTTCTTTAACAAATAACCCAGTTGCAAAGAAAACAAGGGTAATTGCAGTGATTAATCCTAAGATAATTTTTATCGTTTTCATAAATTAAAATGTATTGGATACAGAAAATAAAATTGCAAAAAGAAAAGTATTTAAAGCTACTACTTTTAATTCACTATCTAAATCTGATAAATTGGTTGTGTTTTTAACTCTAATAACATGTTTGAATAAGATACCAAAAGGAATTAGAAAAAGGAATTGATATGGACTATTATAATTTACTATTACATACAAAGTTGCCGAAAGAAAAGAAATTAATATTAGTAGATAATGATACTTTTTTGCATTACTTTCTCCCAATTTTACAACTAAAGTATTTTTCTTATTTTTAATATCTTCTACTCTATCTCTTAAATTATTTAGGTTTAAAACTGCTGTACTTAAAAGTCCAACACTTATAGCTGGCAAAAGAATATCTAATTGTAGAGTTTTAGTAAATAAGAAATAGCTTCCTAAGACACTTAACAGGCCAAAGAATAGAAAAACAAAAACATCGCCAAAACCTTTGTAGCCATATGCAGAATTACCTACTGTATATTTTATTGCAGCTACTATGGCAGCAATTCCCAAACCTATAAAAAGTAACGAGTAACCAAAATTATCTTTACCAAATGCTGTGTAAATTAAAAGTAAGGCAGTAACTAAAGAAAATATTGTAGTGTAAATCATGGCACTTTTCATCTGGTTTGGAGTTAGTTTACCTGATGCTACCATTCTTGCTTCTCCTGCTCTGTTTTTGTCAGATCCTTTAACTCCATCACCATAATCATTGGCAAAATTAGATAAAACCTGAAAGCCTATAGTAGTTAATATTGCAAGCCAAAAAATAGAACTTTGCAGTATAGAACTTGTATTATCTATACTTGCATTTCCTAAAAAACAACCAACAATGATTCCTGAAATAGATAAAGGCAATGTTCTTAAACGCGCAGCTTTTATGTAACTTTTTACATCCATGGTTTGTTTTCTGTTTCTATTTTAAAAAGTATATAATTGTATAGTTGGCTTGCTCTATCTTCTTGTAAACAAGGTATAGTTAATTCGTCATAAGCAGATTGCAAAACTAAATCTACTAGATTTCTTCTTTTCTGAAAAACAGATTGTTTTAATGTTACATTTTGTATTTTAAATGTTTCTATAAATGTTTTATTTGTAGAATAAATACCTGAACATAGAATTATTCTATCTTTCGTAAAATAAAAAAACCTTTTTTTGTACTTCGTATTTACTAACAAAAATAAGATTACTGCTAAAAAAACTGTAATTATCATTACCTCGTTTGGTGACAAAAAAAATGTTAAAAAAACAAAGAGCAAAATTAAGAAAATAAAACATTGCCAAAGCATTCTTAACAGGTAGTATTTATGTGGTTTTTCTTTAGTTAATTCAGATGTATCATAGTATGCTTCAAGATGTTTAGTAAGAATATTAAGTTTCGAATTCGTAATTCCTACAATTTTTATAAGCTTTGCTAGATTGTTTTTTTGGGATTTAGAATTATCTGTTTGTTTAAATGTTAAAAATGAAAAACCAAATAACCTTTTTATTGGATTTGAACTAATTGTAAAATATTGAATTTTTGAAAGTTTTAAAATAACGTTTTGCTTAGTGAATAAGCCTTGCCTTATTTGAAAAGAATTGGCCAGTATTTCTAACGAAAAATTATAATGTTTAATCATAACCAGCACTAAAGAATATACAAATGAAATGAACACCATTAATAACAATGAAAAAATAATTGAAGACAAGTCAAGAAAAACAGCTTTAATACTATTGTTGAAAACATCTTGAAAATAGGTAATACCCAAAAAAGATAAAACATCTTCTAACTCTTTGTAAAATCCAAGAAATAACAGAAAAACAACAATGAAACTTTTTACATGATTATTAGATATACCAACTTTTAACAAGTCTTTTAAACTTATTGTTAAGTGTAAACTTTTCTCCGTATCTGTATTTTGGTTAATTGTTTTCTCTTTTTGTTCGTAAATCAATTTTTTTAGTTTTTCAGCATCATTTTTTTTAAGTGCTCTAATAGAAATCTCTGTTGAGTCTGAACCAGCTGTTTCTAATTGAAATTCGTATATATTTAAAAGTTGATGAAGTATATTTTGTTTAAGGTTAATGTTTTGTATTCTATTTAATGAAATAGACATGCTACTTTTATTAAGTACACCTTGTTGTAAAACAAATTTTTTGTCAGTTATTTTAAATTTAAAATTTCTAAAAACCAAATAAGAATGTACAATTAAAGAAATAAAAATAAGTACCAATGCAAAAAGAAGTATGTTTTTTTTCTGTACAGAAAATGTAGAAATATCTTTAAAAACAAGTAACAAGAAAATCCAAGAAGATTTTAGAAATTTCCAGGTATTATTGAAGTAAATTATACAAATACCAAGCTTAGATTGTCTTGAAAAATCATTAAAATTTTCTATTTCACTCATCTATAGAGGCAATAATAAAAGCTTTTATTTGTAAAGCTTCTTCTTCTAATAAACCTTTAATTACAAGATCTTTATTACTGTCTCCTGCTGTGTAAACACAAATAGATGCTAACCCAAAATAACGAGCAAAAACACCTCTTTCTATTTCGATATGTTGTATTCTAGAAAAAGGTACAGTTACTAAAGAGTTTATTAATAAACCACTTGTATAAGATATGTCTTTAGACCTAAGTAGATATTTTCTGTATTTAAACCCAGCAATATAAATAAGCAGAAAAGAAACAAATAAACATAAGAGAGCTACATAAACTGGCACTACAAAGTCATTCACATATGTAACGTTAAAAAAAATTAATAATGCAGGTAATAGTAAAAGAATTACAAAGTAGAAACAAATATTAATTACAATAATATTCAAATATTTTTTTTGAATACAAACAAAATTCTCTTTTACTAATTTAGGTAAATCTTTTATTTCTGTATTCACAAATAAACTTTGAGATGCCATTTTAGTTAGACATTTTTAAAGCTCTTTTAATTGGCAATGAATTACTACCTTTAACAGCCTGAACAAATGCATCTGGATATTTAGTAACCAATTTTGCTCGCTCTTTTCTTGCTGCTAGATAAGTTTCAAAAGCTCCAAGACGATATTTAAATAAATTATCTTCTTTGTAAATTTTTACATTAGCGATAGAAGAAAAATTAGAATTCTCCGTCTCAAATGCGCCAATTTGAACAGTGAATATTAATTTGGGCACTACTTTTTTAGTTGGTGATTTTACTACTTCTTTTACAACATCATCTTTTACAGGTTCTGAAGCAGGTTCCTGTTTTGGTGTGTCTTTATTACAAGAAAAAAAAACAAAAAAAAGAATAGAATAAAGTAGTGTTTTTTTCATGTTATAGTTGGTTTGCTTCAGCAATTAATTCAGCAATATCTTTCACTTCAATTTCGCTTTCTTTTTCTTTAAATTTTACCCCATCAGACATCATTGTCTTACAGTATGGACAACCTGTAGCAATTATTTGCGGTTTAGTTTCTAGTGCATCTTCTGTTCGTAAAACATTTACTTCTTTATCACCAGCTTCTGCATCTTTAAACATTTGTGCACCTCCTGCTCCACAACACAAAGCAGTAGATTTGTGACGTTTCATTTCTGTAAGATTTACCCCTAATCTTTTTATCAATTCACGAGGAGACTCGTATACTTCATTAGCCCTTCCTAAATAACAAGGATCATGGAAAGTTAATCGTTTTCCTTTAAGGGTAGAATCGTCAATTTTTAAACGTCCATCTGCAATTAGTTTCTGAATAAATTGGGTATGATGATATACTTCATAGTTCCCTCCTAAACTAGGGTATTCATTTTTTAATGTATTAAATGAATGTGGGTCACAGGTTACTATTTTTTTTACTTCGTAACCATTTAAAACCTCAATATTCATCATAGCTTGCATTTGAAATAAGAATTCGTTTCCTGCTCTTTTTGCTGCATCTCCTGTAGAAGATTCTTCCGTTCCTAAAACAGCAAAATCTACATTTGCTTGATGTAATATTTTTACAAATGCTCTTGATATTTTCTTGGCTTTATCATCATAACTTCCTGCTGCTCCAACCCAAAACAACACTTCTGGTTGCTTTCCTTGAGCCATCATATCTGCCATAGTTGGTACTACCATAATTTATAAATTTTAAACTATCAATTTTGTAAAATTCTATTACTATTGATACTTATTTTTTAAATAATTATTTATTCTTCGTCAACCCAGTTTAATCTATCTTGTTGGTTGTATTGCCATGGTGCCCCATTATTTTCAATATTAGACATCATTAAATTCAATTCTTGTGGTGCAGCACTTTGCTCCATAACTAAGTACCTTCTCATATCCATAATAATTGATAGTGGGTCTATATTCACAGGACACTCTTCTACACAAGCATTACAGCTTGTACAAGCCCATAACTCTTCTGGTGAAATATAGTCGTTTAAAAGCTGTTTACCATCGTCTTTAAAAGTACCATTGTTAGCATCTATGTTTCTACCAACTTCTTCTAAACGATCTCTAGTATCCATCATTATCTTTCTAGGAGATAATTTTTTACCCGTTAAATTTGCCGGACAAGCGGATGTACATCTACCACATTCTGTACATGTATAAGCATTCATTAATTGCACCCAACTTAAATCGGTTACATCGCTTGCACCAAATTTTTCTGGCACTTCCTCTTCTGCTCCTTCTTCTGGCATTGCATATGGATCTGCACTTGGATCCATCATTAGTTTTACTTCATTCGTTACAGATTCTAAGTTTGTAAACTGTCCTTTAGGTTTTAAGTTTGCATAAAAGGTATTTGGAAACGCAAGTAAAATGTGTAAATGCTTTGAATAATATAGGTAGTTTAGAAATACTAAAATTCCTAAAATATGAATCCACCAAGCAGTTCTTTCTATAATATGAAGAGTTTCTGAGGAAAATCCTTCAAATAAAGGCGCAACGAATTGGCTAATTGGATTTCCAATACTTGCTTGTTGAAACGGTACGTCTGTAGCATTCATTATAATGAACAAACTCATTAAAACAATCTCAAAATAAAGGATTAAATTTCCATCTTTTTTTGGCCAACCTTCCATTTCTTTACTTAAAAAGCGTTTGATATTTGCTACGTTTCTTCTAGTCCAAAAAATAATTACGGCAGCAAATACTAGAAAGGCTAAAATTTCGAAAGTTCCAATTAAAAATCCGTATAATGAATCTCCAATAATTCCTTTAAAAATTCTGTGCGTGCCAAAAAGACCATCAATAATAATTTCTAAAACTTCTATATTGATTATAATAAAGCCCACATAAACTATAATGTGTAAAAAACCAGAAAGTGGTCTTTTTACCATTTTAGATTGCCCAAGAGCTATCATAGCCATATTCTTCCATCTTTCGCTCTTGTTATCACTTCTATCCACATCTTTACCAAGCTTTATGTTTCTTGATACTTTTTTGATGTTTCTTACAAAAAAGCCAACTCCAAAAATTAAAGCGATAGCAAAAAGTATGTTTGGTATGTATTGCATTTTGTTTCTATTTCTAGTTAATCTTTGTTTTTCTCATCATTATTGCCTTCTTCTGGCTTATATGGTTTTGGTCTTTTTCCAAACAAAGAGAAGTGAACAAATCGTTTAGGATTTAATTTCATATCTCTTAGCAATTGTTCTAATTCGCTAGACATGGCTGTTAAATTGTTGTATAGTGTATCGTCTACTGCTAACTTCCCAATTGTACCTTGCCCTTTATTAATATTTTTAAGTAAAATATTTACAGAAGTTAACATTGTTTCTGCTTTATTGGTAAGCTGATTAATATTAATTTCTGCAAGTGAATCTGATACTTTTACCAAGTTTTCAGATATTTTTTGTGTATTGTTTATGGTTGCTGTTAAACCAGTTGATGTTGAATCTAAAACAGCGTTCATAGATTGCAGAGTAGAACGAACATCACCAATTGTATATTCTAGCCCTTTAACGGATGCTTGAATGCTTTTGGTGGTTTTATCGTCTAAAATATGGTTTATTCGTTGAAAAAGCGTGTCTGCACTTACGATTACTTTTTCTAATTTGGTTTGAATTGGATCTAATTTTTGCCCAATTGAAGTAAACAAACCTGCTTCTATTTCTCCTCTTAATGTATCCCCAGAAACAGCAATTTCTCCTTCATAATTCGGAATTATTGCCAAACTTGAACCAGACAAAGGATTTGGTGAGTATATTTTTACGACACTTTTCTTAGAGAATTGAAAATCGTTTTCTAGAGAAAACTCAACAATTAGACTACCTTTTTTATTAGGAGAATCATTAAAATCAATAGCTTCTACCTGCCCTACTTTTAAGCCATTAATTGTAACCAAACTAGCTTCATTTAAACCACCAACATTTGTGTATTCTACAATAAATTTCCTGTTGTTCTGCCTGAAAATGTCATGCCCTTTTAAGAAGTTAAACCCCCATATAAAGGCAACAATTATTACTACTGCTACTAAGCCTGTTTTTAATTCCTTAGACATTGTTACAAATTTAAAACAATATTACTAATTATTTTGTTAAGCTAGTTGTAATTACTTCATTTTCCTAGCTTCTGTTACAGATATTTTTTCTCCGTTTTTAAACGCAACTATAAAGGCAGAACTATACCCTTTTTTCTTTACTAATTGTAATGCTTTTTCAACACTTTTATAATCTTCCGTTTCATTGTAATAATACTTATAAAAATTACCTACCTTAACAATTGTTACATTCTTAAGTCCTTTAAAATTATAAGATTTTAAGGGTATTTTGTTTGCTCCAGAAGCTATTTGCACTTTATAGATGACGAAATCTTTTTTATTATTTACAGTATTTAGAGATGTTTCTAACGTATTTAATTTCAATCTATTCACATAATTAATTACAGCTTCTGCAATGGCTTTCCCCATTTGTTGTTGCCCTTTTTTAGAGTTTAAATATCTACCTTCATTAACATTGGTTAAGAAACCTAATTCTACCAAAACGCTTGGCATTATGGTTTCTCTTAACACTTGAAAATTATCTTGCTTTACTTTTCTATCTCTCCTTCGTAATTGTCTGGTAAAGTTTTGTTGAATTAGACTGGCAATTTCAAGGCTTTTATCTAGATTTTCTTCTTGCAATAAAGATAAACCAATTACAGACTCTGCAGAATTAGGGTCAAAACCCTCATACCTCTCTTTATAATTATCTTCTAATAAAATAGAAGCGTTTTCTCTTTTAGCAATTTCTAAGTTTTGTTTGTTTCCATTTAAACCAAGCACAAAAGTTCCTGCACCATATGCATTAGAAGTGTGAGAATCGCAATGAATAGATACAAATAAATCTGCTTTAGCTTCATTTGCAATAGCTCCTCTTTTCCATAAATCTACAAAAACATCTTTTTCTCTAGTAAAAATAATTTTTAGATCAGACTCTTTTTTTAAGTAATTTCCAGTAGCCTTTGCTACTTTTAAAACGATATCTTTTTCTCTATAACCACTACCCTTTTTACCCAAATTACCAGGGTCTTTTCCTCCATGGCCTGCATCAATAACAATAGTATATTTTTTTTGTGCATTTCCTTGAGTAGAAAAACTGCACAAACCAAATAAGAAAAACATAGAAATCACGTTTCTTAAATACAATAGATTTTTATGTATAACAATAGATTTCATCAATAAAATTTAACTAATTTTGGCACGTTAAATTTGGTGCTTCAATTATTGAGCCATACTTTTATTCATTTACAAAAATAGTATATAAAGACTTGCGAGCAAATCAATCATACATACTTTTATTTTGCTTCTTAATTCTATCTGCTGTAAGCTTTGCACAAGACATAAAGCCTAAAGTAAAAACAACGATTCCTATTGTTAAAAAAGATACCTTAGTACCACAAAAGAAAGATTCTTTATTAACTATTTCTAAAGACAGTTTAATTCTTCAGGCAAATGATACTGTTAAAAAAGATTCTGTTAAACCAAAATCTGCAATAGATGGCATTATAAAACATGTTGCAAAAGATTATACTTTACAAAATGCAAAAGATAGAACAGTTACGCTTTACAACGAAGCAAATATTACCTATACCAATATAGATTTAAAAGCGGGTCAAATTATAATTGATTACAAGAAAAATACTGTGTTTGCAAAAGGTATTATAGACACTTCAGGTTATGTGCAAAAACCAATTTTTAAGCAAGGTAATCAAGAATCTGAACAAGATTCAATTTTGTATAATTTTAAAACCAAAAGAGCACTTATTTATGGTTTAAAAACTAGACAAGGAGAAATGATTACTTATGGTGATAAAACCAAACGAGTAAACGACTCTGTTATTTATATTCGTAAAATTCGATTTACAACCTCAGAAAAAGAAAATCCAGACTACTATATTGCAACAAGTAAGGCAAAATTAATTCCGAATAAAAAAATTATTGTTGGTCCAAGTCAGCTTTATCTTGCAGATGTACCAACACCACTTGCCCTGCCTTTTGCATATTTTCCTTTAACAGAAGAAAGTGTTTCTGGTTTTTTAATGCCCCAATTTGATACTGGTAGTAGTAATCGTGGAATTGGTTTTCAGAATGGTGGATATTATTTTGCAATAAGCGATTACGTAGATTTATCTATTACTGGTGATGCTTGGTCTAATGGTAGCTGGGGTGCTAGAGTTAACTCTAACTATAATAAGAGATATCGATTTAATGGCTCTTTTAGTTTAAGCTTTGAAAATAACGTTACTGGTATTCGAGGGTTTGATAATTTTTCTAGAAATAATAACTTTAACATCCGATGGTCTCACAACCAAGACCAAAAAGCGAGCCCTAATTCTAGACTTTCGGCATCTGTAAACCTAGGTAGTAGTCGCTTTTTTAGAGAGTCTTTAAATCAAAATAACTTTAATCAAAATCAGAATAATACGTTTCAATCGTCCATAAATTATAACAAAGACTTTGTTGGTACACCATTTAATATGGCTGTAACACTTAATCACCAACAAAACACAAATACGCAACAAATTTCTATGACGCTTCCAAACATTACCTTAAATATGGAACGTATTTTTCCTTTTGCAGGTAAAAATGGAATTCAGAAAACTCCTATTCAAAAACTAGGGTTTAATTACAACATGCAAGGGCAATATCTTATTAACACTACAGATGATGAGTTTTTTACAAGTAAAATGTTTGAAACTGCAAGAGCAGGGGTACAACACAGAACTAGTACCAATACGAACATTAGTGTATTAAAGTATTTAACACTCTCTCCAAGTGTTAATTACGAAGAAACTTGGCAATTTGATTATATTGACAAACGATTTGATGAAACTAACAATGTAGTAGTAACAGATACACTAAGAGGTTTTAAGTCTTACAGAGAATACAATATGGGCGTTAGTTTGTCTACTAATATTTATGGTACTTTTAATATTAACAAAGGGAGGTTAAAAGCAATTAGACACACCATTAGACCAACCATAACGTATAGTTATAGACCAGATTTTTTAGAAAATAGATTACGAACCGTGCAAAGAAGTGCAGATCCATTTGATTTGGAAGAGTATACTATTTTTGATGCAGGACTTTATGGAAGACCATCTTCTGGAGTAAGTAATTCTATAGGTATTGCCATTAATAATGTACTAGAAGCAAAAGTAGCACCCAAAGACCCTGATAGTGATGCTGAAGATGAAAAGATTATGTTATTAAATAACTTAAACTTTCAAACATCGTATGATATTACAAGAGATAGTTTAAATTGGGCACCTGTTTCTTTTAATGCAGGAACTAGATTATTAAAAGACAAACTAGCTATAAATTTAAATGGGAGCTTAGATCCGTATCAAGTTGTAGAAGAAAATGGAAGAGCAGTTACTATTAACAAATTTAACTCCAATTTATTTAGACTTACAAATGCCAACTTAACTGCAAATTATTCTATATCTAGCACAGATTTTCAAAAAGATAAAGATGGCAACCAACAGCAAAATCAATCTGGAAATGGCGCAAATAATCCACCAGATACTATGGGTGCAAATATAGATCAATCAGGTAGAGGAAATCTAGCAGGAGGAAATCAAAATTCGACAAATGAAACGGAGTTATATCGTGCAAAAATACCTTGGACGTTACAGTTGGCATATTCTGCAACCTACCAAAATAACGGTTTAGATCCTGGAGAGATTAATGTACATACCTTAGGTTTTAGTGGTAATATTGAGTTATCTCCTAAATGGAAAGTTGGATATTCATCTGGTTACGACTTTAAAGCTGGTGCTTTTTCTTTTTCTAGATTTAACATTAATCGTGACTTAGACAGTTGGCAATTTAATTTTAATTGGGTTCCTTTTGGTAACCAATCTTCCTATACCTTTTTTATTGGTGTAAAATCTTCTACACTAGCAGATTTAAAATGGGATAAAAATAAACCACCAGATAGAAGGTTATTCTAACAAAACATTTAGAAATGAAAAAAATAATCAAAACTACAGAGGCTCCTGCTCCAATAGGGCCATATAATCAAGCAATTTTATCTGGAAATACACTTTATACTTCTGGCCAAATAGCTATTGAACCAAATACAGGTGAGCTTGTTTTAGATTCTATAACAAACGAAACAAAACAAGTTATGGAAAACATGAAAGCCGTCTTAGAAGCTGCTGACATGTCTTTTGAACATGTTGTAAAATCAACCATTTTTATTTCTGATATGAATAATTTTGCAGAGATTAATACAGTATATGCTACCTATTTTGACGAAAAAACGGCTCCTGCTAGAGAAACCGTTGAAGTGGCTAATTTGCCTAAATTTGTTAATATAGAAATAAGTATGATTGCTATTAAATCGTAAAATTCTTCAACTCTTTTAGAAGTTTTTCGTGCATGTTATCTGTATAATCTAGATGCGTTACAATTCTAATTTTACCTTCGCCCATTGGTGTTAGTAAAATATTTTTTTCTTTCATTTTATTGATAAAATTAGCATCGCCTACTTTTTTGTCCACATAGAAAATTAAAATATTAGTTTCTACTGGCTCAATATTTGTGATGTACGAACAACTCTTTAACACCTCTGCTATTTCTTTAGCTTTTTTATGGTCTTCTTCTAAGCGATTAACATGATTATCTAAGGCATAATTAGCTGCTGCTGCTAAGAAACCTACTTGTCGCATACCACCACCTAAAAGTTTTCTATAACGAATTGCATCTTTCATAATAGTTTTAGACCCTAATAAAATAGAGCCAATGGGTGCCCCTAATCCTTTAGACAAGCAAATAGAAATAGTGTCAAATAAAGCCCCATATTGTCTGGGGGTTTCATTTTTTGCCACTAAAGCATTAAATAATCGAGCCCCATCTAAATGTAAGCCTAAGTTATTTTTTCTTGCTACAAGAGAAACTTTTTGAATTTCGGCAAAATCCCAACAAGCTCCCCCTCCTTTATTTGTTGTATTTTCTACTGCAATTAATTTTGTGGCTGGTAAATATATTTCTGGCTGAACAGCTGCCATTTCTTCAATCTGATTTGCTGTAAACATACCTCTATTACCATCAACTAATTTACAAGTAACTCCTGAGTTAAAAGCTACTCCTCCACTTTCGTAATTGTAAATATGCGCGTATTTATCGCAAATTACTAAATCACCAGGTTTTGTATGTAACTTAATAGCGGTTTGATTTGCCATTGTACCAGAAGGAAAAAAAAGAGCTTGCTCCATACCAAACATTGTGGCTACTTTTTCTTGCAAGGCATTTACTGTTGGATCCATGCCAAAAACATCATCTCCTACTTGTGCAGATAGCATGGCATCTAACATTCCTTTTGTAGGTTTTGTAACTGTATCTGAAATTAAATCTATTATCATTATTTTTCTTTTAATAGTCACTTCCTATTGGTGATCCATCTGGAATTTTAGGAGAATTTGTTCTTTTAAACGTATCTGGTTTCGCTATAAACTGATCTATCATTTTCACCATACTTGTGTTGTAAATCTTTTGCAGTCCTTTTGCTTTCGTGTTTTGTAACATTGATTTAATCTCGTTAATCTTATGCATAGTAATTGCATTTACCTGCTTGTATTGATTTTGATTTGCTGCTACATAAAACATTTGCTCTAACAACTTCATGTTTATGGTATTTTGAATCTCTTGATGGTACTCATTTTTATGACTCACTTTAAAAGTCTTAGCAATGATTTCATCATATAATTCTAGAAGTCCTAATTGTTTACTGTCTTTACTTTTATGTACAATTAACCTTGACAGTCTTTGTGGATGTAATACTAATCTTAATGTCATCTCTGATGCTGTTTCTGCTGCAGAAATTCCGTCAAATGCAACACCTAATTTACTTTTAAATGATTCTCTACTTCTTCCGTAACCCGTTGCTCTAGGTGGAAATAGTTCTAAAATATTGTTAGGAATTGTTAAGGCATCTACAGAAATAGTTTTTAAAACTGCTTGTAAAGCAAGACGTTCTTTTTTACCAGAAACCATTTTTACAATTTCTTGGTTACCACCTTTAACTGCATATGCATAGTTTAATCCTCCAATTAATTTAACGGTTGCTTCAGTTTGATAACGATGAAAGAAATATAATGGCACAAAAACGTCTTCTAATACTGAATAAGGTTGCCCAGATTTAATATTGTCTTCAGAAAAATTACTAATAGCTGTTTTTCTTAGTTCCAAAACGTTATCTAACTCTTCATATATATCACCTCCATTATCCCATAAATGTGCAATTGCACTAGCACTACCTTGAGGTCTTGCGTCTGAATCGGATAAATATAAAAGCCCTTTTTTAAAACCTTCTTCTAAAATGGAAGATAATGCTTGTTCCTCATTTGTACCTTCAGGAAAATCTTGATAAGAATAAGCTACAGTAACTTTATCCCAATCTCCAATTTTTGTATCGTAAGCATTAGAGAAATCTATTTTTCCATTTTTTAAAGAAAATTTTGGATGTGGATAATCCATTACAGATGTTCTACCATTGGTACTTGCTGCAAAGTTGTGTGCAAAACCAAGCGTATGCCCAATTTCGTGAGCCGATAATTGACGAATTCTTGCCAATGCCATTTCTAACGCAAAATTATCGTTAATAGTATTATTTTTATAGGGTGCTTGTAATGCTTGCGCAATTAAGAAATCTTGTCTTATTCGCAAACTACCAAGACTAACGTGACCTTTTATAATTTCTCCTGTTCTTGGATCTGATATAGAACTTCCATAACTCCACCCTCTTGTAGAACGATGTACCCACTGCACTACATTATATCTAACATCTAACATATCTGCCCCTTCAGGTAGCATTTTAAACTGGAAAGCATTTTTGTATCCTGCAGCCTCAAAAGCTTGATTCCACCATCTTCCACCTTCTAACAAAGCACTTCTTACAGGTTCTGGTGTACCTCTATCTAAATAATAAACAATAGGTTCTACAGGTTCTGACATTTCTGCATTTGGGTTTTTCTTTTCTAAACGGTGTCTGTATATAAAACGTTTTGTAATAGATTCATTTACCGGTGTAGAATAATCCATATAACTCATAGGATAGGAACCAGATCTTGGGTCAAATTTTCTTGGAGTGTAATTATTATCTGGTAATTCTACAAAAGAATGGTGTTGATGTACTGTAACTAAACTTGCATCAGGAGTTACACTCCTTATATTGTAACCTCTTGGTGTTCCTTTAAAGGTTAGCATCACATCAAATTCAACATTTTTAGGAAACGCCTTTGTTCTGTCTAACGAAAATGCTGACTTACCTCTGTCTAAACTATAATTACCTTGTCCATTCCTAGACAAAGTACTTGCAACACCATGTGCATCTCGCATAAAAAAACTAGTGGCATCTACTAAAAACTTCCCTTCTTTTTCTTCTTTAATAACAAAACCATGTAAAACAGATTTCGCAAAAG
This sequence comes from uncultured Polaribacter sp., assembly GCA_964477255.1. Lineage (GTDB taxonomy): Bacteria > Bacteroidota > Bacteroidia > Flavobacteriales > Flavobacteriaceae > Polaribacter. Next base: position 33,316 of record CAYZDK010000004.1, read on the forward strand.
CCTCTTTTACAGATTGCTTTTCTTCTTTATTATCTGTAATTGCTCTGAAAGATTGATTTGGTTGAATTAAAAGCAACTTATTACCTGCTCTTTTAAAAAACACCACTACTCCATCTCCTAATTGCCCTCTATCTAAACCTATATCATTAGAACCAACTCCTTCAGACAAGGCCCTTACATACAAAAACTCACTATTCAAATTTTCTATTTCTAAGAATATTTTATCGTTTTTCTTATCGTAATAATAGTTTATATACCCTTCATATTTGGTAATTCCTTCTTTTAATTTCTTTCCATCTTTATCCATAAAAAACTGTGAATAACCTTGAAAAGAAATGAATAGGAGTAATAAAAGTACGATGGTTTTTTTCATGATGTTTGTATTTTGCATAAAACTATGAAATAACCAACAGTTTTAAAACTCTAAATCTTAAATTTTAATTTATTTTTGTGATGCTTATGATTACACAAGACCAACTTAAAGATGTATCTAATCGCATCGAAAAATTAAAATCATATTTAGAAATTGACAAAAAGTTAATTGAAATTTCTAATGAAGAAGAGAAAACTGCTAATCCAGATTTTTGGAATAATCCTAAAGAAGCAGAAAAAGTAATGAAAGAGCTTCGTTTTAAGAAAAAATGGGTAGAAGACTACAACCACATCATCACCCTAAATGAAGACTTAAACGTATTTTACGAATTTCATAAAGAAGGCGAATTAGAAGACAAAGAGCTTGAAGAACAGTTTGATAAAACATTATCTTTTTTAGAAGATATAGAATTTAAAAATATGCTTTCTGAAGAAGGAGATTCTCTTTCTGCTGTAATACAAATAACAGCTGGTGCAGGAGGAACTGAAAGTTGTGATTGGACAGAAATGTTATATAGAATGTATGCTATGTGGGCAGAAAAGCAAGGCTTTAAATTAAAGACCTTAAACTACCAAGCAGGAGATACAGCAGGAATAAAAACGGTAACTGTAGAAGTAGATGGCGATTACGCTTTTGGATGGTTAAAAGGTGAAAACGGCGTGCATCGTTTGGTACGTATTTCTCCATTTGATAGCAATGCAAAACGACATACTAGCTTCTCTTCTGTTTATGTATATCCTGTAGCAGACGATTCTATAGAAATAGAAATTAATCCTGCTGATATCGAAATTACAACAGCTCGTTCAAGTGGTGCAGGTGGACAAAATGTAAATAAAGTAGAAACTAAGGTTCAATTAACGCACAAACCTACAGGAATTCAAATCTCTTGTTCTAACTCAAGATCACAACACGATAATAGAGCTACAGCAATGCAAATGCTAAAATCTCAATTATACGAAATTGAATTACAAAAGCAGCAAGCTGCAAGAGATGATATTGAAGCCAACAAGCTAAAAAATGAATGGGGAAGTCAAATTAGAAATTATGTGATGCATCCTTATAAATTAGTAAAAGATGTTAGAACTGGCCATGAAACTGGTAATGTAGATGCTGTTATGGATGGAAATATTAATTCGTTTTTAAAGTCTTACTTAATGTTAAACGGGCAAAAATCAAATACTGAATTATGATAAAAATATACCACAATCCACGCTGTAAAAAATCTAGAGAAGGTGTACAGTTTTTAGAAGAACAAGGAAAAGATTTTAAAATTATTAAATACCTAGAAAACCCGCTCTCTTTTGATGAGTTAGAAAGTATTCTTCAAAAATTAAATATTAACCCAGAGAAATTAGTTCGTAAAAACGAAAAAATCTGGAAAGAGAATTTTAAAGGAAAAACACTTTCCGATAATGAAATTATTCATGTAATGGTTAAAAACCCGAAACTAATAGAAAGGCCTATAATAGTTTACAAAAACAAAGCTGTTATTGGAAGACCTGCTGAACAAATTCTGAATTTATTCTAGTATAAACATTACCTATTACCCTTTAACTTTTTTTTAACGAAGTCAGCTTAAACTTAAATAGATATTTGCGGTCTTAAAAGAAAAAATCAAACGTTTTGACTAAAAAAATACTATTTTTAATTTGCTTATTGTTGAGCAGTGCCTTAACATTTTCTCAATCTCCAGACAGCGAAGTTAAAGTTACAATTACAGGAAAAGTTGTAGATGCGCTCAGTAATCAACCCTTAGAATACGCTACAGTTGTAGTTAAAAATATAAAAACAAAATCTATAGATGGAGGAATTACAGATATTGATGGAAAATTCTCTGTATCTGTTGCCAAAGGGCAATACGATATTAGTATCGAATTTATTTCTTTTAAAACAAAAACATTCCCAAACCAAACGATAAACGGAAACCTAGATTTAGGAATTATTAAATTATCGGAAGACTCTAAAGCTTTGGATGAAGTAGTTATTGTTGCAGAAAAAACAACTGTAGACATTCGTTTAGACAAAAAAATATTTAACATAGGTAAAGATTTATCAATAAGAGGAGGAAATGCAAGCGATGTTTTAGGAAATGTTCCCTCTGTTCAGGTTGATGTTGAAGGTAATGTTAGTTTAAGAGGTAATGATAATGTTACCATTTTTATTGATGGAAGACCAAGTGCCTTAGTTGGTTTAAACGGTGCAGAAGCATTAAGACAAATTCCTGCAGAAGCCATAGAAAAAGTAGAAGTTATCACTTCTCCTTCAGCAAGATACGATGCAGAAGGTACTGCTGGTATTTTAAATATTATTTTAAGAAAAAATAGATTAATTGGATTTAATGGTAACGTGCAATTAGATTTGGGTTACCCAGAAAGATATGGCTCTGCTGTTAATCTGAATTATAGAAATAGAAAATGGAATTTCTTTACCAATACTGGTTTTAGATATAATGCATCTCCTGGTAATTCTTTTACCGATTCTGAATTCTTTTCTCCTAATGCTCAAAATGCAAGAGTTATTGAAGAGCGTAATTTTAATAGACTAGGAAGGTCTTTATTTACCAGTTTTGGTGCAGAATATTTTATAACGGATAATTCTAGTTTAATTGCAAATGTTGTACTTAATCTTGGAAACGATGACGATAGAAACTCTAACGTAATTGAACGTTTTAACAATGCTGGAGCAATAAACGAAGCAACCTCTAGAGTAGAAAGAGAAGGTGAAGATGAAGAAAGAATTCAATACACTTTAGACTACATCAATAACTTTGATGGTAAAGGAAGAAAACTAACCGCTAATCTTCAATATTCTACTGAAACACAAGATGTATTAAATAACATTACTGAATTTGATACGCAAGCAAACTTTTTAAATGATTTGGAGCGTGTTATAGAAGATCAAAATGAAGATAGAGCGTTATTGCAAATAGACTATGTACATCCTGTTGGAGAAAACGTACAATACGAAGCTGGTTATCGTGGAAACTACAGAGACATTTATAGCTCATTTTTTCTAGAAGAAAGATTGGTTTTTCCTGATGGCCCTCTAGTTCCAGATGCTGGTTTAAACAATGCTTTTAATTATAAAGAACTTGTAAATGCTGCCTATGTGCAATATGGTCAACAATTTAATAAGTTTTCGCTTTTAGCGGGTTTACGATTTGAGCATACTGATGTAGAAATAGCTCAAGAAACAACTACTGATGTTAGCAATCAAAATTATTCTAACTTTTTCCCAACTGTAAATATTGGATACGAGTTTAAAGAAGGTGAAAACATTACTCTTGGTTACAACAAAAGAATTAGAAGACCTAGAGGTTGGTTTTTAAATCCTTTTCCAAGTCGTTCTAGCGAAAGTAACATTTTTACAGGTAACGTAAACTTACAACCAGTTATTACAGATGCTTTTGATTTAGGATACTTAAAGAGATGGAATAAATTTACTTTAAGTACATCTATTTACTATAACAGAAGTAACGATAATTGGGAAAGAATTCAAGAAGATACCGGTCAAATTACAGATAATGGAGATCCAGTAATTAGAAGATTTCCTATAAATTTATCTCTTCAGGAAAGAACAGGTTTTGAATTTACTTTAAATTACAAACCATTTAAATGGTGGAACATTAATAGTGATTTTAACTTATTTCATGTAACTACAGATGGTGTTTACACAAACCCAGATAATAATACTACGCAAGATTTTAGTTTTGAAAACACTGCATTTTTCATTCGTTTAAATCAAAAAATCACACTCCCAGGTAAAACCGATTTACAAATTAACAGTAATTATAGAGGAGCAAATAGAAATGCGCAATCTGAAAACGATGGAATCTTTAGCATGAATATTGCTGCTAGTAAAGATATCTTAAAAGAGAAAGCATCTATCAGCTTAAACGTAAGTGATGTATTTAACAGCAGACGTAGAGAAAGTACAACAATTATACCTGGAGTATTAAATCAATTTAGCGAATTTCAATGGAGAGTAAGACAGGTACGTTTAAGTTTTGTGTACAGATTTAACCAACAAAAACCTAGAGGAAGACAAAGAAATAATGATTTTGATGGTGGTGGTGAAGAAGAATTTTAATTCGAAACTAATACCATAAAAAAATGCTCGCAAATTGCGAGCATTTTTTTTATAGTATTTTAAGACTACTTTCCTTCAGCAGCCTTTTTAGCTTCTTTTTTTAGTTTTAAATTTTCCCAAATTGTACCACCAATCCAATACGGAACAACAAAAGTTAATAAGAAAATTAACAGCCAAAAACCAGCCGTAAATATAAACATGAATAACACTAAGCCTGAAAATTCTGAAAAGTCTAACATTTAATGTGTTTTGTAAAATTAACTTCACAAAAATAATATTTATTTTCATACTATCAATGACTTGTAATACTTTTTTAACATCTATTTCAATATCTTTATTAACAAGGATTTCAACGATATTTTGTAAATTTGAAGTCTAATTAACATACTATTATGACAAAGTACAGAGTAGAAAAAGACACTATGGGACAAGTAAATGTTCCTGCAGACAAATATTGGGGTGCACAAACTGAAAGAAGTAGAAATAATTTTAAAATTGGCCCTTCTGCATCCATGCCTTTAGAAGTAGTATATGGTTTTGCATATCTAAAAAAAGCAGCAGCGTATACAAATTGTGAATTGGGTGTTTTAAGTACCGAAAAAAGAGATTTAATTGCACAAGTTTGCGATGAAATTTTAGCTGGAAAACACGACAATCAATTTCCACTTGTTATTTGGCAAACAGGTTCTGGTACACAATCAAATATGAATGTTAATGAAGTAATTGCAAATAGAGCCCATGAAATTGCTGGCAATGTAATTGGTGAAGGTGATAAAACAATACAACCTAATGATGATGTTAACAAATCGCAATCATCTAATGATACTTTTCCAACAGGAATGCATATTGCTGCTTATAAAAAGATTATAGAAACCACAATTCCAGGTGTAGAGCAATTAAGAGACACTTTACAAAAAAAATCAGAAGCTTTTGCCGATGTTGTTAAAATTGGTAGAACCCATTTAATGGATGCAACACCTTTAACCTTAGGTCAAGAATTTTCTGGTTATGTTGCTCAACTAAACTTTGGCTTAAAAACATTACGAAATTCACTAGAGCATTTAAGTCAATTAGCATTAGGAGGAACCGCTGTAGGAACAGGGTTAAACACTCCAAAAGGTTACGATGTTTTAGTCGCTAAATACATTGCAGAATTTACTGGATTACCTTTTGTTACTGCAGAAAATAAATTCGAAGCTCTTGCAGCACATGACGCTTTGGTAGAAACCCATGCTGCGTTAAAACAATTAGCAGTTTCTCTCAATAAAATTGCTAATGATATTCGCTTAATGGCTTCAGGACCAAGATCTGGAATTGGTGAAATTATAATTCCTGCAAATGAGCCAGGATCTTCTATTATGCCAGGAAAAGTAAACCCTACACAAGCAGAGGCTATTACCATGGTTTGTGCGCAAGTAATGGGTAATGATGTAGCTGTAACTATTGGTGGCACACAAGGTCATTACGAATTGAATGTATTTAAACCAATGATGGCTGCAAATATTTTACAATCTGCTCAGTTGATTGGAGATGCTTGTGTTTCATTTGATGAAAACTGTGCATCTGGAATAGAACCAAACTACACAAGAATTAATGAATTAGTTAATAACTCATTAATGTTAGTTACAGCATTAAACACAAAAATAGGATATTACAAAGCTGCAGAAATTGCAAATACTGCTCATAAAAATGGCACTACGCTTAAAGAAGAAGCAATTAATCTTGGCTATGTTACAGCTGAGGAGTATGATAATTGGGTAAAACCAGAAGATATGACTGGAAGTTTAAAATAATAAATCACTTTTTTTATCTAACAGAACTTACAAAAAAGAAGCAAAACCAGTTTATTGATTTTTATATAATTATGTTAACCTCTGGTTTTGCTTTTATTATATAGTCTATCACAAGTTTTTTTAATTTTTCATAAAAAGCTTTAAGTTTACTAAACTATTATTTTTAGTAAGTCAGTATTAAATTATTATATGTAAAGCATGTAAATGGTAAAAAAGTTAAGTTTACAGACAAATTGAAGTAAGTTTATAGTACAATATTTTATGAAGAATAATCTATTTAAAATGCAAGCATTAGATATTTACTTATCTAATGTTGATGATTCAAAGTACCAAGAAATCAAAGAAAAATTAGAAGAAGAAAATGCAACTTTTATGCCTTTAATTGCATGGGATTTCTACCAAAATAACTACAAAAACCAGTTACAACAGATAAAAAAAAGATTGGAAATAGAAATTATTAATGCTTTTTCTAAAAAATATAATTGGGCAAATAATATTACTAAAACACTACAATCTAAAGATTATGAGGCGCTTATTATTACCGATAAAGAACAAAAAATTATTTGGGTTAATGATGGCTTTACTTCAATGACTGGTTATTCTAAAACATATGCCCTAAAAAAAACTCCGCGGTTTTTGCAAGGAAGAAAAACCTCTAAAGAAACTAGAAAAAGAATAAAGAAAAAGTTACAATTAGACGTACCTTTTAAAGAAACTATACTAAATCATAGAAAAGATAATTCTGTGTACAAATGCGAAGTAAATATTTATCCGTTAAAAAATAAAAATACAACACACTATATTGCATTAGAAAAAAAAGTAATTTAATAGAGTCTTAACTAACCAAAGGTAAACATGATAAATGAATACGAAAATACGCTTCGAAAAATAATAATTGATGTTATTGGAGCTTCAGATGAAAATATTTTTAGTGTATCTGACACCGTTTTTCAAACTTGGTTAGAAAAAAGAGAAAAAGAAAAAGAGCGAAATAATGGCTTTTTATTCGACAAAAGAATAATTTACTACGCAGATTTAAACGAATTAAAACAAATATTTGAAAATAATTGGAGTGTTTTTGCTCCTATCTTAAAAGACAGAAATAGATTCATGGTCTTTTACAATGAAATGGTATCTCTAAAAGCTTTATCTAAACAAGGAAAAGAACTTACCAATGGCCAAAATGAATTGGCTTCTGGTATCACTAAAGATTTAAAAAACACCATTACAATTTTTAACAATCAAAAAAATAATAAAGACGATTTCTTTATCGAGATAAAAAATATTTCTGACAATTTAGGCACAACTTGGGAGAAGTCAAATATTTCTGACATTACAAATCCAATTTTAAAAGTAAATGACGATTATGAATTATTTGTAAATGCAAACGATCCTAAAGACAGAGATATAGAATACGAGTTGTATCATTTTGCAGGATCGTTTAGAACTCGCCAAAAATCTAATCGTTTTAATTTTAAAATCGAAGAAAGTCTTATTGGCAAGAACACAATGTTAGTAATAAAAGCCAGTACACCAAAAGCTGCTTATAAAAACGAAGCTATTTTTAAGATTCAGATAACTGTACTTCCAAATTAGGTTTTTGCTTTTTCTCGATAATTAGCTTATTTGTTAATTTGTTAAATCTAACAAATAACAAAATAGAAGCTGTAGTTAAGCCTGCTAGAAGCCCTAACCAGATACCAAAACTGCCATACATAGATTCTTTTCCTAAAAAGTAAGAAACAGGAAAACCAACTACCCAATAAGAAATAAAGGTTAAAATAGTAGGAATTTTTACATCTTGCAAACCTCGCAAAGCTCCTAAAACAACTACTTGTATACTATCCGAAATTTGAAAAAATGAAGCTGCAATCAACAATTTTGCTGCGATAGTTATCACTTCTAAATTATCTGCATAATTAGTTGCGTCATTTAAGTCTACATAGATTATTGGCAAACTCTTATGAAAAATGAAGAAAAGTGATGCAAATAAAAGTGCAAAAAGAGATGCAAGCATAAATATTGAAAATGCAATTCTTCTTAACTCTGTAAAATTTTGTAACCCTTTTTGATTTCCAACTCTTATCATAGATGCAACACTTAACCCCATTGCAACCATAAAAGTCATCGAAGATAAATTTAATGCAATCTGATTTGCTGCTTGCGGATTTTTACCCAACAAACCACTTAACCAAATAGCTGCCGTAAAAATGGCAACCTCAAAAAACATTTGCATTGCAGTTAATGAGCCTAGGTTTAAAATTCTTTTAATCATTACTAAATCTAAAGCAAAAATTCTAAGCTGAGTAATTATTTTTCTTGCTCTTTCTTTTCTTTGTAAAAGCCAAGAAAGATAAAAAACCATAATAATTCTAGAAGCTAGAGTACCATAAGCAGCACCAACAATTCCCATTTCTGGAAAACCAAATTTTCCAAAAATAAGCAAGTAATTAAGTACAACATTTACAACATTTGCAAGTAAAGTGGCGTACATTGGGTATTTAGTCATAGACATACCATCACTAAACTGCTTAATTGCCTGAAAAGCTACTAAAGGAATTAAAGAAAACGCCACCAAATCTAAATAAGGTATTGCTAATTCTACAACCTCTTCTGGCTGTTTCATTAAATACATTAAAGGTTTTGCAAGTAGAACAACTAAAAATAAAAGTACCCCTAGAGTTGTACACAAAAACAGTCCATTTTTATAGGTGTCTCTAGCTTGTTTTAAATTATTAGAAGCATCTGCTTCTGCTATTAATGGTGTAATGGCGGTAGAAAAACCAATTCCTAAAGACATTGCAATAAACATAAAGCTATTTCCTAAAGAAACCGCTGCTAGTTCTGCAGTACCTAGCTGCCCTACCATAATGTTGTCTATAAAACTAACAAAAGTATGCCCTAACATACCTAACATTACAGGAGCTGCAAGCCTCCAATTGTATTTAAGTTCTGATGTGTATTGGCGTAAATTCACTCCACTTATTTAAAAATGCGAAGATATAGCAAATATCAGAATATCGTAAAAAATAGATATTTATTACAAACGGTTTTATAAATAAAAATGGCTACTTTTGAAACTTAGAAATTCAACATTGATTATTGGTTTAAATGCATGAAAAATCCTAAAGACGGTTTTTTTAGAGGAAGAATACGAAGCTTAAAATTTGCTTTAAAAGGTATGTGGATTTTAATCACTACAGAAGATAGTATTAAGGCACAGCTTTTCTTTGCTTTAATTGCAATTTTACTTGGATTTTATTTTGATATTTCTGCAAATGAATGGGCTATTCAATTTACTGTTACTGGCTTAGTTCTTGTTGCAGAAGCATTAAATACAGCTATTGAAGATATTGCAGATTTTATTCATCCAGATTATCATAAAGAAATTGGTAAAATAAAAGATATTGCTGCTGGCGCCCCAAGTTTTGCCGCTATTATTTCATTAATTGTAGCTGGTATTATTTACATTCCTAAAATAAACTTATTATTCTAAGTAAATCTGTATCTTTAAATATTAAATTAGAAGAAGCTGTTTATGGCGAAATCAAATAAATCAAAAAAATCTTCTGTTCTTTCATCAAAAAAAGAGGCTTTTAGTTTTCTAAAATCTAAACAAGCAAAAACACTTATTGCCACTTTTTTGGTACTCTTTTCCATATTTTTAGGAGTAGCTTTTGTTTCTTTTTTCTTCAGTTGGCAAGAAGACCAAAGCACCTTGCATTTATTTGTAGATAAAAGTATAACAACAAAAAACTTATTGGGTAAAGTTGGCGCTAACCTTAGTCATTTTTTTATTTATAAAGGGTTTGGAATAGCAGCTTTTCTAATAGCTTATCAAATAGGGGTTATTGGGGTACAGATTTTTTTAAGAAGAAAATTTGCTGTAATTATTACTTCTATTAATTGGTCACTTGTTTCCATGCTTTGGCTTTCTATTACTTTTGGTTTTTTTGCTACTAAATATCCAATATTAGGTGGTGTTGTAGGATTTGAAATTAACAACTACCTACAAACATTTGTTGGTAAAACTGGTTTAGGCATTATTCTTTTGTTTTTATTTCTAGCCTACTTAATACTCAGATATAAAGTAACGCTAGATGCTTTTATTGATAGAATTAAAGAGAAAAAATCAAATGAAAATAAAGCAATTGAAAAAGTTGTAGAAGCAAAAGATAGTATAGAAAAAAATACAACAATTGAAGAACAAGTATCCGAATCAATTATTTTAGATAAAAAAGAAAAGTCAGATTTCGAATTATCCGTAGAAAACTTACAACCAACCATAAGCAAACATTCTAATGTTGTTTCTACGGCGAATGAAAAAGAACAAAACTCCAATGATAGTGAGGAAGAAATAGCTGTAAATGTGGAAGAAACAATAGAAGAAGAAGCAGAGATAGAAAATCTTTCAGATAAGGTTTTAAAAGATTTTGGAGAATTCGATCCAACGCTTGAGCTTTCAAATTTTAAGTTTCCAACATTTAATTTATTAAAACAGTACAACGAAAGTATTTCCATAGATCCTACAGAGCTAGAAGCTAATAAGAAAAGAATTGTAGAAACCCTTAACAATTACAAAATAGGTATTTCAGAAATTAGAGCAACTGTTGGGCCAACAATTACGCTCTATGAAATAGTTCCAGATGCTGGTATACGAATTTCTAAAATAAAGAATTTAGAAGATGATATTGCCTTGTCTTTATCTGCTTTAGGCATTAGAATTATTGCTCCAATTCCAGGAAAAGGAACAATAGGTATCGAAGTTCCTAATAAAAAATCTACCATAGTTTCTATGCATTCTGCAATATCTTCTAAAAGATTTCAAGAGTCGCAAATGGAACTGCCTGTTGCCTTAGGAAAGACTATTTCTAACGAAACCTTTGTTGTAGATTTAGCTAAAATGCCACACCTATTAATGGCTGGTGCTACAGGACAAGGGAAATCTGTTGGTTTAAATGCGGTACTAACTTCTTTGCTTTACAAAAAGCATCCTGCTGAAGTTAAATTTGTTTTGGTAGACCCTAAAAAAGTAGAGCTAACCTTATTTAATAAAATAGAACGTCATTATTTAGCGAAATTACCAGACACAGAAGAAGCAATAATTACAGACACCACAAAAGTAATTCACACTTTAAACTCCTTATGTATTGAAATGGACAATCGTTACGATTTGTTAAAATCTGCAATGGTAAGGAATATAAAAGAATACAATCAAAAATTTAAGAAACGAAAACTAAACCCTAATGAAGGCCATCAATTTTTACCCTACATTGTTTTAGTTATTGATGAATTTGCAGATTTAATAATGACCGCTGGTAAAGAAGTAGAAACACCTATTGCCAGATTGGCGCAATTGGCTAGAGCAATTGGTATTCATTTAATTGTAGCAACGCAAAGACCATCTGTTAATGTAATTACTGGAATTATTAAAGCTAATTTCCCTTCTAGAATTGCTTTTAGAGTTACCTCAAAAATAGACTCAAGAACCATTTTAGATGCTCCAGGAGCAGACCAATTAATAGGACGTGGAGACATGTTGTATTCTGGAGGAAATGACATTACTAGAATTCAATGTGCTTTTGTAGACACACCAGAAGTAGAAAAAATAACAGACTATATTGGGTCTCAAAAAGCATACCCAGAAGCACACCAACTTCCAGAATTTGTTGGCGAGGAGAGTGGCACAAATCTTGATGTGGACATTGCCGATAGAGATAAATTATTTAAAGAAGCTGCAGAAATCATAGTTACTGCACAACAAGGATCTGCATCTCTTTTACAACGTAAATTAAAATTAGGATACAATAGAGCAGGAAGATTAATAGATCAATTAGAAGCAGCAGGAATAGTAGGCCCTTTTGAAGGCAGTAAAGCAAGACAAGTATTAATTCCTGATTTTATGGCTTTAGAACAATTATTAGAAAATGAAAAGAACATATAAAATGAAGAAAATTACCATCTTATTTTTAAGTCTTATAACTACAAGTTTCGCTTTTTCTCAAAATTCAGAAAAGGCAAAAAGTTTATTAGATGAAGTTTCTGCGAAAATGGGAGCTTACAACAACATGTTTATAGCATTCAGCCAAACGCTAGTTAACGAAGAAGTTGGAATTAAAGAAGGAGATGAGGCACCAATGCGTGGAGAAATTTACATTCAAGAAGAAAAGTATAATTTACAGTATTTGGGTAATAATTTTATTTTCGATGGAAAAAAATTATACATCATTAATCATGATGATAAAGAAGTAAATACTTCTGAAGGAGACATGGATAGTGATGGGTTTATATACCCTTCTAAATTGCTAACTTTCTATAACGAAGGCTATACTTTTGATATGGGAAAAATGGTAAATATGAATGGTAGAAAAATTCAGTTTGTAACCTTAAACCCTATAGATAGCTCTTCAGACATTATTAAAGTAGAATTAGGAATAGATGCAAAAACCAAACACATTTACAAACTAATACAATCTGGTTCTAATGGGTCTAAAACAAGTTTTACCATTAATAGCTTTAAAAGTAATCAAGAACTATCAGATAGTTTTTTTAAGTTCGATAAAGAGAAATATTTAGGGTTAAATTACACGATTGATTAAACCAAACCAATTAACACAAAATTAGTAGCATCTTCCAGCCTAAGATGCTACTTTTGTTTCATGAAAATATTAGACAGGTATATATTAAAAAGTTTTTTGATGCCATTTTTGGCTACCTTTTTAATAGTGCTTTTTGTTCTGGTAATGCAAGCGTTATGGCAAGCATTCGAAAATATTGCAGGTAAAGGAATTAGTGTAATATTTATCTTAAAATTTTTATACTACACAACACTAATGATAATTCCGCAAGCACTACCAATAGGAGTGTTACTTTCTTCTATAATGGCGTTAGGAAATCTAGGAGAAAATTACGAGTTTGCTGCAGCGAAATCTGCCGGAATTTCATTACAGAGAATGGTAAGACCAATTGCTATACTTGCAATATCACTAAGTGTAATAAATTTTTTATTTCTCAATAACATCTTTCCATACGCTAACCTTAAACAACGTAACTTATATCTTAATATAAAAAAGAAAAAGCCAGCGATGGCTTTAGTTCCTGGTAGTTTTAATGCGGATATTCCTGGTTATCAAATTAAATTTGACGAAAAATATGGAGAAGAAGAAAATCTCCTGAAAAAAGTATTAATCTACGATTTAACGAGTAATAATGGCAATCAAAAAGTTATTACTGCAGATAGAGGTAAAATAATTACAGAAGAAGGTAGTAGGTATATGACTTTTATTCTAAATGATGGTTATTATTACGAAGAACACGTAGAAAATGCAAGAAATGCAAACCAAAAAGCAAAAATGGCTGCCTCTAGTGCTACTTTTAAAGAATATAAATTTAATATAGATATAGGTAATTTACTTAATGAGGGAGATATGGATAGTATCAATATGAAGGCTTTACCTCAAATGTATTCGCTTAAAGAAATAAAAGACACGATACCTAAACTTAAGTATAATTATGATGAAACTTTAAGAAATCGCTCTAAGAATATCTATACAACTACCGAAGCAAAAAAATTACACAAAGTAGAAGACAGCATATTTCAAAGCAAAAAGTTAGACAGTATAGTTTTAGATAATTTTCAGTTATCAGATAAAATTTCTATACTAAACTCTTCTTTAACAAAAGCAAATAGAATTTTAAGTTCAGTAAAAAACAATACAGAATCTGTAAAATTAAAAAGAAAATGGGTAAACTGGTACGATACCGAATACTATAACAGGCTAGCTTTTTCACTATCATGTATCATACTATTTTTTATTGGTGCACCACTTGGCTCTATCATTAGAAAAGGTGGTTTTGGATTACCAATGATTTTAGCAATTGCCGTTTACGTATTGTATTTCTTTACAAATACTTTTGGTAAAAACATGGCAGAAGAAAGCAAAATAACCTCCTTTCTTGGTTCATGGATATCTGCCATGGTAATGATTCCGCTGGCTATTTTATTAACAAGAAGAGCAACTAACGATAAAGGTATTTTTAATGCAGATGCCATTTTGCAACCCATTACAAATTTTTTTAAAAAAATATTTCCATCAAATAGGTAAAATTTAAACCATGCAAGCAAAAACAACAGTTTTAAACACAATTGAAGAAGCAATAAACGACATCAGAGACGGAAAAGTAATTATCGTTGTAGATGATGAAAATCGAGAAAATGAAGGAGATTTTTTAGCTGCTGCTGAAAAAGTAACACCAGAAATGATAAACTTTATGGCAATGCACGGTAGAGGTTTAATTTGTACACCACTTACCGAAAAAAGATGTAAAGAGCTGGAGCTAGACATGATGGTTAATAACAATACAGACCCAATGGAAACTGCGTTTACCGTTTCCGTAGATTTGAGAGGAAAAGGTGTAACAACAGGTATTTCTGCATCTGATAGAGCACTTACCATTAAATCCTTAGTAGATAAAGAAACCAAACCCTTTGATTTAGCTAGACCAGGACACATTTTCCCTTTAAAAGCCAAAGAAGGCGGTGTACTAAGAAGAACTGGCCATACAGAAGCTGCCATTGACTTTGCAAGATTAGCAGGATTGCAACCAGCAGGTGTAATTGTAGAGATTATGAATGAAGATGGTACTATGGCTCGTTTACCTCAGTTATTAGAAGTTGCCAAAAAGTTTGATATTAAAATTGTTTCTATAGAAGATTTAGTTGCCTACAGAATGGAACACGACTCTTTAATAGAGAAAAAAGAAGATTTTGATGTAGAAACTAGGTTTGGTACGTTTAGGTTAAGAGCTTATCAGCAAACCACAAATAATCAAGTTCATATTGCACTTACAAAAGGTAAATGGAAAAATAATGAACCTGTTATTACAAGAGTAAACTCAACCCTAGTAAATAATGATATTCTAGGAACATTAACTAATGATGCTGATAAAAAACTTGATAGAATGTTTCAAGTTATCAATAACGAAGGCAAAGGTGCCATCTTGTTTATAAACCAACAAAACCAATCTAAGAATTTATTAAATCGCCTTTCTATTTTAAAAGAAAATCAGAAAAACGGAGAATTTAAAGCACCATCAATTGCAATGGATCAAAGAGATTTTGGAATTGGTGCACAAATTTTACATGATCTAAACATTAGTAAAATTAAATTAGTTTCTAATTCTGCTCAAACTAAAAGAGTAGGAATGATTGGGTATGGATTAGAAATTGTAGAATACGTTAACTTTTAAAAGAAAGTATTTTATTGGTATTTAGTTCTCTTGGCTCCTCTCCTTTTAAAAATAACCTAGCAGAATGTGGGCCTTTTAACTCAATTTTATTACCATGTACCGATAACCAACTACCTTCTCTTAAACCTAAAACAGGAGTTTCATTATAAACATGAAATTCTTGTATTCTTGTTTCTCTTGTTTCCCCCATATGTGTAGAGCCTTCAATTGGGTCTAGATAGTGTGCATTTATATTAAATGGTATAGATGCTAACGTATTAAAACTTGGTGGGTAAACAATTGGCATATCATTCGTATTCATCATAGTTACACCACAAATATTACTACCTGCACTAGTTCCTAGATAAGGTGTTCCTGTATCAATTGTTTTTTTAAGTACATCTAATAAGTCATTTTGATACAGTTGATTAACCAACTCAAATGTATTACCTCCTCCTGTAAAAATTCCTTTTGCATTTGCAACTGCTTCTTTTGGATTGTTGCATTGATGGATACCTTTCACCTTAATTCCGATTTTTTGAAAAGGAATACTTACTTTTTCAACATAAGCATCGTAAGTTATTCCACTTGGTCTAGCATAAGGAATAAACAAAATCTCTTCTACATTTTTAAAATGCTCTTGCAATGTTTCTAATAAGTATTCTAAAGGTCCACTTCCAAAAATAGTTGAAGTACTAGCTATTATCATTTTCTTCATACGTCAAAAATAACAGTTTTATATGATTTGCTTTAACTTAAATTTACCAATCTGTTAATAGACTTTTAAGAACTCTTTCGCTTTTATTTGTAGTATCAACTAAAAAATGAAAACTAAACTACTTTTTATACTATTTGTTTGTACTGCTTGTTTCTTAAACAGTCAGGTAAGAATTAAAGGAGTTGTAAAAGATTCTATTGACGTAATTCCAGATGTAAATATTATAAATTTGAATACTAAGATAGGTACAAATTCAAATTTAGATGGAGAGTTTCAATTGCTTGTTCGTTTAGGAGATTCTATACAATTTACTTCTGTACAGCACAAAAAAGCAATCTTTTACATAGCTGCAATTACGCTAAAAGAAAAATTTTTAAACGTTAGATTACTACAGAAAACTTACGCTCTAGATGAATTTGAGCTAAAAAAACACAACTTATCTGGTTTTTTGGGAGTAGATTTAAATGCAATTCCAGAAAACAACACCCCAAATGTAAGTGCTATAACTTTAGGCTTGCCAAATGCAGGAAATAGAAAAATGACTTCTATAGAGCGTAAATTATATACCGCAACTACTGGAAATGGACTTGTTCCTGTAGATTTATTAATTAATGTAATTTCTGGTAGATTAAAAAAACTCAAAGAACAAGCAAGAATAATTGGAGAAGATAATGATGTAGAATACATGTACAAAAACTACCGTTTTTTCATTCAAGATTATTACAAAATCCCAGAAAAAGATATGTATCGGTTTTTGTATTTCTGTGTTTCAGACCCAACTTACAGAAAAAGCTTGCTAAAAAATGAGATGAAGATTATTGCTTTTTTTAAATCTAGAGCAGCATTATTTCTTCAAGAAACTAATAAATAAACAGCACAAAATTTTTTGGATTAATAAAAAATTAAGGCAATAATTAAAGTTTGTTTGTTATATTTAAGTATGAAAAAAATTCTTTTATTACTATTATTTATTACTTTTTCGTTTTCTGGATTAAGTCAACAAAAAACAAAAATTTTAACTGGTAAAATAACCGATTCTATTGGAGTTGTTGTTAATGCAAACATCATAAACCTAAAAAACAAACAAGGTACCTTTTCTAACGACCAAGGTAACTTTAGAATATTTGCCTCTGTAGGAGATACCTTACAATTTTCTTCTGTGCAACATTTAACCAAAAAGGTTGTAATTACAGATGCTATTTTTTATGCAAAATCTAATGTATTTAAGTTAAAAATTAATATTGAGACCTTAGATGAATTTGAATTACGAAGAAATAATCTTCAAGGAAAAATAGGAGTAGATATAAAAGATGTTCCTAATAATAAAAAAGACTCATTGTTAAGAAACGCCATGGATTTCTCTAATGTAGATTTTTCTAAAGAAGATAGAACTATAGACGAAATTGAAAAAGTTAGACCAAATGTGGTGAATACAATGCAGGGAGCAATGCCAATGGCTGGTAATGGATTATCTATTGGCTTACCATCTAAGAGATCTAAAAAATATTGGGCTTTGCGAAAAGAATTAGAACAGAAAAAAAACTTCCCTTACAAAATAATGTCAGAGCTAGGTGAAAAATTCTTTTTCGACGAATTAAAAATACCTGTAGATAAATATTTTCATTTTTTAGAATATTGCAATCCTTTAGGAATAGAGAAAATGCATGCAGATGGAAAAATTCTAGATATTATTAAAATTTTAAGAGCCGAAAGCAAAGGTTACTTAAAATTAATAGAAAAAAATGATTAATTTGGTCGAAAAATATAAGCCAAAACATACATGAAGTTAAAGCACATCCTTTATCTTTTCGTAATTATACCACTCTTATCGTTTACAGAACATAAATACTATTTAAGCTTAACGCAAGTAAAACACAACCAAAACACTAAGTCTTTACAAATTATTATCAATGTCTTTATGGATGATATTGAGCTTGCCTTAAATAAAGATTATAATGTAGATCTTAGGTTAACCACAAAAAACGAACTAGTAGATAACGACCAATTTTTTAAAGATTATTTTTCAAAAAAACTTTTTTTTAAAATAGATGGTATTAAAAAATCGCACAACTATATTGGTAAAGAATACGAAAACGATCTGGTATTGTTATACCTAGAAATAGAAAACGTAGATAACGTAGATACATTAGACATAGAAAATAATGTACTAACAAGACATTTTCCAGAGCAACAAAATTTAATAAAAAGTAAAGTAGGCAATAAAAATAAAAGTGTCTTATTAGACAAAGAAAAAAATACTGCCACATTAATATTTAACAACTAAACCTTAATTTACATTATGAAAAAAATAGCATTTTTACTATTTTCTTTTGTTTTTGTAAGTGTTGGTTTTGCGCAAACAAAGCAAGGCCATACTAATGAAAACAAATTTCGTCAGATGAAAGATTTATTAGCAACACCTAATGAACAAAGACTAGCATCTGGTGCACCAGGCCCAAAATATACACAGCAAAAGGTAGACTATGATATGGATATTGTTTTAGATGATGAAAAAGCAAGAATCACTGGTTCAGAAAAAATTACATACCACAACAATTCTGAAGATACATTAGAATATTTATGGGTGCAATTAGACCAGAATATGAGAGCTGCAGACTCCAAAACACCAGATATTACTCCAAGTTCTGTTCCATCTAGATTAAGCAAAAACAGATTTGAAAGAGCTTTCCCAGAAGAAGCTTTTGATGGGGGGTTTAATATTATGAGCGTAACCAATGAAGATGGCAGTAAACTATCACACACCATAAACCAAACCATGATGCGTATTAATTTACCAAAACCACTAGCTTCTGGAGAAAAGTTTATTTTTAATATTTCTTGGTGGTACAATATTAATAATCACAGAACTCAAGGAGGTAGATCTGGTTATGAATATTTCGAAGAAAATGACAATAGAAATTATGTAATTGCTCAGTTTTACCCAAGATTATGTGTATACGACAATGTAGAAGGATGGCAAAATGACCAATTCTGGGGAAGAAGTGAATTTGCACTAGAATTTGGAGATTTCTCTGTAGATATTACTGTGCCAGAAGACCATATGTTAGGTGCAACTGGTGTCTTACAGAACGAAAAGGAAGTGTTTTCTAAAAAAGAATTAAAAAGATTAGAAGAAGCAAAAAGAACCTTCGATAATCCTGTAATTATTAGAACACAAAAAGAAGCAGAAAAGATTGAAAAATCTAAAGCTAAAAAAACAAAAACTTGGAAGTTCGAAGCAAAAAATGTAAGAGACTACGCTTTTGCAACTTCTAGAAAATTCATCTTTGATGGTATGGCAGTAGACATTAATGGAAAAACTGTTATGGCATATTCGTTATATTCTAAAGAGGCTAATCCATTGTATGGGGATCATTCTACAAGAGCAACAGCACAAACTTTAAAAACTTATTCTCGTTATACTTTTGATTATCCTTACCACAAAGCAATTTCTGTAGATGGGCAAATGGGTATGGAATATCCACAAATTTGCTTTAATCCTGGAAGACCAGATTTACCAGATGGTGGGTATTCTGATAGAATGAAATACAGAATGGTAAAAGTTACTATCCATGAAGTGGGACACAACTTTTTCCCTATGATTGTAAATTCTGATGAAAGACAATGGACTTGGATGGATGAAGGTTTAAACTCTTATATGGAAATGCTAGCAGAATTAGATTATGACCCTAACTTCCCTATTACCAGAGGATATCCAAAAAACATTGTACGTTATATGAGTGGAGATCAATCTAAATTGGCACCAATCATGTCAAAAGGAGAAAACGTGTATCAATTTGGTAATAATGCCTATGGAAAGCCAGCAACAGGTTTATGGATGTTAAGATCAACAATTATGGGAGAAGAACTATTTGATCATGCATTTAAAACTTATGCACAAAGATGGAAATTTAAACACCCAACACCAGCAGATTTCTTTAGAACAATGGAAGATGCTTCTGCAATGGACTTAGATTGGTTTTGGAGAGGTTGGTTCTATACCACAGATGTTACAGATATAGGTATTAAATCTGTAAAGAAATTTTCTACAAAAGAAAATGGAAATGCTGTAGATTTTGTAGAAGATACATCAGAAGGTTTAGGGTTTGGTAGCAAGCATAACAAATATCACTATGAAATAACTTACGAGAAACCAGGAGGTTTAGTTATGCCAATTATTGTAGAATTTACTTACAAGGATGGCACCAAAGAACGCAAAATGTATCCAGCAGAAATTTGGAGATATAATGATGCAGAAGTTACCAAAGTGTTCTCATCAAGCAAACAAATTGAAAGCATTATGATAGATCCTGATTTAGAAACTGCTGATGTAGATACTTCGAACAATAGTTTTCCTAGAAAAGATACCGATAAATTTAATTCTTTTAAACAAAAAGTAAAAGGATAAGAGTTCCATAATATTTTTCTAAAAAAAAAGCAGTAAGAATTCTTACTGCTTTTTTTGTGAATAAAGAATTGTTAATTTTTTTATTAATTTTCTATAACTCAACTGATATTACTACTTTTAAAAAATATTAAAAAACAAATCAAAAAAGAATGAAAAAAATAGCATTACTTGTTTTCTCTTTATGTTTTGTTGCAGGTGCCTCTTTTGCACAACAGCAAACACAAGAAAAAAAGAAAGTACAACAAGGGCACACAGATCAAAACAAATTTCGTCAGATGAAAGATGTTTTATCTACGCCTAACGATCAGCACACTGCATCAGGTGCACCTGGTCATCAATACACCCAACAGAAAGTAGATTATGTTATGGAGCTTCGTTTAGATGAAGAAAATAATAAAATTTATGGTAATGAAGACATAACCTATCATAACAATTCTAAAGATGTTTTAGAATACTTATGGGTACAATTAGATCAAAATATGAGAGCAGATGATTCTAAAACTCCTCTTGCCAACTCAAATTCTGCATCTGCTTTTCTTACACCAGATAATTTTAAAACTTCTTATATGGGAGAAGGCAAAGGATTTGGTTTTAACATAGAAAGTGTAACGTATAACAATAAACCTCTTTCGCATTTCATAAATAGAACTATGATGCGTGTAAATTTACCTAAACCATTAAATCCAGGAGAAACTTTCGATTTTACAATTAAGTGGAATTACAAAATTAATAACTCTGTTAGAGATGGAGGGCGTTCTGGTTTTGAAGATTTCCCTGATGGTAACAACAATTACACCATCGCACAGTTTTTTCCACGTTTAGCGGTTTATAATAATGTAGAAGGATGGCAAAATATGCAATTCTGGGGAAGAAGTGAATTTGCATTAGAATTTGGAGATTATGATGTAAAAATTACAGTACCTGCAGATCATATAATGGAAGCTACTGGAGAGCTTCAAAATGAAAAAGATGTTCTAACTAAAGAGCAAAGAAAACGTTTCGAAAAAGCTAGAAAATCTTTTGAAAACCCTGTAATGATTGTAACACAAGAGGAAGCAGAAAAAGCAGAAAAAGGAAGATCTAAAAAAACAAAAACTTGGCATTTTAAAGCCAAAATGGTTAGAGATTTTGCTTTTGCAACTTCTAGAAAATACATCTGGGATGCCATGGCTGTTAATATAAATGGTAAAACCGTAATGGCTACATCTTTATACCCAAAAGAAGGTAATCCACTTTGGGAAGAA
Organism: uncultured Polaribacter sp.; assembly: GCA_964477255.1. Classification (GTDB taxonomy): domain Bacteria; phylum Bacteroidota; class Bacteroidia; order Flavobacteriales; family Flavobacteriaceae; genus Polaribacter. The sequence continues at coordinate 55,169 of CAYZDK010000004.1, forward strand.
CACTCTACTCGTGTTGTAGCGAATACCTTAGAAGAGTATTCGAAATTAACATTCGATTATCCTTATCCAAAAGCAGTATCTGTACATGCAAAAAACCAAGGAATGGAGTATCCTATGATTTGTTTCAATTTTGGAAGACCAAATCCAGATGGTACTTATTCTGATCGTGTTAAAAAAGGAATGATTGGGGTTATTGTTCATGAAGTTGGACATAATTTCTTTCCAATGATTGTAAATTCTGATGAAAGACAATGGACATGGATGGACGAAGGCTTAAATTCTTTCGTAGAAATTTTAGCATCTTTAGATTATGATGAAGAATTATTTGCGCAAAATCCAGCAAAGAATATTACAAGATACATGGCTGGAGACCAAAGCAACCTATCTCCTATTATGTCTCAAGGAGATTACGTAAAACAATTTGGACCAAATGCTTATACAAAACCAGCAGCAGGTCTATACATGCTTCGTAAAACGATAATGGGACCTGAATTGTTTGATCATGCTTTTAGAACCTATTCGCAAAGATGGATGTTTAAACACCCAACACCAGAAGATTTCTTTAGATCTATGGAAGATGCTTCTGCTATGGATTTAGACTGGTTTTGGAGAGGTTGGTTCTATACAACAGATGTTACAGACATAGGTATAAAAGAAGTAAAACCATTATACCTAACAGATAAACCAAGCGAAAGAGTAGCTAAATTAAAAGAACAATACAAGCAATACTTTGATGGTCTAGGAGATTTAGTTTATGTAACGGATAAAAAAGAAGAGGCTAATTCTAAAGCCATGGATAAATATGTGAACGGCAAAGAAGTACCTTCTTACATCTATCAAGTAGATTTTGAGAAACCAGGAGGTTTAGTAATGCCTATCATTGTTGAATTAGAATATGTTGATGGAACAAAAGAACGTCAGACTTTTCCTGCACAGATTTGGAGAATGAACGATAAAACTGCAAGAAGGGTTTTTGCTTCTTCTAAAGAGATTAAAAGTATAACTGTAGATCCAGATGATGAAACTGCAGATGTAGATACTTCTAACAATAGCTGGCCAAAGAAAACTGAAGATAAATTTGGTAAGTTTAAAGAAAAAGTAAAAGGATAAAATAAAAAACCTCGCTAATAGCGAGGTTTTTTTTATTATGATTTCCAGAATGTTCTCTGTTTGTTTAACTCTTCTTCATTGTTTATATACTCTTCAGCTTGATCAGGAGAAAGTACTTTTAAAAAAGATGGATGTTGCTCTATAGCATATTCTATCTTAGTTACAATATCTGAAATAGTTTCGTTTTCATAATCTATATCTAAAGGTTCTTTTATAACCATAGATTGCAAAACATTTTTTCGCTTAATATTTAAACCTTTTTTATCAAAAGATCTTCTAAAACCGTCAATAACAATTGGCACAACAACAGGCTTATACGTTTTAATAATATGAGCTGTTCCTCTTCGTATTGGTTTAAATGGCGTAGTTGTTCCTTGAGGGAAAGTTACTACCCAACCATCATCTATAGCCTTACCAATATTTGAAATATCGGATGTTTTTACTTGTCTATTTACATCTTTCCCAGCACTTCTCCATGTTCTATCTATAGAAACAGAACCAGTGTAGGCAAATATTTTTGGTAATATACCAGACTTCATAGTTTCTCCTGCAGCAACAAAATAAACGTTTAATTTGGGCTGCCAGATGTAACCAATATTTTTAATACTATCTTCTCTACCTTTAAGGGCTGCATTAAAAACATGAAACATTGCTGCAACATCTGCAAAATAGGTTTGGTGGTTAGAAATAAACAAAACTTTTTTATCTGGCAAAGACCTTAAAATCTCTGTTCCTTCTATTTGTAAGTTGTTAAATTTTCTATATCTACCGTGAGAAACTACGCCTAAAATACGTATTAACCACTTTTTTATGAATAGATAATGTCCAAAAGGATTCCTTTTAAATAAAGGCATTTAAAACTGTTTTTTCTTGATATGAAACAAAAATACAAAACAAATAAACAATAAATTATTTAATTAACTCCCTTATCTCTGAGAGCATCATTCCAGTAGCTCCCCAAATGATATTATCATTTATCTTAAAACATGGAACATCAGCGTTTTGCATATATGAAGTAGACATTTTTACCGATGTTAAATTTTTATCGTTTAACAAATCACTAACTAATATTTCTATTGTATTTGCAACTTCATGATTCGTTACAAATTGAGGTGTATCCTCTAAATAACCTAAAAATGGAGTTGCCAAAAAATTACTAGGAGGTATATATACGTCTGTAATTTCACGAATTATCTTAACGCAAGATTTAATAACACCCACTTCTTCCATTGTTTCTCTTAAAGCGGTATCTAGTAAACTTTTATCATTATACTCTACTTTTCCTCCAGGGAAACTAATTTGTGCTGAGTGTGTGCCCTTATAACTCGCTCTTTTAGTTAATAAAAGTGTTGTTTGATTATTTTTATTAGGATAAAACAATGCTAAAACAGCTGCTTTCTTTGGTTTTTTCGCCAATATTTTTTCTTTGGAATATTGCAAACGCAACTTTGGCGCAAGTTTAAATTGAGCATCTAAACCTCCTAACTGGTTATTTTTTATAAAATCTATCTTTGATAAGAATGATGAATAGTCCAAATCTTATTTGTATTTTCGGTTTATACTTTCAAATTTATGGATAAAAAATATGTAAAATTATTCTTAAGTATTTTATTAGATGTAATTGGTTATCTAACCTTTATTCCTTTTGATTTTGCATGGGCACCCATTGCCGGTTTTATAATGACAAGAATGTACAAAGGTTCTAAGGGTAAAATAGCCGGTTTAATTAGTTTTTTAGAAGAAATAATCCCTTTTACAGACGTTGTACCAACATTTACATTAATGTGGCTTTACACGTACATTATCTCTAATAAAAGAGAGAAAAAAATCTCTGAAAGAATATCAAAATAAGTTTTACCTTTTAAATAAAAATCCTAAACCCAATCTTGTTAAAAATTTTTTCTCGAAATTCCAGAAAAATTTAAACTGACCAAATAACCAACCAACTATTGGTAATGTAATTTGATATATTGGAAATATTAATATTATTCTTAACGGATAATAAATCCATGCGCTCATAGTATCTGTAGTAATACCAAAATAATCGCAAACAGGTTTTGCAACCCATGCAGAAAATGAACCATTAATTGCAAAAACTAACAAGATTGAAAGTAGTGCCCAGTTGCTAGATATCTGCCACTTTTCTTTTAATTTCTTCAAAACTTCTTTATCCTTTATTTACTTTTCTAAACATTAACCATAAACCTATTCCTACTAATGGTATACTCAAAACTTGTCCAGTATTTAAAGCATTAAATACCCAATCTTCTCTCCCGTCAACTTGCGCTTCTTTTAAAAATTCTATGAAAAAGCGTAAAGACCACAGCACCGTCATAAACAATCCAAATAAAAAGCCTTCTTGGTATTTCTTTTCTGTTTTCCAGTAGATATAATACATGACAAAGAATAAAATTAAGTAGCTAAAAGCTTCATATAATTGCGTTGGATGTCTTGCAAAATCTTCACCATTAGCTTTAAAAATAACACCAAAACTAGAATTGGTTGCTTTTCCATAAATTTCTGAATTAAAGAAGTTTCCAAACCTGATAAAAAAGCCTGCAAGAGCAACCATAATTCCTAACCTATCTAAAATAAATAGCCAACTTTTCTGTAAGTGTTTTTTAGCATAAAAATACATGGCTAGAATAATAGATATTGCTGCACCATGACTAGCAAACCCTGTAAATCCAGTAAACTTCCATGTTCCGCCAATTTTTTTAAATGGCAAAATTATTTCTAATAAATGGTCTTGGTAATAATCCCAACTGTAAAAAAATACATCTCCTAAACGCATTCCTATAAGCATAGAAATAAAAACGTACATAAATAAGGTATCTAATTTTTCTACAGGAATAGCATCTTTAATGTAAATTTTTTTCATGAGATGAAGCCCTAATAAAAAAGCTACAATAAACATAATACTGTACCATCTAACAGTAAAAAAACCAAGGTCTATTCCTAAAGATGGATTCCATTCGATTGCTAATAAATTTGTCATTTTTTGTGATTTAATTTTTTGGGAACTGGATCGTAACCACTTCCTCCCCAAGGATTACAGCTGATGATTCTTTTTATGGACAACCATGCTCCAAAAAATAATCCATGCCTTTTTAAAGCTTCTAATGTGTAGCTAGAACATGTTGGTGAATACCTACATGTAGCTGGCGTAAAGGGAGAAATTGCTACTTGGTAAAATCTAACCAATAAAATTAACGGATATGCAAGTATTTTTTTCAAATTAATTTATCGAAAATGATGTGCCTTCTCTACCGTCTTTTAATTGTATTCCCAACTCCTGTAGTTCATATCTAATTTTATCTGATAAAGCCCAATCCTTATTTATCCTTGCCTCTTTACGCATCTGAATTAGCAACTCTATAACTCCTTCTAATTTTTCTGAGTTAGCAGAGTTTGCTTCGTTAACCAAGCCTAAAACGTCAAAAACAAATGCTTTTAAAGTTATTTTTAGCGTTTCTAAATCTTCTTTTGTTAAACTTGCCTTTTGCTCTTTTATTTGATTGATAACTTTAACAGCCTCAAAAAGATGTGCAATTAAAATTGGAGTATTAAAATCATCGTTCATCGCTTCATAACAACTATTTCTCCATTCAACTACATTAAAAGTAGACGTTTTACTAGCAATTATTACTTCTAATGCATTAACAGCTTCCATTAATTTATGAAACCCTTTTTCACTAGCTTGTAAACCATCATCTGTGAGGTCTAAAATACTTCTGTAAGAAGATTGTGCCGCAAAAAAACGAACTACAGCTGGTGCATAAGCCTTGCTAAATACATTATTTTGTCCTGTTAAAAGTTCTTCAGGATTTACAGTATTTCCTGTAGATTTAGACATTCGTTGTCCATTAAGGTGTAGCATATTAGAATGCATCCAATAATTTACTGGAGAGCAATCTTTTGCTGCTTCACTTTGTGCAATTTCGCATTCGTGATGTGGAAATTTTAAATCCATACCACCTCCATGAATATCAAAATTATCTCCTAAGTACTTTGTACTCATTGCTGTACACTCTAAATGCCAGCCAGGAAAACCATCTCCCCAAGGAGAAGGCCAACGCATAATATGTTGTTCTTCTGCACGTTTCCAAAGTGCAAAATCTTGTGGGTTTTTCTTGTCTGATTGCCCATCTAATGCTCTAGTATTATGAATTAAATCTTCTAGTTTTCTTTTACTTAAAATTCCATATTCTTTAGACTTGTTGTATTTATGCACATCAAAATAGACAGAGCCGTTAACTTCATAGGCAAACCCATTGTCTAAAATATTTTTTACCAATTCTATTTGTTCTAAAATATGACCTGTTGCTGTTGGCTCTATACTTGGTGGTAAAAAATTAAAGGTATCTAAAACATTATGGAAGTCTACCGTATATTTTTGAACAACTTCCATAGGTTCTATTTGCTCTAATCTAGCTTTTTTAGATATTTTGTCTTCTCCTGCATCTTCGTCATTTTCTAAATGTCCTGCATCTGTAATATTTCTAACATAACGCACTTTATAGCCTAGATGTAATAAATATCTAAAAACGATATCGAAAAACATAAAGGTTCTAACATTACCTAAATGAACATTACTGTAGACTGTTGGGCCACAAACATACATGCCAACATGACCTTCTGTAACAGGTTTAAATACCTCTTTTTGTTTTGTTAAAGTATTGTAAATCTTAATCTGATTCTGCTTATAGAGCTCCATTAAAATTTTTAATTTTTTGAGGGCATAAAGATAGTTACTTTATAAAGAATACAGAAATTGATATCATTTAATTTTAAATACAATAGCTTTACATTAGACTTATTAATTTGTACTTTTGTAGCTTAATATTTAACTATGAAATTATTATTACTTACTTTAGGTTTATTGCTTTTAGGAGTAGCAGGTATTGCAATAAAAATATGGGCAAAAAAGGATGGCGAATTTGCTGGAACATGTGCTAGCCAAAACCCTATGTTAAATAAAAATGGAGAAGCTTGCGGGTTTTGTGGTAAAACTCCAGATCAGTTTGATACTTGTTCAGAGCCCCAGCATCAATAAAACAACGTCTGATAAATGTTTTTATCTGTACTTCTCTACAGTTTTATTTTTTTCGCATCTGTTTTAGTAATTCATTATATTTTTTTTTCAATACTTTTATTAAAGGGTAAAGAAAGAAAATTTTATGAAGAAGAAATACCGATTTCTTTAATACTTTACACAAAGAACGCTGAGAAAGAATTAAAAGAAAATATTGATGCTTTTTTAAATCAAGAATATAAGAACTACGAATTACTTATTTTAAATAATGCATCTGTAGACAATACTTCAGATTATACAGAACAATTAGCTGCAGAACATGCAAATATTAAATTAGTTAATGTAGAAAATAACGAAGCTTTTTGGGGTAGTAAAAAATACGCATTAACACTAGGAATTAAAGCAGCAAAATACGACAACTTAGTTTTTTCAGATGCTACAGCAAAACCAAAATCAGAGCTTTGGTTATCTAATATCGCTGCAGAATTTTCAGAAACGAAACAAATAATAATAAGCCACGTTACAAAAGGAAGTGATAAATACATACTTAATGCAATTATTCGTTTTGCAAATATTACAAGTGCACTAAAGTCTTTAAGCTTTGCAAACTTTGGTAAAGCCTTCAAAGCAAATAGCTTTAATTTTGCTTACACAAGAGACGCTTTCTTTAAAGTTAATGGGTTTATCAATCATATGAAAATAAATTTAGGAGAATCTGAATTGTTTTTAAAAGACGCTTCTAAAGCAGATAATACAGTAGTGTGCTTAACAACAAATAGCTTTGTAGAATCTTCTCAAAATTATACTTTTTCTAGTTGGATTGCAGAAATAAAAGATGAAGTAAAATTAAAAAAACACTACAAATTTGGGTTCCAGTTCTTTTTAAGTTTTTTTAATTTTTCTAAATTTTTCTTCTTCGTATTAGGTGTTACTTGTTTCTTTTTATTTTCTTGGAAACTTATTACACCTATTTTTTTTGCGTACTTTATAATAGAGTTTGTTGTTATAGGATTGGCTACAAAAAGATTAAAAGAACCTTTTTTAGTTATTTTACTTCCCTTTTTAGAAGTAACCAACGTATTAATTCAATTTAGTATATTTATTGTAAATACATTAGCAAAACTAAAATATTGAGTTTACAGCAAGATAAATTAGAACAAAACATTCAAGAAGCTAAAAAAAGTAATCAAGCTGCTTTTAAGTTTCTTTTAGATACATTTTGGTTAGATGTATATAGATTTCAGCTAAAAAGAACAAAAAGTGAAAATGACGCTGAAGACATAACTATACAAACTTTTTCTAAAGCTTTTGATAGAATTGAAACTTACGATTCTAACTATAACTTTAAAACTTGGTTAATTACCATATCAAAAAATATACATGTAGATATTTTGCGAAAAAAAAATGTGTCTATAACTACAGAAACTACAGAAAATCAAGAACAAGAAGTCTATTTAATTGCTGATGAAAACCCAACACCAGAAGATAAAATTATAGGAGAACAAAATTTAGCTAACTTATTGCTTGATATAAAAAAATTAAAACCAAAATATCAAGAAATTATTCAATTACGATATTTTCAAGAAATGTCTTACAAAGAGATTTCTAAACACATTCATGAACCAATAAATAACGTTAAAGTAAAATTATTACGAGCAAAAAAGCTATTAGCAGAGATAATTAAAAATAACTAAAACAGCTTTTCCTTTTGAAAGAGAAGTTTTTACAATCTTTAGGTCCAGGTCTACTTTTTGCTGGTGCAGCAATTGGAGTTTCTCATTTAGTTCAGTCTACAAGAGCAGGTGCAGAATTTGGCTTTGGTTTACTATGGGCATTAATTGTGGTTCACCTTTTTAAGTATCCTTTTTTTCAATTTGGACCAAGATATGCAGCTGCCACAGGAGAAACGCTACTTGATGGTTACAAAAAAATGGGAAAAGCAGTTTTGGTACTGTACTATGTAGTAAACTTTGCAACGATGTTTACCATTCAAGCAGCAGTTACTATAGTTACAGCAGGTCTAGCTTCACAACTTTTTGGTATTTCTGACAATCTTGTTTTATGGTCTGGTATAATCTTAATGATTAGCTTTTTAATTTTACTAATCGGAAAATACCAACTGTTAGATAACTTAATGAAGTACATTATTTTAATTCTAACCATAAGTACGTTAACAGCAGTATTTGTTGCTATAGCAAAGGTTGATAAAGGGTTTACACTTTCACAAATAATTCCATCTGGCAGTGTAGAAATCACATTTTTTATTGCTTTTCTAGGTTGGATGCCTGCTCCATTAGATATTTCTATCTGGCATTCCATTTGGTCAGTAGAAAAAAATAAACATCAAAAAACGAATCCTAAAAATGCAATTTTTGATTTTAATATTGGCTATATAGGAACAATAATAATGGGTATTTGCTTTGTAATTTTAGGGGCTTTGGTAATGTTTAATTCTGGAGAAACTTTCTCTAATAAAGGTACCACATTTGCTAGTCAACTTATTAATTTGTATACCAAAAACCTTGGAGAATACTCATACCTATTTATAGCAATTGCTGCATTTACCACAATGTTTAGTACTACCATTACAACGTTTGATGCTTCACCCAGAGCAATGAATATTAGCAGCAAACTTCTTTTTAATAAATCGTTTAAATTTGGCTATTGGTTTTGGATTATAGTTTTGGCAATTGGCACCATTGTAATAATGCAATTTTATATGTCTAACATGCGAGATTTGGTGAATTTTGCAACTATTTTATCGTTTTTAACTGCACCATTATATGCATTGCTTAATTTTTTATTGGTAACAGGAAAACACATGCCTAAAGAATACCAACCAAGTAAGTTTACAAAGGTATTAAGTATTTTGGGTATAATTTTCCTAGTCTGTTTTAGTATTTGGTTTTTAACAAGTACTTAAATGTTTTCTTTGTAAATTTGCATGTAAATTAAAACGAAAAAAATGGCTGTAGATACAGTAATAGAACCTGAAAGAAAGAAAAAACCAAAATGGCTTAGAGTAAAGCTTCCTGTAGGTAAAAAATATACCGAATTAAGAGGGCTTGTAGACAAGTACAAATTAAACACAATTTGTACAAGTGGTAGCTGTCCTAATATGGGTGAATGTTGGGGAGAAGGTACTGCAACCTTTATGATTCTAGGTAATATCTGTACAAGATCTTGTGGTTTTTGTGGTGTAAAAACAGGAAGACCAGAAACTGTAGAGTGGGATGAACCAGAAAAAGTTGCTAGATCTATTAAAATAATGGGTATTAAACATGCTGTTATTACCTCTGTAGATAGAGACGATTTAAAAGATGGTGGATCTATAATTTGGGCTGAAACAGTAGATGCAATTCGCAGAGCAAACCCAAATACTACACTAGAAACCTTAATACCTGATTTTCAAGGAAATACTAAACAAATTGATAGAATTATTGACGTGCATCCTGAGGTTGTTTCGCATAACATGGAAACCGTTAGAAGATTAACTAGAGAAGTCAGAATTCAAGCAAAATACGATAGAAGTCTAGAAGTTCTTAGATACCTTAAAGAGAAAGGAATGCGAACAAAAACAGGACTAATGTTAGGTCTTGGAGAAACAGAAGCAGAAGTAATTGAAACTATGCACGATTTAAAAAATGTTGGTTTAGATGTACTAACCATTGGGCAGTATTTACAACCTACTAAAAAACACCTTCCTGTTAAAGAATTTATTACTCCAGAACAATTTAAAAAATACGAAACAATAGGTTTAGAAATGGGCTTTATGTATGTAGAAAGTGGTGCATTAGTTAGATCTTCTTATAAAGCTCATAAGCATGCCAATTAATTGTTAAAATGAACTAAAGTTTACAATTCAGATTTAATTTGGCACGAACATTGCAAAATGATTATTGAAGACAGTAACTTTGTTTTCATTGTGTAAATTATTTGAATTAGTTAACAAAAAAACCACCTTTTCTGGTGGTTTTTTTCTTTGAACTAAAGTTATTAAAACTAAATTTTTTCTGCTTTTTGTATTTCTTTTGCAACTTGTTCTACCTCATCTAAAACACGAAGTAAGTTACCACTCCATAATTGTTCTATTTGATTTTCAGTATAGCCTCTTTTAACTAATTCTGCGGTTACATTTAAAGTTTCAGAAGCATCATTCCATCCATAAACTCCTCCTCCTCCATCAAAATCAGAGCTAATTCCTACGTGTTTAAGTCCTATTTTATTTACTAAATAATCTATATGGTCTACAAAATCAGCAACATCAACTGGCAAACCTGGAGTTTTATCTGCTACTTTTCTAGCCTCACTTCTTATTTCTCTATACGTGGTCCAATATTCGTTTCTAGAATTTTCATCTAAGGCATTTACAGCTTCTCTGGTCAATAATTCAAAACCTTTATCGTTTGCTATTTTTTTTATAATAGTCTGAATTTCTTCACGATATTTTTCACTTTTTTCAGTATTTACATAGGTTCTGAAGGCAACAGTTTGAATTACACCGCCATTTTCTTTCATCCATTGTAATTGTTCGTCATCTAAATTTCTACTGTGGTTGCATAACGCTCTAGCAGAAGAATGAGAAGCAATAATTGGCGCTTTAGATAATGCAATCATATCTTGCATTGCTTTTTTAGATGGATGCGAAACATCTATCATCATACCCCATTTATTCATTTCTGCGATAACTTGTTTCCCTAAATCACTAACACCATTATGCAGCCAAATATTATCTTTCTCTCCTGTATTGGAATCACACAGTTGACTGTGACCATTATGAGACAAGGACATATAACGTCCTCCTCTATCGTAAAATTCTTTAACTCTAGAAATATCTGTACCTATTGGATACCCATTTTCGATACCAATCATAGCAACACGTTTTCCTTTTTCATGAAGCGCTCTAACTTGTGATGAAGAAGTTGCTAAACCAATTCTTTCCGGAGCAAATTCTTTAGTTAATCTATGAATTGCATCAAACTTACTTATTGCGTTATCGTATGCTTTCTTGTATCCTTCTTCATTTAATTCTCCTTGCCCAGTGTAAACTATTAACCATGCTACATCTAAATCACCTTCGTCCATAAAAGGCAAATTAACTTGGGTGTTTAACTGTTGGTTGTAGTTTTTTTCTGCAGTAAAATTACGTACGTTTATATCTACATGCGTATCTAATTTTAATACACGATCGTGTATTTCTTTTGCTTTAGAAAGTACTTCTTCTGAATAATTCATAGGGTTGTTTTGATTTTCTTTTGGAGCGTTACATGCTACAAAGCCAATTGCTAGCAACATTAGCATTATTTTTTTCATTGGTTAGATTTTGAAATTAATGTTGCTAAATATAAGAAAATAAAAAACCACCTTACATTTCTAGAAGAATATAAACCTAGATTAAGTATGACAATGAGAGAATTAACACAAAGCAGACTAGGCTTCGTCTAAAAAGCCTTGTTTTTTCATCCAATCGTCATTAAACATTTTACCTACGTATCTACTTCCATGATCGTGAAATAAAACCACTACAACATCTTCTGGTTTAAAAAGTTCTTTAAGCTGAAGTACTCCTTTAATTGCTGCTCCTGCAGAATTACCAAGAAACATTCCTTCTTCTTTTGCCAATCTTTGTGTATACACTGCTGCATCTTTATCGGTTACTTTGGTAAAACCATCAATTACGCCAAAATTAACATTAAGTGGTAAAATATCTTCTCCTATACCTTCAGTAATGTAAGGGTAGATTTCATTCTCGTCGAAAATACCTGTTTCATGATATTTCTTAAATACAGAACCATAGGTATCAACTCCCCAAACTTTTACATTTTTACCTGCCTCTTTTGCTTTCATTTTTAGGTAGCTTCCTACACCAGATATTGTTCCTCCTGTTCCAACTCCCACAACAAAATGAGTAATCTTACCTTCTGTTTGCTCCCAAATTTCAGGACCTGTTGTTAAAAAGTGTGCTTTGCAGTTACTTGGGTTATCATACTGATTTACATACCATGAATTAGGAGTTTCTTCTCCTAATCTTTTAGAAACTGAATAATAAGATCTTGGGTCTTCTGGCTCTACATCTGTTGGGCAAACAACTACTTCTGCCCCAACTGCTTTTAAAATGTCTATCTTTTCTTTAGATTGCTTATCTGCCATCACAAAAACACACTTATACCCTTTAACAATGGCTGCTAAAGCTAACCCCATGCCTGTATTTCCAGAAGTGCCTTCAATAATTGTTCCTCCAGGTTTTAATCTACCATCTGCTTCTGCATCTTCAATCATTTGCAAAGCCATTCTATCTTTTACACTATTCCCTGGATTAAAAGTTTCGTATTTAGAAAGCACCAAACAAGGAAGTTCTTTAGTTAAGGCATTTAATTTTACCAAAGGAGTATTACCTATGGTTTCTAGGATATTGTTAGCGTATTTCATTTTCTATATTTATTGCTACAAAAATAGATTTAATTTTTGCAGGTACAAAACAAAGTGAACAATGAATTAACTATTAAAAAAGATGAATAATACTTAGGTATAATGGCATTCCTAAGGTAATATTAAACGGAAACGTAATAGCAAGAGCCATGGGAATATACAAACCTGGATTTGCCTTTGGAGCAGCCAATTTCATCGCTGCAGGAACTGCAATATAAGATGCACTTGCTCCTAAAATAGACATTAGTAACCTATTGCCATCTTCTACCATGAAAAAGCCACTTACTATAGCAACAAGACATCCGTTTATAATAGGAATAATAATTGCAAAGGTTAATGTAAACCAACCCCTTCTTATTAAAGATTTTAAATTTTTACCACTAGTAATTCCCATATCTAAAAGAAAGACTGCTAAAAATCCTTTAAAAATATCTGTCGTAAAAGGTTTTATTCCCTCTGCTTGAGCATCACTTGTAAAATAACCAACAAAGAGACTTCCTATTATAAGAATTACACTACCATTTGTTAACGAATGGTGTATTATTTTATTAAATGAAGAATTACTTTTTCCTCTATTGTAAATAGACATTAACACCACTCCTATGATAATTGAAGGGGCTTCCATTAAGGCCATTACTGCAACCATATGACCTCCAAAAGGAATATTTTCTAACTCTAAAAATGATATTGTAGTTACAAAAGTTACCGCACTTACAGAGCCATATGCAGATGCAATAGCACCTGAGTTCTCTACACTTAATTTTAATCTTAATATATAGTAACAGTATATTGGAACCACTATTGCTAACAATACCCCAAATAATAAAGACCATATTATTTCAGATGTTATTGTACTATGTGCTAATTCTTGCCCTCCTTTAAAACCTATAGAAAGTAAAAGATAAAGTGAAATAAATTTAGAGGAGTTTTCTGGTATTCTTAAATCACTTTTTAAGTTAACAGCGAGTAATCCTAAGAAAAAGAATAATAAAGCAGGGTTTGTTAAATTGTCTACTAAATAGTGTAAATCCATAGGCTAAATGTAAGCATAAAAAAAAAGGAGACACAATTTATTGTTGTTTGTTCCTTTATCTATGACGATTTATTTCAAATCAGTTATTATCTATTTCTATTCTGATGCAACAAATGTGCAATGATTATTTAATATATTCTTATTTATATTTATTATTAAGTTTATAAATTTGTTTTATGAATTATACATTACATCAACTAGAAATATTTAAAAAAATTGCAGAAGTTAAAAGTGTAACTAAAGCATCAGAACAATTGTTTTTAACACAACCAGCAGTATCTATTCAACTTAAAAATTTTCAAGAACAATTTAAATTACCGCTTTTTGAAATAGTTGGAAGAAAATTATACATCACCGATTTTGGAGAAGAAATAGCGGAAGCTGCTGCGAAAATATTACACGAAGTTGAAGCAATAAACTACAAATCTTCTTCTTTTGAAGGCAATATTGCTGGTAAACTGAAACTTTCTATTGTATCTACTGCAAAATATGCTATGCCCTACTTCTTAACCGATTTTGTAAAAGAAAACGACAATATAGATATAAAGATGGATGTAACTAATAAGCGTTCTGTTATAAGTGCTTTAGAAAATAATGCGTGTGATTTTGCTATGGTTACCACCATTCCTAAAAAGCTTAAAATAGAGAGCATTAAACTAATGCAAAACAAAATGTATTTTGTTGCTGGTAAAGGTTTTGAATTTAACACTAATAAAGATCTTGCTAAGCAGTTACATAAATCTACTTTTATTTTTAGAGAAAGTGGTTCTGCTACTCGTTTAGCGATGGAAGAATATTTAATTCATCATAAAATTGAAATTAATAAAAAAATTGAGCTTACATCTAATGAGGCTGTAAAGCAAGCTGTAATTGCAGGGTTAGGAATTTCTATTATGCCAAGAATTGGCATTAATGAAGCTATAGAAAGAGGAGATTTACGTATATTAGATATTAAAGATTTACCTATAGAAACCGATTGGAATTTAGTTTGGTTGAAGTCTAAAAGACTTTCAAATGTAGCAACTGCATTTAAAGATCATATTATAGAAAACAAAGCACAAATAATAGAAGAACACTTTAACTATTAAGCAAACTTAATTGCTTTAGAAGGGTTTATTTTGGTTATAATATAAGACGGTATCATAAGCATAAAAAAACAAAGTATCAAAGTGCCTAAGTTTAAGAAAAACCAATACGCAGGAGAAATATAAACTGGTAGATTACTTACATAATAGGTTTCTGAATCTAGAGTAATAAACTTAAAATAATGTTGTAACATTATTAATAGCAAACCTATAATATTTCCAATTACTAGACCTCTTACAATTAAATGCGTTGCGCTGTATAAAAATATTTTCCGAATACTTGTGTTGTTAGAACCAAGAGCCTTTAACATCCCAATCATTTGAACTCTTTCTAAAATTAAAACAAGAAGGGCTGTTATCATGTTTATACCTGCAACAAGAATCATTATTGCTATTATAAACCAGATGTTATTATCAAAAAGTTTAATCCATTCAAAGATATTAGGATACAATTCAACTATTGTCTTTGCTGTAAGCATTATATCTACCTCATTGTAAATTTCAAATGCTTTTGTTTCAATTTCATCAAAGTTATCTAGCAAAACCTCAAATCCTCCAATTTCATTATTTTCCCAACGATTTAATTTTTGAACTTCACGAATATCTCCTATCATAAAAGAAGCGTCAAATTGAGCAAAACCTGTATTGTAAATTCCACTAATAACATACTTTCTATTTGAAGGTAGTTTAGAAGTAGTTGTTTTTAAAAAAGTAGCAAGAATAGTGTCGTTTAATTGTAATTTTAATTTTTTTGTTAACGCTTCAGAAAGCAATACTTCTTTAGTTCGTTGTTTATTAAAATCTGGTAATTTACCTTTAACTAGATATTCATTAAAAAATGTCCAATCATAATCCAAAGAAACACCTTTAAAGATAATTCCCTCAAAATTATCTTCAGTTCTTAAAATACCACCTTTGTTGGCAAAAACTTGCACATTTTTTATACCATCAATATTTTTAAAATTAGGATAAAAAGGTTGATTTTTTTGTATTGGTATGGTAGAAACATCAGAGTAATTTGCATCGTAATTTACAATTTGCACATGGCCTTTAAAGCCTGCCATTTTATCTCTAATTTTTCGTTGCAATCCTGTACCTGTAGCAACTGCTATTAACATTATGGCAATACCTAGTGCAATTGCAGTAATTGCAATTTTTATTATTGGAGACGAAATGCTACTTTTATACTCTTTACTAGCAATTATTCTCTTAGCAACAAATAACTCGAAATTCAAATTGATGAAAAATTTTTTCTATTTCAAAAGTACGTATTTATTCTATTTACCAATCTTATTTTTTTCACTCAGTTCATGTGCGCAAAAAAAAACAGAAACCAACAATAACCAACAAATTAGCGAAAGAGAAATTATTGTTGGTGCAGAAAACACTTCAAAATATTTAAAACTATTAGAAAATAAAAACATTGCTATTGTAGCAAACCAAACATCTGTTCTTAGGGCCGTTAAGCGAAAAGAAATTTCTAACAATGTAATGGGCTCCGAAAAATTTGCCATGCATCTAGTTGATTTCTTACACCAAAAGAAAAACATAACCGTTAAAAAAGTATTTGCACCAGAACATGGTTTTAGAGGAAAAGCAGATGCTGGTGAACTTGTAGAAGATGGTATTGATGCACAAACAAGACTTCCTATTTTATCTTTACACGGTAAAAGCAAAAAACCAACAGCTGCACAACTACAAGATATAGATATTGTAGTTTTTGATATTCAAGATGTTGGGGTTCGTTTTTACACCTATATTTCTACTCTGCATTATGTTATGGAAGCTTGTGCAGAAAACAATATTCCCTTAATTGTTTTAGATAGACCAAATCCTAATGCACATTATATAGATGGCCCAATTTTAGAATTAAAACACAAAAGTTTTGTTGGCATGCATCCAGTTCCTGTTGTGTATGGAATGACAATTGGCGAGTATGGCAAAATGATAAATGGGGAAAAATGGTTAAAAAATAATGTTACTTGTAATTTAAAAGTTATTCCGCTTGAGAATTATTCACATTCATCAAACTACAGCTTAGCAATAAAACCTTCTCCTAATTTACCAAATGACAAGAGCATAAACCTCTACCCTAGTCTTGGTTTTTTCGAAGGCACAACAATAAATGCAGGAAGGGGAACAGATTTTCAATTTCAGAGATACGGAGCTCCTTTTTTTCCAAAAAATAACTTTATGTATACTCCAATGTCAAATGAAGGCGCGAAATATCCAAAACACAAGGGGAAAATTTGTTATGGATTTGATCTAACAACTGTTCCAAGACTTTCTAAAATTGATTTATCTTTTCTAATAAATGCGTATCGTTTAACGCCTAAGAATGAAGAATTTTTTGGTAAAACGTTTACCATTCATGCTGGCACAGAAAAACTACAGCAACAAATTGAAGATGGAATATCTGAAGATGATATTAGAAAAACATGGAAAATAGGTAATAAAAAGTTTAAAAGAATTAGAGCTAAATACTTAATTTATAAATAATTTAGCGTCTACTTTTCTTATTTACCTCTATTGGTAAAGTTTCTTTTAACTTTTCAACAATTCTAAAAGTTGCAGGACAAACAAAAGTGTTAGCGAGTGTTAAGTCTGTGATTTGAATAAACTTTTTTCTATTGGTATGCGGATATTCTGCACACGCTTTTGGTCTTACCTCATAAATAAAACAGGTATTATCGCTTTCATCTAAAAAAGAACAAGGAGCAGTTTTTAAAACCATAAAATCATCTGCATCTCTTTGTAGATATGTGTTTGTAAATTCTACCACTTTCATTTTTAAGTGTTTAGAAATTCGTTCAATGTCTTTATCCGTAAAAATTGGACTTGTGGTTTTACAGCAATTAGCACAAGTTAAACAATTGGTTTCTTTAAATTCAGCGTCATGCAAATCTTGCATTACATAGTCTAAATTTTTAGGCGTTCTTTTCTTTAATTTAGAAAAGTATTTTTTTGTTTCGGCTTTTTTTTTGCTTGCTTTTTCTGGTAATTCTTCTAGATATTTTTCCACACGTTAAAAATAGGTATTTTTCTTAAAATTTCCTTAATTTTTAGTAGTTTTGCAGCTAATTTTTTCAAGAATTATGAACATTCAAAATACTATTGAAAATAAAGTTAAAGAAGCTTTTTTATCCCTTTACCAGATTGACATTCCTAGTGTTGAATTTCAAGCAACAAGAAAAGAGTTTGAAGGGGATATAACTGTGGTAGTATTTCCTTTGTTACGCTATAAAAAAGGAAATCCAGTTCAAATTGGTGAAGCCCTAGGAGATTATTTACAAAGTAATGTTGAAGAAATTGCAAGTTTCAATGTTGTAAAAGGATTCTTAAACCTTGTAATCTCTGACGTTTTTTACCTCAATTTTTTCAATGAAATTAATGCAAATGATTCTTATGGTTTTGCCTCTTTAAATAATAGCCAAGAAGCAATAATGGTAGAATATTCTTCTCCTAACACAAATAAGCCTTTACATTTAGGGCACGTTAGAAATAATTTATTAGGGTATTCTGTAGCAGAAATTTTAAAAGCAGCAGGAAAAAAAGTGTATAAAACGCAGATTATAAACGATCGCGGAATACACATTTGCAAATCAATGTTGGCTTGGCAAAAATATGGTGAAGGCGAAACTCCAAAATCAGCAAACATCAAAGGAGACAAACTAGTAGGAAACTACTATGTTAAATTTGATAAAGAATACAAAAAGGAAGTTGCAAACTTAGTTGAAACTGGAAAAACAGAAGAAGAAGCTAAAAAACAAGCTCCTTTATTGTTAGAAGCACAACAAATGCTGCGCGATTGGGAAGCTGGCAAACCTGAAGTCGTAGAACTTTGGAAAAAAATGAACCAATGGGTATATGATGGTTTTCAAATTACCTACAAAAATATGGGTGTAGATTTTGATAAGCTATATTACGAAAGCGACACTTATTTACTTGGAAAAGATGTAGTAACCCATGGTTTAGAAAGCGGTGTTTTTTACAAAAAAGAAGATGGCTCTGTTTGGTGCGATTTAACAGAAGAAGGCTTAGATGAAAAAATTGTACTAAGAGCAGATGGAACCGCTGTTTACATGACACAAGATATTGGTACCGCAATACAAAGAGTTAAAGATTACGATGATATTACAGGAATGGTGTATACCGTTGGAAATGAGCAAGACTATCATTTTCAAGTATTATTTTTAATCCTCAAAAAACTAGGTTTTGATTGGGCTAAAAATTTATACCACTTAAGCTATGGTATGGTAGATTTACCTTCTGGGAAAATGAAATCTAGAGAAGGCACTGTGGTTGATGCAGATGATTTAATGGATGAAATGGCAAACACAGCCAAATCTATCTCTGAAGAGCTTGGAAAATTAGACGGTTACTCTGCAACAGAAAAAGAAGATTTGTATACAACAATTGGTTTAGGTGCCCTTAAATACTATATCTTAAAAGTAGATCCGAAAAAAAGAATTTTATTTGATCCAAAGACATCTGTAGACTTTCAAGGAAATACTGGGCCTTTTATTCAATATACCTATGCAAGAATTCAGTCTATCATTAGAAAAGCAGATTTTGATTTTAATGTATCATTAGATTCTAAAGTTCTGAAACTGCATCCTAAAGAAAAAGCAATTATAAAGCAGTTAGAAGTATTTCCAGAAATAATTCAACAAGCTGCTACTAATTACTCGCCAGCAATCATTGCAAATTACACCTACGATTTGGTTAAAGAATTCAATTCTTTCTATCAAAATGTATCTATCCTTGGAGAGGAAAATTTAGAAAAAAAACAATTAAGAGTACAATTATCAAAAAAAGTTGCAGACACCATTAAATTAGCATTTTCAACTTTAGGCATTCAAGTACCAGAAAGAATGTAAAATTAAGAATTTGTCTTGTAATACAATTTGATTATATTGGTCAATTAATAAAAGAACGAACTAAAATTTGTAAGATAAAATAAAATGAAGTACGATATCATAATTATAGGAAGTGGACCAGGAGGATATGTGACTGCAATTAGAGCTTCTCAATTAGGATTTAAAACAGCCATTGTAGAGAAAGAAAGTCTTGGTGGCATTTGTTTAAACTGGGGTTGTATCCCTACAAAAGCATTATTAAAATCTGCACAAGTTTATGAATATTTAAAGCATGTAGATGATTATGGCTTAAAAGCTGAGGCAATAGATAAAGACTTTGATGCTGTTATAAAACGTAGTAGAAATGTAGCGGAAGGAATGAGCAAAGGAGTACAGTTTTTA
Source organism: uncultured Polaribacter sp. (assembly GCA_964477255.1). GTDB lineage: Bacteria > Bacteroidota > Bacteroidia > Flavobacteriales > Flavobacteriaceae > Polaribacter. Next base: position 75,122 of record CAYZDK010000004.1, read on the forward strand.
ATGAAAAAGAACAAAATTGATATTATTGATGGTTTTGGAAAAGTAAAAACTGGTAAAAAAGTAGATGTAAAAGATGCAGACGGAAAAATAACAGAATATAGTGCAGACCATATTATTATTGCTACTGGTGCAAGATCTAGAGAATTAGCTAGCTTACCGCAAGATGGAGAAAAAGTTATTGGATATAGAAAAGCAATGACTTTACCTAAACAACCAAAATCTATGATTGTAGTTGGTTCTGGCGCAATTGGCGTAGAGTTTGCCCATTTTTACAATTCTATGGGAACAGAAGTTACTATTGTAGAATACATGCCTAATATTGTACCTGTAGAAGATAAAGATATATCCAAACAATTTGAAAGATCTTTCAAAAAAGCTGGAATTAAAGTAATGACGAATGCTTCTGTTGAATCTGTAGATACATCTGGAGAAGGCGTTAAAGCTACTGTAAAAACTAAAAAGGGGGAAGAAGTTCTAGAAGCTGACATTGTACTTTCTGCAGTAGGAATCAAAACTAATATCGAAAATATTGGTTTAGAAGATGTTGGTATCATTACAGATAGAGATAAAATCTTAGTTAACGATTACTACCAGACAAACATACCAGGTTATTATGCAATAGGAGATGTAACTCCAGGACCTGCTTTAGCACACGTTGCTTCCGCAGAAGGAATAACTTGTGTTGAGAAAATTGCTGGTTTACATACAGAAACTATAGATTATGGAAATATTCCAGGCTGTACTTATGCAACTCCTGAAATCGCTTCAGTTGGTATGACAGAAGAAAAAGCCAAAGAAGCTGGTTACGAAATAAAAGTTGGTAAATTTCCTTTTTCTGCATCAGGTAAAGCAAAAGCAGCAGGCACACCAGATGGTTTTGTTAAAGTAATTTTTGATGCAAAATATGGTGAATGGCTAGGATGCCATATGATTGGTGCTGGTGTTACAGATATGATTGCTGAAGCAGTACTAGGCAGAAAGTTAGAAACAACTGGGCATGAAGTTTTAAAAGCAATACACCCTCACCCAACAATGAGTGAAGCTGTAATGGAAGCTGTAGCAGATGCTTACGATGAAGTTATCCATTTATAATTTAAATAGTATTTTGAGAATAATAAATTACTTATTTTTATTAAATTGATTATATCCCCCAACAATATTTAGCGATTTAATAAAAAAACGTTTGAATGAGTTTTATTGAGTGGTTTCTTTCTTTTGTTTATAAGATAAAGACTTTCCCTCTTATAATACAAATTACTATTGTATTAACCCTGTTTTTTATTTTGGCAACACTAGCCTTGGTAATTACGGTTTATACGATACGTAGAAGACATCATCGTTTACAAAAAAAACTAGAAAATAATTTACCAGAAGTAACAAAACTCTTCGAAGACATATTATTTAAAGATACCAAATTTACAGAGTTAGAAGTATTTAGATTTTTTGAAGACATCGTAGGTGAAGTTAATCGAGAAACTTTAGACATAGCTATAGATGTACTTGTAGATTTTAAAAATAAAAGAAGAGAATCTGAAAAGTATTTACTAATTATAAACGCTCTTAATATTGTAGAGCACTTAGAAACTAAGTTCGACTCAAGGTCTAACAGTGAAATTATAGATGCATTTCAAGAAGCCTATGTGTTAAATTTAAATAAATTCGATTCTAAAATTCTTAGGTATGCATACAGTAGAAATAGACAGCTAAGAATAGAAGCAAGAAATGCATACCTTGCACTTAGTACAAATGACCCTTATCGTTTCTTTAACGAATTTGATAGAGAATTAAGTAAATGGGATGAAATTGAATTGATGCAATATCTAAAACTTCAAAATGAAAGAGGAAATTTAGAAGGATTAGGAAAGTGGATTAACTATTCTAAGAACGATTCGTTAGTAATATTCTTAATTAAAATGGTCGCGTTCTTTAAACAAAGAGGTATTGACGAGATTTTGGTAGAAAAGTTAGAAGATGAAAACGCACTTGTAAGAGCAGAAGCCATTAAAGCATTTGGTGAATTAGATATAAAAGAAACAGAACAAGAACTAATTGATAGATACTATACAGAACCAGAAATTTGTCAAGTAGCAATTATTCAAACTATTAGAAAATTTAACTCTGGAAAATCATTAAGCTTTTTACAGGAAATTTTCTTAGAATCTAACAACACCGATACCAAAAAAATTATTGCAGAGGCAATTTTAAATTATAGTGAAGAAGGTAAAATTGCATTTCAGAACTTAAAAAACGCTTTATCTGGATTTGATTTATTAATTTTAAAGCACGTGGAAACCCCTTTAATAAAATTTAAATAGATGTTTGAAGTATTTACAACCATTTACGAATATTTCATATTCTTCTATGCTACGACTTTAATACTAAGTTATATCATCTTAGCTGTATTTTCTTTTTTAGCTATTAATAGATATAAAAATTACAATACAGACATAGATGATGAAGAATTAATTCAATCGCATTTAGCCCCTGGTATTTCTGTAATTGCACCTGCTTATAATGAAGAAAAAACAATTATTGTAAATGTAAAATCTCTTCTAACACTAAACTATCCAAAATTTGAGGTAATTATTGTTAATGATGGTAGTAAAGACGATACTTTAAAGTTACTCACAGAAGAATTTGACTTGGTAGAAGCTCCTTTTGCATATGTAGAAAAAATTAAAACCAAACCATACAAAAGAACTTTTAAATCTACCAACCCAGATTATGCCATTTTAACGGTTGTAGATAAAGAAAATGGCGGAACAAAAGCTGACGCTTTTAATGCAGGTTTAAATGCTTCTGTATTTCCTTATTACTTAAATACAGATGTAGATTGTATTCTTGCAAGAAACACTTTAACCAAAATGATTAAGCCAATTCTTAATTCAAAAGTTAAAGTAATTGCAGTAGGTGCAACACTAAGAATGTCTAATAATTGCGATATAAAAGATGGTGTAATTGAAAGGGTAAGACCTCCTAAAGCACTAATTCCAAGATTTCAAGAATTAGAATACATTCGTTCATACTTGTTAGGAAAAATGGGTTGGGAATTAATAAATTCTGTTCCTAATGTTTCTGGTGGTTTAGGAATGTTCGATAAAGATATTGCAATTAAAGCTGGTGGTTATGGTGCAGACTCGCATGCAGAAGACATGGATATGTTAACACGTATGGCTGCACACATGATGAACAATAGATTAGATTACAAAATTGGTTATATCCCTCTTTCTTGTTGTTGGACAGAAGGACCTCCAAATATTCAGATATTAAACCGTCAAAGAACAAGATGGGCATCTGGTTTATTTCAGATGTTTAGTCAGCACAGAAAAATCTTATTTAATCCAAGATATAGAAGATTAGGTATGATTACTTTTCCATACATTTTTATTTACGAATTCTTAGCTCCCATAATAGAAGCCTTTGGAATCTTATTTACCATATTTTTACTTTTTTATGGTTATGTAAATTGGAATTTTGCTCCACTAATCCTGCTATACTCTTACACCTTTGCTATTTTGATTTCTTCAGTAGTAATAATTTGGGATCAAATGACGTTCAAATATTACAAAACAACAAGAGAAGTAGCGTCTTTATTTGTTACAGCAATTATAGAGCCAATAATCTATCATCCAATGATAATGTTCTTTTCTCTAAAAGGTTATTTTAGTTACATTACCTCTAGAGAATTGGCATGGGGAACAATGACTAGGCAAGGTTTTGAAGGTTCTGATGAAAAGGAAAAGAAAAATAAGAAAGAAAAACCGATACCAGAAGATAACAATCCGTTTAAAGGAGATGCAACTGATATAGATAATTTTAAAACATAAGAAGCGTTTTATTTTAATGAAATTTTATAAAAAAATATTTGTTTTATGTGCACTTTTTCTAGTGCAACTATCACTTAAAGCTCAAGTATACGAGTCTTCAGATGAGTATTTTGACGAGGCCAAAAATGATATTGCAGAACAAAACTATACAAAAGCGGCCAAATTAAGCTGGCGCGGATTACAACTTGCACCAGACGATTTAGACTTAAAAATACTTTTAGGAAAAGCCAATCTATCTTTAGGCAGATACGATACTGCAAGATGGGTTTTAAGAGAAGTATATGAAAGAAGAAGAAAAGACATCACAGTTCTATCTTACTTGGTAACTATCGAAGAAAACACACAGCGTTATTCAGATGCCGTTTGTTATGTAAACGAACTTTTAGAAATTACACCATATAGTCGTGGTTGGTGGATGCGTAAAATAAACATCTACAAGAAAATGGGTAATTTCGAGGAAGCAGAAAGGGCTTTAACAAGATTGTATCAAATTTATCCTGATGATACAGAAATTAAAGAACAATACAATTATGTAATGTTGGGTGATGGTACAGATGCTGTAAAAAACAAACAATACGATACTGCGAATAAAATATACAAAACTGTAATAGATAACGATCCTACAAATAAGAATGCCTATTTAGGTATTGTTCGAAACGAACTTTTAAAAGGAAATCCAGAATATGCATTACAATTTACCAATAGAGCATTACTAGAGCTACCACAAGATCGTGAGCTGATTGACAAAAAAATTGGGCTTTTAGAACAATTAGGTAGACATGAAGAAGCCATAGCTTATATTAAAACAGATCCTGCAATTCAAGAAAATTATCCAGATATCATAGAAACTACGTTACCATATTTAATGCAACAATCTGCATCCTTTAATGAATACAATGATCCATATGAAATAAACAAAGAATTAGTAGAATTAAATGGTAATTCAATTTCTCAAAATTATGTAATTCAAAATGCGCTTGGAAAAGGATATGATGTAGATGCAGAGTACTTTATCAAAAAAGGGTTATCAAAATCGCCAAACAATAAAGACTTATTAATTAAACTTAAGGAATTATACAGACCAATTAAGAATAAAGAACGTTTTGAAAAAGAAGTAATTAAACTTCATGAAAAATTTCCAGACGATGCAGATATTACTTATGATTATAATCTAATCATGTACAACAGAGGTAAAGATTTCATAGCAAACAGACAGTTTGATGAAGCTTTAGCTATTTATCAAGATTTAATTGGTTTTGAAGACTTTTCTAAAAATGCAGAACAACAAATTTTTTCTATTTATTTAGAGCTTGGAAAGTTTGATGAGGCTACAGAGCAGATTGACAAATTAATTGGTTTAGAGCCAGATAATCCAGAATATCTCTTAAAAAAATCTACGCTTTACGAGAAAATGGATTTGTATGATGACGCGTTACAGATTACTGCTAGTTTAGAAAATCAGTATCCAGAAAATGATGAATTTAAAAGAGTCTATATTTCTCAAATAGAAGCCTATGCTGTGTATCTAATGAACACGAAAAGATATCCTAAAGCATTAGAAATTATAGACCAAGGGTTGCAAAGACAAAACAATAATAAATTGCTATTAGACTTAGGTATAAATGGCGCATCTGCTATTAAAGACTATGAAAAAGCAATAAATTATAGCAAGAGTGCTTTAAGCTTTTATCCTAATAACAAAAACTTTTCAACTAAATTATCTGGTTTGTATGCACAGAACAAGGAATATGAAGAAGCAATTGCAATTCTAGATAAATTAAGTGAAACTTATTTATACGATAGAAAAATTAGAAATTCTCTGGCTGAAGTTTATTGGTATAGAGCTAAAGACAAAGAAGATAACGGTCTTGTAGATGAAGCTATCGCAGACTACAATTTATCTGATAGTTTAAATCCAGATGAAAAATTCTCAAGACAACGTTTAATAAATCTATACATTTCACAAAAATCGCAAGAAGAAGCAATGGCTGAGATAGATAGAAGAATAGAACAATATCCTGATGATAGTTTTATTAAATACAAGAAAGGAGTTGTTTTTGAATTGCAAAAGAAATACGACTCTGCTTATTACTATCAAAAATTCAGAGAATTAGACAATCCATATGAACAAACGCAATGGAATGAAACATTGTCTTATTTAGAGGCTGCAGACCTTAAAAATCAATTGGCAGCAACTTATACAGAAGCCTCTTCAGACTCTATAGCTTTTAGCACTTCACTTGCAGGTATCAGCTATAATCATAAGTATGATGATAAAAATGCTTTTGGTGCTGATGTAAACTATGCAGCAAGAAGATCTGGAGTTGGTGTACAAGGTGGGGTGAATTATACAAGAGTTTTTTCGCCAACTTTATATGCAAATGCTGGAATATTATTTGGAACAAAATTTTTTCCAAAATTTGTACTATATGGAACTGCTTATAAAGGATTAGGAAATGGTTATGAAGTAGAAGCGGGTTTAAAATTTCAAATTCTTCAAGACGATTTAATAAACTTAAAGAGAAATATTAGTTTTTTAACCTTACATGTTGGTGGTTCTAAATCTTGGGAAGACATTAAAGTTGGTAGTAAACTCTCTTTAATGCGAGATGATGCTTTTACATACGTTAACCTTATGGCTAATGCAGAAATTAACGTAAATGCTAGAAAAGATCATGTTTCATTTTTAGTTTCTGGTGGTAGTGCTCCTTTTGATACGCAATTGCCAGAAGGTGAAGCAGCTTTTCTTAATTTCTCTAATATACTTATAGGTGCAGGCTACCTCTACAACATATCTCCCAGAACTGCTTTTAATATTAATGGTAGTTGGATTAATTTCCAAACAGGTAACACCGAAAATAACGAAAGTATTTTTGTAAATCAGTATAACTTAACGTTTACAATTATAACTAAGTTCTAAATTATTTTTTCGTATTAATGCAAAAATATACTGTAATCTTATTGGTTTTAACGCTTACTTTAACTGCTTGTGGTCAAAAAAGAGTTACGCTCTACTCTAAAGCAGATAAAATAAAACCACTAGTAAATATTCCTTTAAGTGCAAACAAAGGCTTAGAAGAAAGCGCTAATTTTTTTGCTGATAATTTTAATAAACTTACAGGAGAATCTCTAAAAATAGAAAGAAGTGACGGTTTTAATGAAAAGGAAATTTATGTTGCATTACGAATAAATCCTACATTAAAAAATGAATATTGTATTTCTAAATCAGATGCAAATATCACAATACAAGCTTTAGATAATAAAACTATGAATTTCGCTATCACAGACTTTTTTAATAAGTATACGGCATATAGTGAATTAAATTTACCTACATCTACATCAAGTTTTATAGATGTTCCAGAGCGTTTTAAATTTTGCTCCTCACCAGATTTCGAATATAGAGAACCTTATTTTTCTAGTAATTTTGATGCAGATTTTAGAAAATGGAATAGAACAAATTATTTAGAACTAGAATGGGGAATTTGGGGTCATAATCTTCCTAAGAAACTAAAACCATACAAATTAGACCAATCTGTGTATGCAGAAGTTAATAACAAAAGAAATATAGAACAATTCTGTTTTACTAGCGATACTTTATTTAAATATTTAGACATTGAAGTAAAGAAAATTTACGATAGTGATAATGCGCTAAATAAATACATGATTTTACCAAACGATAACAATTTGGTTTGTACTTGTGAAACTTGTACATCTGTAGGTAATACAAAAGATAATGCAGCACCAGCAGTCTTTTCTTTATTAAACAAACTATCTGAAAAGTATAGAAATTTAGACTTTTTTACAACGGCTTATGTAACTGTAAAAAGGCCACCTAATTTTAAGGTAAATAACAATGTTGGCGTTTTTTATAGTACCATTAATATGCAAAACGGTATTCCTATAGAAAACTCTGTATATGCCAAAAAATTTAATGCAGAAATTTCTAACTGGAAAGAAAAAGTGTCTAAAATTTATATCTGGGATTATGCTGTAAATTTTGATAATTATTTAGATATATACCCTATACTTTTAACGCTTCAACAAAATTTAAAACTATACAAGAATCTAGGAGTAAGTGGAGTTTTTGTTCATGGTAGCGAATACAATTATGGTACATTTCAAGAACTAAAAACAAATATTATTTCAAAGTTATTGTGGGATGTAAACACAAACGTTAGTAAAGAAATATCTAATTATTTTAGTGCTAACTTCCCTCCTAGACTTACTGCTATTTTAACTGGTTATTATTTGTCTATAGAAGATGCATTTATAAACAGCGAAAAAGAACTAAATATTTATAGTGGTATAGACGAATCTGTTGACAAATATTTAAACCCTAAAAACTTTTATCCTTTCTACGAAAAGTTTATTGACTTTAAAAAAACCAATGAAATAAGTAAAGAATATCAAAAAATAGCAACAGGGTTAACTTTCTTAAAGTTAGAAATAATGCGTACGCAAGGTATTGGAGAATATGGTTACGCAAGACTAAATAAAAAACAAGAAATTATAATAGATAAAAATGTTCCTAAACTTCTCAATGACCTAGAAGAATTAACCAAAGCCTCAGGTATAGAAACATTTAACGAAGTTAATTATCAAATTTTAGATTATGTAGCTAGTTGGAGAGAAAAAGTAAAGTTAGATAGTAACAGAAAGCATTTTTTCTTAAACAAACCATTTAAAGTAATCACAAAAAAAGATGAAGATTATACAGATGTATCTGTTTTAAATGACGGTGCTTTTGGTTTAAAAGACTACAACACCAACTGGCATATCGTATCTATTGATGATTTAGCATTGCAAATAGATAAAAAGGAAATAGTAGAATCTGAAAATGTTACCATGTCTTTTTTACAAGACACAAAACATGGCATCTATTACCCAAGTAGAATAGAAATTCTAACCGAAAACTTTAAACTACTAAAAGAAGTTACTATTCCTAAATCTCCAGAAACTAGAAACGTAAAAGAACTAAGTATTAGCCTACCTATGGCTTCTGATACTACTCAATTAAGTGATACTTTTATTTTAAAAATTACAAGAAGTAAAAACTCTGGTAAAAATTTATTAGCCTGTGACGAAGTTATTTTTAATTAATAAATTATTACTTTTACTATGATGAAAAATATATTTTGGATTTTAATGTTACTTTTTCTAGTGTCTTGCGACATTAGAAAACCAGATATAGAAAATGTTGCCAGAACTAAAATGGAAGTAATAGATCCTGAGCGTCATTATTATCCATTATTAAGAGGGTCAGAATTAACAGCTGCTTATAAGTTTTACAATAGAGGAGATAATCCATTAATTATTTATGATGTACAAGCTTCTTGTGGTTGTATAGATATAGATTTTCCCTCAGGCTCTATTGGTAAAGACGATTTTGGTTTTATTACTTTAGATTATGATAGCGCAAAAAACATTGGTTATGTAGAGTTTTTTATTACCATTTTAGCTAACACAGAACGAGATGTTTTTACCACTATAAAATTCGATTTAAATGTAGTTACTTCTCCTCACTACACACAAGACTACGAAGAAATTTATTTAGCTAGAAGAAAAGAAAAATTAGCAGGAGAAGTTGATGGTGATCTAACTCAGCAAGGATATTACATAGACGAAGAACGCACTATTAGATAATCGTTTTTTTAATTACAAATGATAGCAGATAAACGGTTATTTTTTAGGGAGTTGTTTAATGGTGTTTTTAAAATTTCTGTAGCTGGACTTCTAATTGGTTTTTTAAAGTCTCATGATATTTTAATAGCTATTTTATTAGGTTTAAAAGTGCTTTTCAATATTTATTTTAATATTATTAAACCAAAAGAATTTAAAAACTGGATTCTACTTGTTGGCATGATTATTACAGGTATTGGTGGTTTAATAGGAGAAACCTGGGGAGTAAGAAATGGCTATTGGACCTATCATAATGTAGAAAGAATATTACCAATGTGGTTGCCATTTGCATGGATGTTAGCGTTTTATTTTCTATACAAATTAGAAAGTAAATTAATACTTACTTTATCTAATCCTTCTTTTAAAAATAAAATATTTTTAGCCTTTTTTATTGCTTTAGTTTTCCCTGCTTTGGGCGAAATGATTACTATAGAATTGGGCGTATGGACTTATTATTGGCCTTATCAAATTCTTGGTGTGCCATTATATGCATTTGCATGTCTGGTAGGGCTTCATATGTTTATATATTTCCTTTTACACATTCTCTGTAAAAGTCTTAAAATAAAAGACACTGTGTTTTATTAAAACCGCCAAGCAATTACTCTAGAAACCTTATTACCTTGTTGTAAAGAAAAAACATAATGTTTAGCTACATTTAATTTATTAAATGATCTTTCTAAACTCTTTATATTTTCTTTTTTACTAACAAGAGAAGTAAACCAGCAATCATTAAGCATTAATAGATAGCTTTCATACAAATACGTATGTAAAAATGCTTTTTCTCCTCCTTTATACCACAACTCATTAGCTGTTCCTTTAAAATTTCTTTTATTTGGAATATGTAAATTTTTAGCCTTTTTTAAAGTTGCCTGATTTGCTTCTTCTTCTGAAGAATAAAAAGGCGGATTGCACATTACAGCATTGATAGTATTATTTTCAGTGAGAACACCAGACAATATAGAAGTAGTTTCTTTTTGATGTCGTAAAGTAACTATTGCATCTAATTTGTTTTTTCTTAGGATGTTTTTTGCACTTTTTAAAGAAAATGAATTTACATCTGTGCCAATAAATTTCCATCCGTATTCCGCAAAACCCAAAAGTGGATAAATACAAGTAGCACCTGTACCTATATCTAGAATAGTCTTTTTTGCGTTAACCCCTATTAAATCTGCTAATACATGAATATAGTCTAATCTTCCAGGAATTGGAGGACACAAATTTCCCTCTGGAAAATCCCAATAAGAGATACAAGAATACGATAAGAGAAGGGCAGTATTTAGTGCCTTAACAGCTTTAGAGTTCGCAAAATCTATAGTTAATTTACCGTGTTTTCCTAAAATTGTAAACCTTTCTATTTCCGGATAAATTATTGCTAATTTTCTTAAATCATACCCGTTTCTAAACTTATTATTTGGATGTAATCCTTTATTTTTCATGGCATTTTTAGAAGAGAAAACTCCAGTTGTAACGGATTTAAATTCTCTTTTAAAGCAACTAAGAATTCATCTCCATATTCTTCGTAATATTCAGAAAAATTTCTTTGTCTTTCTTCTAAACTTTGGTTTGGTAATAATTCGTTTTGTAATTCTGTTATTCTAGATACTAAGTCTTTTAATCTACGTTTTTCAGCTTTAAGTAACCTTTTTTCTAATTTTTCTAACCCTTTAATTTGCTTTGCTTCTTGGGCGTTAACTGCATTTAAAAAAGTTACATCAGTTTTTACAGCTATATCTTTTAAATCTTGAAATTGCTTTTGTAAAAACTCTTTTTTAGCAACAAAACTCAACTCTAAGTCTGAATTTTCTTTAACCTTATGAGATAGCAATTTATGTTGCTTGGTAAAAATTTCATTCAAATTAATATCTAACTTTGATAACTTTTTATATTGTTTTTCAGAAACAACTTGAACAGAATTTCGCAAAAGTAAAATAGGAAAAGGAACATTAGATTTTTTAAAGAAAGACTTTAACTGTAACCAATATGCCAATTCTCCTCCACCTCCAACATAACATATATTAGGTAAAATTACTTCTTGATAAAGTGGTCGTAAAATAACATTTGGCGAAAACTTTTCTGGATGATTTTCTACCTCAATTAATAGTTCATCTTTAGTAAAAAACAGATTGGTATTGTTAATTAAATATTTTTCACCATCAAAAATTATTCGTTCTCTAGAGTTTTCTGTTAAAAAAAATAAATTAATTTCTCTAGGATTAACCTGAACTCCATAGTTTTCTTCTAAACGCTGGTTTGTTTCAGAAACTTCTTTAAAAGATAGTTGTTCTTCTAATTCTTGTTTAATAAAAGCTTTATAAAGAGATTTTAGCGCTTTGCAATCACCATCCACAATTACCAAACCATATTTTCCGAAAAGCGTATTTGCTATATATCTAGTTGCGTCTGCTAAGTTATCGTGTTTTAGATAAGCAGTAGAAAATAAAGTTCTAAGATAGTCTGCATTTTTAGAGGCTCCTAATTGGGTAGAGAACATATTATACACCTCTTCTAAACCTTCTAAAGAAAAACCTCCTACAGCACCTCCATCCTTTCTTTTCCACTCAATCTTCTTGCTCTTGTAATTAAAAAAGTTAATTTCATCAAAGTCATGATCTTCGGTTGCCATCCAATAGATTGGAACAAAGTTATAATCAGGATATTTTTCTGCTAAATCTTCACATAAATTTATGACAGAAAAAATTTTGTATAAGAAGTATAATGGCCCAGTAAATAAATTTAGTTGATGGCCTGTTGTTATCGTAAACGTGTTATGTTGTTGTAAATTTTTAATATTAGATTTGGTTACTTCACTTATACTAAAATTTACATATTGCTCTGTTAAAGCATTTGCCAAAACTTTTCGTGATGTTTCAGAAAATAGTTTTTTTTTCTCCTGGATTTGATTTTCGAAACCCTCGTAATTTGGAAAGTTGTTATAAAATGGATTAATAGTTGGTGATTTCTCTAAGTAATCAATCATTAGTTTAGAGAAATATCCTGTTTTTTTAAATGGAATTTGTTTAACATTCATTGTAACACAATCTCGTTTTGCAACAAATAACTAAGAAAAAATATCTCATTTGTTTATTAACTTTTTTTGTAAAAATACAATTATTTTAAAGGATGATGTATTAGCACTATTACTCTAACATTTTTTTAACGAGAAGAAAATAAAACCTTTATAAAATTGCTTTATTTCACTACATTTGGTAAAATTCAATCTTACAAAAAATGAAATTAAAATTCTTAATCCTATTAACCGTTCTTTCTGTAGGAAACCTTTTAAGTCAAGAAATTAAATCTCCATCAGAATATTTAGGCTATGAAATTGGTTCGCGTTTTACTAGACATCACCAAGTAGTAGATTATTTCAAATACATCAGTGAGGCCTCTAATTTAATTACGTTAGAAAAATATGGAGAAACTAACGAGTTTAGACCTCTTTTACTTGCTTATATTTCATCCGAAGAAAACTTAGAGAACTTAGAAAGTATTAGAAAGCAAAACTTAGACCAAACTTTAGGTAAATCTATTGGAGAAAAAGCTATTGTATGGCTAAGCTACAATGTTCATGGTAATGAAGCTTCTAGTACAGAGGCAGCTATGTTAACTATCTACGAGCTTATTACTAAGAAAAAAGATTGGTTAGAGAATACCGTTATTATAATGGATCCTTGTATTAATCCAGATGGTAGAGACCGTTATGTAAACTGGTACAATCAAGTTAAAAGTACTCCATATGACATAGAACAAAATGTTAAAGAACATAATGAACCATGGCCTGGAGGTAGACCAAACCACTATTTATTCGATTTAAATAGAGACTGGGCTTGGGCAACTCAAGTAGAAACACAACAACGCCTAAAAGTATACAACAAATGGCTACCTCATATTCATGTAGATTTTCATGAGCAGGGCATCAACAGCCCATACTATTTTGCACCTGCTGCAGAACCAATGCACGAAATTATAACAGATTGGCAAAGAGACTTTCAGACTGCAATAGGTAAAAATCATGCAAAATATTTTGATAAAGAAGGGTGGTTATACTTTACTAAAGAAAGATTTGATTTACTGTACCCAAGTTATGGAGACACCTATCCTACTTTTATGGGTGCTATTGGTATGACTTACGAACAAGCAGGTCATGGAAGAGCAGGATTGGGGATTAAAACTGATGAAGGTGAGGTACTTACGTTAAAAGATAGAGCTTTACATCATATGACAACCGGACTTTCTACGATAGAAATATCCTCTAAAAATGCTGAAACTCTAAATAAAGAATTTAAAAAGTTTTTTGATAATTCTAATATGGAGTACAAAAGTTACGTGTTAAAAAACGATAACCAAGATAAAATTGACAACGTTGTAAACCTCTTAAAGAAACACGAAATTAAATACGGTTTTGCAGAAAATAACACCGTAAAAGGATTGTTATACTCTTCTCAAAAAGAAGCTAAAATATCTGTTAATGAAACAGATCTTGTAATTCATACCAACCAACCTAAAGGAAAAATGGTAAAGGCTTTATTTGAACCTAAAGCTATGATTGCAGATTCCCTTACTTATGACATTACAGCTTGGTCTATTCCTTATGCACATGGTATAGAGGCAATAGCATCTAAAACCAAAGTAGAAACAATAAAGGCTAAGGGAAAAATGATGATAAAAAATGTAATGAACAAAAATGCCTATGCATACATTGCAAAGTGGAACAGTATGAATGATGCTGCCTTTTTAGCAGATTTACTACAAAATAATATTGTACCTAGACAATCTTTAAATCCGTTTACTTCTAATGGGATTGGGTTTGAAAGAGGTTCTTTAGTCATATTAAGAAATGATAATAGAAGTAGTGACTTTGATAATAAATTGGTAGATATCGCTAACAAACATTCTAGACAAGTAATTGCTGTACCTTCTGGTTTTTCTGATTCAGGATCTGACTTTGGTTCGTATACATACAGACCTATAAATAAACAAAAGATTGCTGTATTATCAGGGCAAGGAACTTCTTCGTTGAGTTTTGGTGAAATTTGGCACTTTTTCGAAACACAACTTAAATATCCACTACATGTTTTAGACACTGACTATTTTTCTAGTGTTAATCTAGATAGTTTTGATGTACTTATTATGCCAGAAGGCTATTATGGTAGAATATTAACATCTGCAACTTTAAGTAAGTTAAATAGCTTTGCAAGAAATGGTGGAACAGTAATTGCCATTGGTAGTGCTTTAAATGCGATTGCTGGTAAAAAAGGCTTTTCTTTAAAAAGAAAAGAAACAGATCAAGATAGAACAGAACCAAATTTAACTCCGTTTGCAGAACAAGAAAGATCTCGAGCAGCAGATTTAATTGCTGGTGCAATTTTTAAGAGTAAAGTAGACAATACACATCCTTTAGCATTTGGTTATGACACCTCTTATTACACCCTTAAAAGAAGTAGTGCTGTTTATGAATATTTACCAAACGGAAATGTTGCTTATTTAGATGACAATGCAACTTCTATTTCAGGGTTTGCTGGTAAAAATGTTTTAGAAAAGGTTCCAGAAACGCTAATTTTTGGTGAAGAAAGAAAAGGAAGAGGAAGCTTTGTATATATGGTTGATAACCCTTTATTCCGTTCTTTTTGGGATAATGGAAAACTACTATTTACCAATGCTGTATTTCTATTAAATTCAGATACTTTAAAATAAAAAAAGCCCTCAAATGAGGGCTTTTTTTTTATTTATGCTTTTACTGGAACACCATACAAATCATAATCTCCAGCGTCGTAAATTTTTACATCTATAAATTCGCCAAGTTTTACATAATGCTTGGTAGCGTCTACTAAAACATCGTTATCTACATCTGGTGAATCAAACTCTGTTCTTCCATAGAAATATTGACCGTCTTTTCTATCAAACAGACAACGAAATGTTTTTCCTATTTTTTGTTGATTCAATTCCCAAGAAATTTGCGATTGTACTTCCATAATTTCATTCACTCTTCTAAACTTAACATCCGCAGGCACATCATCTTCTAAAACATATGCCCCTGTATTTTCTTCATGAGAATATTCAAAAGCACCTAAACGCTCAAAACGCATTTCTTCTACCCAATCTTTTAACTCTTGAAATTTTTCTTCTGTTTCTCCAGGATAACCTACAATTAGAGTAGTCCTTATTGCCATATTAGGTACAACTTCTCTAAACTTTTTTAAAAGTTTGGTTGTTTTCTCATGTGTAGTTCCTCTTTTCATAGATTTTAACAACTCTGTATTAATGTGTTGCAGAGGTATATCTAAATAATTGCAAACTTTTGGTTCGCGTTTCATTACTTCCAAAACGTCCATTGGAAAACCAGTAGGAAAAGCATAATGTAAACGAATCCATTCTATTCCATCTACTTTAACAAGTGCTTCTAATAATTGTGCAAGTGCTCTTTTTTTGTAGATGTCTAATCCGTAATAGGTTAAATCCTGAGCAATTAACATGATTTCTTTGATACCATTTGCAGCTAACTTTTCTGCTTCTGTTACAATATCTTCTATTGGCGTAGATTTGTGTTTTCCTCTCATTAATGGAATAGCACAAAAGGAGCAAGGTCTATCACAACCTTCAGCAATTTTTAAATAAGCGTAATGTTTGGGGGTTGTTGTTAATCGTTCTCCAATGAGTTCGTGTTTATAATCGGCTTCTAAAACCTTAAGCAAGTTTGGTAAATCATGCGTACCAAAGTATTGATCTACATTAGGAATCTCTTTTTCTAAATCTGGCTTATAACGTTCACTTAAACATCCAGAGACAAAAACTTTATCTACTTCTCCTGCCTCTTTTTTCTGCGCATAATGCAAAATGGTATCTACAGATTCTTCCTTTGCCTTACCTATAAATCCACACGTATTAATAACCACGATATTGCCATCATCATTTTCATCTTCATGAACAACATTTTTACCGTTAGCTTTTAGTTGTCCCATTAAAACTTCACTATCGTAAATGTTTTTAGAACAGCCTAGAGTAACCACATTAATTTTATTTTTCTTAACTGATTTTGTACGCATACCTTTATTTTAGCAAGTGCAAAATTACGTGATTTTATGGAACTCTATTTGTAGTTTTCAGGAATTTTTCTAGCTTTAGTAATTTGCTCAAACGCATAGCCTAACTCTAGTAATTTTACTTCAGATAATGGCTTACCTACAAAGGTTAAACTTGTTGGTTCTCCTGATTTTTTATAACCCATAGGCACGGTTAGTGTTGGATGAAAGGATACTGCTGCAATTCCTGAATGATAATTATCAATACTTAAAATTGCATCTAAGTTTTTACTTTCTAGAGCTTCTAAATACTTACTACCTTCTGCTTTAAGATTTTCTTTAATAACTTTTAATTCCTCTAAAGTAGTAGTATCTGCTAAAATTCCTTCAAAAAGTTGCTGCCCATAAGGTGCTCGTAAAACAGAGTCCTTTTTATTAAATGCTACCACATCTTGTATTGATTGAGTAGTTACATTTTTATCTGCACTATTTTTAATGTATTTAGGTAAATCGTATTTCATATCTATATTAAGCACAGTTACAAATCCTTGAAAATTTGGGTTTTCTGGAGAAATTTCAACCATTTCTGCTCCTGCTTCTTTTAGCTTTTGAATATTTAGAGCATAAATAGAATCGTTCATTAAGTTTGTTATAAAACCCAATCGTTTTCCTTTTAAATTGGCATCGAAATTTGCATCTAAATAATCAACATTTAACTCTTTAGAAGCATCATCTTTTGTATCATAACCACGCATAGCATTCATAAAAATTGCATTATCAATAACACTTTTTGTCATTGGTCCTGGCGTATCTAAGGTAGAGGAAATTGGTACAATTCCTGAACGACTAAAAACACCAATTGTAGGTTTTAAACCTACAA
Organism: uncultured Polaribacter sp.; assembly: GCA_964477255.1. Lineage (GTDB taxonomy): Bacteria > Bacteroidota > Bacteroidia > Flavobacteriales > Flavobacteriaceae > Polaribacter. The sequence goes on from CAYZDK010000004.1 coordinate 92,527, forward strand.
CAGAGTTTTTACTGGAAGGTGATGTTATTGAGCCTGAAGTTTCTGTTCCTACAGCAGCAACAGCGTAATTTGCAGCTACAGTAACTCCACTACCTGATGAACTTCCTCCTGTTTCAAACTCAGCTCTACCATAAGGATTCAATGTTTGACCACCAATAGCAGAATAGCCTAAAGGGCAACCTGAACAAAAGAAGTATGCCCACTCACTTAAATTTACTTTACCTAGAATTAATGCTCCACTATCTTTTATTTTTTTGACTATAAATGCATCATCTGTATATTTATTCATTTCTAAAGCCAACGCACCTGCTGTAGTTGGCATTCCTGTTGTATTTATATTATCTTTTAACAAAATAGGCATACCGTACATTGCGTATTCAGAAACTTCTTCTTTCCTTTTATCTTTTGCCCTAGCTTCTTCTATTACATTTGGATTTAGAGCTATTATTCCATTTAAAGATCTGGTAGAGTCACTTTCAAATTTTCGGATTCTGTACAAATAAAATAAGGTTAACTTTTCGTAAGTTAATTTCCCTTCACGAACATTTTTTTGTAGCGACGGAATATCTTTTTCTAAAATTAGCGGTTTTAATTCTTGGTAATCTTCTTCTGAAAAAGAAGCTAAATCTTCTTGAAAAGGAGCAAAAACAGCATTCATATCTAAAACTTTAGATTGAAAAAGTTTAAATTTCATTCTGTTGTTTCTATGTTCTTTTTGTTTTGCTAGTGCTTCTGTTTCATCATAAGTAACAAAAGTGATATCTGGCTGTTTCTCAGTGGTTACACAAGAATATAGTAATCCCAAAGTTAAAAAATAAATTAGTTTGGTTTTCATAAATTCGTATTTGATATTAAACCAAAGATAAGAAACAAAAAACTCCTTTTGCAAATTGCAAAAGGAGTTCGAGTATAAAATTAGGTTGTATTTATCTAAAGAACGAGTCTACAAACTCAAATTTATTAAAAACTTGCAAATCATCAATCCCTTCTCCTACACCAATGTACTTTACAGGTATCTTAAATTGATCTGATATACCAATTACTACTCCTCCTTTTGCAGTTCCATCTAATTTAGTTACAGCTAAAGAAGTTACTTCTGTAGCTTTGGTAAATTGTTTTGCTTGTTCAAAAGCATTTTGTCCAGTTGAACCGTCTAAAACTAATAACACATCATGAGGCGCATCCTCTACCACCTTTTGCATTACTCGTTTAATTTTAGAGAGTTCATTCATTAAGTTTACTTTATTATGTAAACGGCCTGCTGTATCAATAATTACAACATCTGCATCTTGTGCAACTGCAGAAGTTAAAGTATCAAAAGATACAGAAGCTGGATCTGACCCCATATTTTGCTTCACAATAGGTACGTTTGTTCTATCTGCCCAAATTTGTAATTGGTCTATGGCTGCTGCCCTAAACGTATCTGCAGCACCTAAAACAACTTTTAGGCCTTTTTTCTTAAACTGACTAGCCAACTTACCAATAGTAGTGGTTTTTCCAACGCCATTTACACCAACTACCATTAATACATAAGGTCTTTTTTTACCATCAGACATTGCTGGTAAAGTTGGAATGGAAAAATCGGTTTCGTTGCCTACATTTGTTTCGGACAATAAGTTCGCAATTTCTTCTCTTAAAATCTTGTTTAACGCATCAGTACCAACATACTTATCTCTAGCTACACGTTCTTCTATACGTTCTATAACTTTTAGTGTTGTTGCAACTCCAACATCAGAAGCAACAAGTACTTCTTCTAAATTATCTAATACGTCATCGTCTACTTTAGACTTTCCTGCAACTGCTTTAGATAATTTACCAAAAAAACTATCTTTGGATTTTTCTAAACCTTTATCTAAGGTTTCTTTTTTCTCTTTCGAAAAGATATTTTTTAAAAAACTCATATCAAATTAATAAACTATGCATAGCATAGTGTGACTTTTATCTTGTAAGATAATCAAAAATACAAATTTTAGGTATAAAAAAAGCTACTTTCGGACTGAAAGTAGCTTTTATATATTGTGAATTAAGTAATTACTTCTTCGCTAAAAAGTCGTTTACTTCACTTGGATCCATAATAGCTTCTACAAATGTATACGCTCCTGTTTTCGGAGATTTTATCATTTTAATTGCTTTACTTAATCTTTTAGATCCTGTTTGTAACGATGCTACTGATTTCTTTGCCATTGTTGATGTTATTTAATTCTATGTGCTCTGTTCTGAGTTCTAGAATAGTAAATTATTTTATTTCTTTGTGAACAGTCATTTTGTTCAGAATAGGATTAAATTTTTTAATCTCTAATCTATCTGGAGTGTTCTTTTTGTTTTTAGTTGTAATATAACGCGAAGTTCCTGGTTTACCAGAAGTTTTATGCTCTGTACATTCTAAAATAACTTGAACTCTATTTCCTTTTTTTGCCATCTCTTAATATATTTTTAAACAAGAGTTACTTTGTTAAATACCCTTTTTCTCTAGCTTCTTTAATAACAGCAGAAATTCCTTTCTTGTTAATGTTTTTTAAAGCAGAAGCAGATACTTTTAAGGTTATCCACTTATCTTCTTCTGGAATGTAAAAACGCTTTGTCATTAAATTAGCGTCAAACTTTCTCTTAGTTCTATTTAAAGCATGGGAAACGTTGTTTCCAACCATTGCTTTTTTACCTGTTAATTCACAAACTCTAGACATCTTCTTTGACAGTTTTTATGTGTTATCTCTAAACGAGGTGCAAATCTACAAATATTTATTATTCTGAACAAAAGAATTTTTCTAATTTTTTAAGATTTGTTTTTGCAACATTTCTAATGCTTTGTTTACTGTTTTGTCTATGACTCTCCCTCTTGGTTTTCCAAAATTAAAATTTTCTACTAATATGGAATTTGGAGAAGCTATTGCAATATAAACCAAACCTACATCTTTATCGTTATTATCTGTAGTTGGCCCTGCATTTCCTGTTACTGCAATGGCATAATCCGTTTTAAGGATAGTTTTTGCGTTTATTGCCATTTCTTTTGCTACTTCTTCACTAACAACGGTGTGTACTGCTATAGTTTTTGAGGAAACCTTTAACAACTCTTTTTTACTTTCTGCAGAGTAGGTAACAAAGCTTCCTTTAAAGTAACTAGAAGATCCTGGAACAGAAACGATGGTACTAGAAATTTTACCTCCTGTTACACTTTCTGCAGTAGAAATGGTTAGCTTTCTTTCTTTTAAGTAAGCCCCTATGGTTTCTTCAATTTTACCACCATCATCAAAACCAGTGATTATGTCTGGTATTATTGAAAATAATATATCTATTTGGTTTTGAAGCGCATCTATTAATTTGTTTCTATCGTTTCCTCTAGCAGATAAACGCAAACGAACTTTTCCATAATTGGGCAGATAAGCTAGTTTAATAAATCCTGGTAAATTATTTTCAAACGATTCTATTCGCTCTGCTATGGCGCTCTCTCCCATTCCATAGGTCATTATTGTTTTATGGATTATAAAAGGCAAACGAAACTGTTTCTGTATTTTCGGAATTACCTCATTCTTCATAAGGCCTTTCATTTCATTGGGTACACCTGGCAAAGAAACAAAAACGGTTTCGTTTTCGTAAAACCACATTCCAGGTGCCGTTCCAAATTTGTTAGGTAATATTGTAGCTTTAGAAGGTAACATTCCTTGGGCTTCATTTAACCTTCCAAAAGGGATATCATATTTCTTAAACAGTTTTTTTATGTGTTGTACAACTGTGTCATTATATATTAAGGTATCCTTAAAATAAGTTGCTAATGTACTTTTTGTAATATCATCTTTTGTAGGACCTAAACCCCCTGTTATTAAAACAAGATCTGCTCTTTGTTCTGCTTCGCTTAATGCTTGTAATATGTGAGTTCTATCATCTTGAATAGAGGTGATTTGATACACTTCTACGCCAATTTTATTTAATTCGGTTGCAATCCATTGCGAATTGGTATCTACTATTTGGCCTATTAGAATTTCGTCACCTATAGTGATTATCTCTACATTCATGTAAGTAAGATTATTTAACTCGAATAGAAAAAGCTTCTTTGCCTTCTAAAATTCCTTTTAGTTCGTCATTTTCAGATACCCTTCCAACACCTGCTGGGGTTCCTGTAAAAAGTATGTCGCCTTTTTTAAGTGTAAAATATTGAGAAACATAGGCAATTAACTCATCTATTTGCCATAACATATTAGATGTATTACCATCTTGCACAATAGAATTGTTACGCAATAGTTGAAAAGTAGTATTGTTTAGATCAAAATCTTGTTTATCAAAAAAGTTCCCAATTATAGCACTTCCATCAAATGCTTTAGCTTTTTCCCAAGGTAATCCTTTGGCTTTGCACTTTTCTTGCACATCGCGTGCAGTAAAATCGATTCCTAAACCTACCTCATTATAATATTTATGTGCAAATTGAGGCTCTATATATTTCCCTACTCTATTTATTTTCACCAATAACTCTACTTCATAATGTACATCATTAGAAAATGGAGGTATAAAGAAAGGATTATTTTTTGGCAGTATTGCAGAATCTGGCTTTAAAAACACAACTGGGTGTTCTGGCTTTTCATTTGCCAACTCTTTTATATGATTTGCATAATTACGTCCAATGCAGATTAATTTCATAATATCACTATTTGACTACAAAAATAACGAATAATAAAATAGAAATATAAAAGGAAATAGTTAATAACTTTGTGAAAAGCTTTTTATTAAAAACTGTGAAAATTTTATTTTTTTATTAGTTTGCACTAAATTTCTGACAACTAAGTTGTTAAAAATTAAACTAAAAAAGAAATATAGTAAATTATTTACAAATTATTAAAAGTAATAACTTTTATATCAATAACATAGTAGTTCATTTGTTAATATTTATAGAAAATAATAACCTTAAAATTTGTAAAAACCGAAAAATGTAATTTAATTTGCATAATGTATATCTTGCAAAGAAGTGTATATTTGCATTTAATTTTATGGAATTAAACAATAAATTCACTAATATTGCTAGAATAAATCAATTTAAAACGAGTGTATATGAAATAGAAATGAAAAAAGAACTATAAAAACTAAAAAAATCCTATGGACTTTTTTGCAAAGAATAGCAAAAAACAAATGGGTAAAATGATTTAATAACACTCTTAAATCAAACAAAATTTAGAATTACAACATAATATGCTTTTAACATGGCATATTACATTTAATAATAAACAATAGAATGTTAAGTAAACTAAAAATTAAAACAATGAAAAAATTTTTACTGATCGTTATGGCTGTAGCTGTAACAGGAAGCTTTACTTCATGTGTAGAAAATGAAATACCAGATGAAGTAACTGCAATTTATGACAATCAGGCTGATTTATTAGCCGCTCAAGCTGCCTTAGCTACTGCGCAAGCTCAGGAAGCTGCTGCAAGAGCTTTAGCACAACAAGCACAAGCAGCATTTACACAAGCGCAAGCAGACGTGCAAGCTGCTATGGCAGAAGCACAAAGAATTGCTAATGAGCAACAAACTGCTGCTAATGCAATTATGTTAGAACAAATGAGAGCTCAAGCTGATGCTGCAATCGCTGCTGCTGAATTACAAGCAGAGCAAGATAGAATTGCTGCT
>CAYZDK010000005.1:0-22778 GCA_964477255.1 uncultured Polaribacter sp.
ACCTTACAGAATATATTATATTTTCCGGCTGTAACATAAGCGACTGTTACGTTTGGTATTTTACGTAAATTTTCAATTACATTTTGTGTCATGGATGTTTTTTCTAGAAAAACACCAACGTGTGCTATAAAAGAATACCCCATTTTTTCGTAATTCAATGTTAATGTAGAACCTTGAATTATACCTTCATCTTCCATTTTTTTAACACGAACATGTATTGTTCCTGCTGAAACTAATAGTTGTTTAGCGATATCTGTAAATGGCGTTCTTGCATTTTCTATAAGTATATCTAATATTTGGTGGTCTATTTCGTCTAAGATAAACTTTTTCATAATTGTAAATTATTCAAACTATAATGCAAATTTATGAATAATATTTAAAAAAAAATGGAAATACCTATTAAAAATTTAGGATTTATAAGTTTCGAAAACGATTTCGGTATGTCCTATTTTATCAACAATAGAATTATCATTCACCTTAACTAGCTTTGAAACTAACTTATTATCTAAAATAGTCTCTGTAAACTGAAATGCCTCTACTCTTTTTTCTGATGGGTATCTGTGTATAACATCGTAAAATATTTTTACGTTATTAGGAATCTTGAAATAGTCTTTGTAAGAATTAAAATTAGAAGAAGTTGCAATATGATATAAGCCTTGTAAAATTGCATAAAACGTAAATTCTCTACTTTTCTCTCTAACATAATCTTCTTTATAATGACCAGATTCTACTAGTATTGTATTGTAGCCTAATTTTTGAAAATTATCTCCTGTTGCTGACGGATAAAACTCATCTGTATATCTACCAATATGTTTTGGTATAATTTTTTGGAGTAAGTTATTCATGGCAACTATAACATTCATAGTTTCTTTTCTGCCATCTGTAATTTTTCTTGTTTCTTCTACAGAAGGTGCTAAAAATGATAATGTAGCTGGGTTTTCTGTTTTCTCCACTCCAAAAATTGTTCTTTGATCATGTAAATTAAAGCAAAAATGAGGGCTAAAATCTTCTAGAACTTTTCTAAGTATTTTACTTTCTTTAGCTGCTCTTTCTACTGCATCTCTATTTAAATCTATTCCGTTTGCGTTAACTCTTGTGTAGGCTTTAGCGCCATCAGGATTTAACATTGGTAAAAACAAAAGCGTACAATTAGATAAAATGGTTTGGACAAATTGATTTTTAGAATCTTGAAGAAAATTAAACAAATCAAAAATTGCTTTGGTTCCTGTACTTTCATTACCATGCATTTGCGACCAAAGCAAAATTTTCTTAGATCCTAAACCTATTTGTAAAGAACAAATTGGTATACCATCTTCTGAATATCCAAGCTGTTGAAAAGTAAAACCATTTTTGTGTTTATTAAATAATGGTTCTATATCATTATATGTAATCCATTTACCAAATAATGTAATTTCTTTACAATCTTGAAAAAACTGTTCTACCTTATTTTTATCTAAATGTTCCAAAATATTTTTTGGGCAAATTTACATTTTTACTTTCTTAATTACAGTATACTTAACAAATGAATTATTTACAGTTGTAAATTAAACATTATCGTTGGCTTTTACTTTTGTCACTTGAAATAAATACTAACCAAAAGTTATTAAACAATGTATAAATTTTTCCGATTGTAATTTTTATTAATACCTATAATATATTGTTTTCTAGATTATAATATATACATAGCTAAACTTATACTTTTATTATATTTTTAGCTATACCATATTATTTTGATAACCATTTTTTAATCTGTAAAAAATATAATTACATTTGTAACAAATTTAAAATTTACAATGGTAAACAATTTAGAATTAGCTAATCGTTTGAGAAAAATTATGGAATTCTATGACCTCTCCTCTTCTGTTTTTGCAGACAAAATTGGTGTACAGCGTTCTAGTATTTCCCATATATTATCTGGCAGAAATAAACCAAGCTTAGATTTTATTTTAAAAGTTACCAATACATTTAAGGAAATAGATATTTATTGGCTTTTAAACGGAAAAGGTATTTTTCCAAAAAATGATGATAATAGCATAAAGGAAGCTCCTAGCCTACCTTTAAAATCACATACAGATAAAAAAATTAATAGAATTGTTGTTTTTTACAACGATGGTACTTTTGAAGAATATTTAAAATAGAAAATAGTTACAATAATTTTTCCATTGCAGTTTTAATAATCGCTATATTTCTTTCTCTATTAGAAAGATTTACTCTTTTTTGGTCTTGAATCATTTTTCGCATTAGATTAATGGCAACTTTATCAAAACCAAATTGCTTAAACTGATTCCCTTTCACCACCATATCTTCCACTACATTTTCAATAGCTTCCATATTGTTACTTTCAGAAATAATTTCGAATGCTTTCTTATACATATCTTTGATGTCTTCTCTACTAGCTAAAAACATACCAGAAACCACATTTTTTGCAACAAAAGCCATTTCATCTTTATCTTTTTCTTCCAAGAAAATACGCGTTAAAGGGGTTGCTAACATTTGACGCACTTGATCTGGCAGCTCTTTAGAACGTTTAATTGCCAATTCTTTATTTACATAATACATTGAAATTAATGCATTGCCCAAGACAGAGAACGATTCGCTTTGTAACCCTTTTGCAAAGATATTTATCAACTCTGGATCTGTTAATTTTCCTAAGGTACCAATTGCTGAAGCTCTAACCATAGTTTTGGGGTCTGACTCTGCCAATTGCATTATCTTATTTATCGCGTCCTTTTTAGAAAATTTGTTTATCAAATCTATATTTTCTAATGCTAAAATGCGAATTTGTGGAGATTTATCGTTTAATGCAGAAACCACCGCTTCAAAAACAGTTCTATCGTCTTGTTTTTTTACAACTTGCAACAAAGCCGCTCTTCTATGAGAAAAATTTGTAGCATTTTTAAGTTGAAATAGATAATCGCTTAACACTTTATTTTCTCTTATTTGACACAGAAGTACGTTGTCTGCATTTACTTGTATTAATTTAGGCTGGGTTTGGTATGGAAAAGTAAAGGAAGCATCTTTACCTTCTACAAAAAACTCGTGTCTAGTTCTTTTATTACCCTCGAAAATATCTATAGTAAAAGGGAATTGAAATGGTTCTTGTTGATATTGGTAAAGATTAATAGTAACTGTTTTTTGTAATGTATTATAATCGTAAGAAATATCAATATCTGGATGATTAGCGCCAAAAAACCATTGGTTAAAGAACCAATTAAGATCTTTGCCTGTTAGTTCTTCAAAAACCAATCGTAATTGATGCACTTCAGCATCATTAAATTGGTACTTTTCTAAGTAGTTTTTTAATCCTTCAAAGAAAATATCGTCTCCTAAATACTTTCTTAGCATATGAAAAATAAGCCCTCCTTTACTATAGGTTACAGGGTTAAACAACTCTTCTGTACTGTCATATGTAAATCTAACCAGAGGTAAATCTTGCGTGGCACTTTGTTTGTAAATTTCTTGTTGATTAAACAAATGCATTTCTGCTTCTTCTGTACCATATTTGTGCTCTAGCCATAAATATTCTGCATAATTAGCTAGAGATTCGTTAAGAGCAACATTACTCCAACTTTCTGCGGTTACTAAGTTTCCAAACCATTGATGTGCAATGGCGTGCGCAATTACCGTTTCTTGGGTGTTTTTATCTACTAACTGTCCAGGTTTTAAGTAAGCATTTTCGTTATAAACAATAGCAGATGTATTTTCCATTGCTCCAGAAACAAAATCAGAAACAACGATATGACTCAGTTTGTTCCATGGATATTTAATTCCGAATTTTGATTCGTAAAAAGCTAACATTTCATGAGATAGTCCAAAAATTGCATCTGCATTTTCTTTATTCTTCTTGTCAACATAATACTCTACAGGAATGTCTTTATATGCCTTGCCTTTAACGATTTCAAATTCGCCAACAGCAAAAAATGCTAAATAAGGTGCATGTTTTTTATCTAACTTCCAATAGTCTGTTCTTACATTTCCCTTAACTTGTCCAGATACAAATCTTCCATTAGATATAGTTTTATAGTTCTTTGGTACAGTTATATAAAATTCTTGGGTAGTTTTTTGATTTGGACTATCTATTGTTGGCATCCAACTACTATTAGCTTGTGTTTCGCCATGTGTCCAAATTTGCTTCGTATTTATATCACTTGAAGTATTATTTACAAAATACAAGCCTTTTGCATCTGTTAATAAATCTGTAACTTTGTCTTTAACCTTTTCTGGTTGGGAAAGGTATTTAATGTATACTGTAAATGCTTCGTTTTGTTGATAAGTTTTGGGTAATTTTATAGTCAGCTCGTAATTATCATAATCAAACGCTAACGCTTTGTCTCCTAAAGTTACTTGATAGATTTCCATAAATTTGGCATCAAGTTGAAGAATATTTGTGGCCTTGCCTTTTGGAGCAACTGTAATCCAAGCCTCTCCATTCATTGTTTTAGCATCAAAATCAAAATCAACACTAAGTTTAGTGTGTTTCAATAAAAACTTCTTGTCTCTTTCCCCTCTGTAGGTTGTAGAGATTTGCGCTTTTGTATAAAAACTAAAAGATAAAAAAAGAAGTGCGATTAAGTATTTAAACTTCATAGGTTATTTCTTATGCTTTCAAAAATACATATTAGGAATGTACAATTTGTTAATGAGCAGTTAAAGTCAAAAACTATACCAAAAGAACATAAAAAAGCCGTACAATCAAAAGAAAGTACGGCTTTAAAAAATGGATTTTTATTTTAATCTTTAAAAATTCCTGTAAAAGACTCTAATGCATCTTTATTTTTTTCTGTATTAATACCATTCATCATTGCCATTACTTGCGCAGGATTCATGTTTTCTCCTAACAATCTTGCAACGCCAACACCAGCATCTTTACTGTAACCAAAAGCAATAACTTCGTCTATTGCGTCTGCTTTACCAGAATAAAATATTTTAACATTCATTCCTTGCATTTTCATTGCCATTAAGTTCTTATAAGTAGAATTATCTTTAAATATATCTTCTAATTTATTTTTCTCTACTTGATATGCTTCTTCATTATCTTCAGTCTTTGCTAAAAAAGCTAAGTTTACTTTTTTTATACTTTTTATAGTTTCTTGCACATCTTCAGAAACTTCTAAATCTCCATTTAAAACAGAGCTTACTGGTAGATCTGCTGTGTAAAAACCTTCTTTACCACTAGTTTCTACTAAATACGATTGTAAAGATTGCTTATTATTACATGACATTACTACAGTTAATAGTAAAAATACAGACAAGAATATTGGAATTTTTTTCATGGATTAATTGTATTATAAATTCTGTCCAGATAAAAATCTAGACAGAATTGTTTTGTATTATCTGTTTTCTTTAACCATCTTATTGGTGTATTCCGAAACTTTATTTACATCTATGTTTCCCGTTAAAGACATTACCATAGATTCTGCCATACCATTTGTTTTTTTGTCTATACCTTTAACAAACATCAATACTTCACTTACATAGTTTTTGTCTTTGGTTGCTTTTACATAAATTTTAACTCTAGAATTACTCTCTTTAATTCTCATTAATTGGGTAAGATTTCCAGTTTTTATGGCTTGGTTAACCATTGCTTCCATTTTATTGGCTATATCTGGTAATTTTGTAGAGAACATTTTAAATTCATTTAAATTTTGAATCATCTCAAAGGCTTGCATCACCTCATTTTCGTCTGATTTCATATCTTGAGGTTTAAACTTATTTAAAAGTTCAAAAGCATCTTTGGTTACTACAACCATATCTACACCATCTATGTCTTCTAGACTATCAAAAAGAGATTGTGCGTTTGTTACTAATGGAGTAACAATAAATGCGAATAATAAAATAATTTTTTTCATGATTTCTTTGTTTACTTGGTTTACTAATATTTACTTGGTTTTATTTTAATGCTTTATTTACTTTGTTTTCTATTACTTGGTATTGGTTTACAGCTTGTTGCCCTTTTCTTAAGTTAGAAGATAATAATCCTAAACCTTTGCTAACTTGTGCATAAATTTGTTGTGCTTGTTTCTTTTCTTGGTATTCATCATATTGTTGTTTACCTACAAAAACGCTAAATAATAAAACTACAGATGCTGCTACAGATAACCATTTAAAATTAACTCTTCTAGATTTTTTAGGTTCTAAACTAATGGTTTTGGTGTATTTCTCTTCTTTTACATTCTTAAAATAAGAAAACATGTAGCTATACTCTTTTAAATGCGGAGCTATATTATCTCCTGTAAAGTACTCTTTTAATATGCTTTCTTCTTGTAAAGTTGTTTCTGCATTTAAATACTTCTCTACTAATTTTTCTATTCTAGCTAACTCCATAATTATGTTGCTTTATTAATGCTTCTCTTATTGTTTTTCTTGCTCTAGATAAGGCTACTCTTACTGCAGTTGGTTTCATATCTACCATTTTACAAATTTCATCAAAATCGTACTGCTCTACATCTCTAAGTTGAATTATAATTTTTTGCTGCTCTGGTAAATCTTCTATCAATTGATGAACTTTATTTACACTATCTCTATATTCTACTTTTTTATCTAAAGACGTTTCTTTTTCTTGATAATTACTATGAACCAATGTTAGATTGCTTGCTTGTTTGCTTTTTAATCGATCATAACAATAGTTTTTTGTCATAGTCATAGCAAAAGCTTCAACGTTTCTATAATCAGCTATTTTTTCTTTGCTTCTCCACAGTTTAAAGATTAATTCTTGTGTAGCATCCTCAGCTTCTTCCGTAGAAACTAAAAGTCTTTTTGCTAATCTAAAAACCTTGTCTTTAAACGGTAAAACAACTTTTAAAAAGTCTGATTGATTCATGTTTTATATTTCTTAATCCTAATAATTTCAACCTTATTATCAGGCTTACAATATTACGACGACACATAATTTATTTTGTTACAAGAAATTTCTAAAAAATACTATTTATAACTAAATTGCGTTTTATTAAAATAAAATTCCTGCATGCAAATCTTCAAAAATAGTTTTTATTTTTTTCTACTTCTACTAGTTTCTTGGCAATGTACTAAAGAATATGAAGAACCTACAGAGTTAGAAATACATAACTTTGTTTGGAAAGGCTTAAACGCATATTATTTGCATCAAGATGCGGTGTTAGATTTGTCTGATAGAAGATTTACTTCGGATGAACAACTCAATTCATTTCTTTCTTCATTTACCGATTACAACTTGCTATTTAACAGTCTATTAATACCAAACGATTTTACTTCAGAAATTGTAGAAGATTTTACGATAACTACAGAAAATAACGAATTATTTACAAGTGGTTTGGAATATGGCATTATAGAAGATCCTGTTAATATTGGTAATGTAATTGGTTTTGTAACAGTGCTTTTACCAAATTCAAATGCTTCTACAAAAAATATTACAAGAGGAGAATTCTTTTACGCAGTAGACAATACTGTTTTAACCGCTGCAAATTTTTTAAGTCTCTTAGAAAATGGTAACGATAGTTTTACCCTTAATTTTGCTTATTTTGATGGTGTAACCCTTACTCCTAACAATAAAAACATAGAAGTTACAAAATCTGTAATCTCAAATCCATCTCTTCTAAAAAGTACAATTATCAATGAAAACGGTAACAACTATGGGTATTTGGCTTTTGCTAGAAATTTTCCTGAGAATATCACTCAAGAATTAAATAATAGTATACTTACTTTTAAAAACAACAACATTTCTGATTTAATTTTAGATTTTAGATATAGTACTAGCCAAAAAACATATGTAAAAACTATAAACCAGCTTGCAAGTATGCTTACAATGCAAACTGCTGGCAATGTTTCTATTAAAAAAGAATGGTACCCAAAAGCTCAGGAATGGTTTTTAGAAAATCAACCAGATTCATTACTAGAAAAATTCATAGACAATATAAAACCAAATACTCCTCTACATCGTATAAATAGTACAAGTTTGTATATAATTTTAGGAAGTGACAATAATGTAGGAGATCCTGCTTTAGAGTTATTAATTAATACACTAAAACCATTTATGAATATTACACTTATTGGTAATGATACAAAAGGAGATAATAATGGAATTATAACTTTATACGATGCAATTGATTATAATTTTAAATTGAAAAATCCTAACCATAATGTGGCATTAGAACCAAAAGTATTACGTTTTTACAATGCAGAAGATGAAACTTATGAAAATGGTTTTCCTGCAATAATCAATATTTGTGAAAATGAAAACCCATTAAATATGGATGACTTAGGAAGTAATTCTGATACAACTATACAAAAGATACTAAACTACATACAATTTGGTACGATTAATGATGCAGATTGTAGCAGTAATTTACCAATTATTTATAATTCAATTCGTCAAAAAGAACAATTTGAAAGAGAGGTTTATTTACAACAAACATTACCTAACACATTTTAAATTATGAAGAAATCGATTAATGCAGCTCTATTAGCACTATTGTTATTTGTAACCATTTCTTGTGAACGAGAAGAAGTTTCTACTATAGAACCTAATAATGATGATGATTTAAACTACTTTTTGTGGAGAGGTCTAAATCTATACTATTTGTGGCAAGAAGATGTTCCAGACTTAGCAAACAATCGTTTTTCTGATTTCGATGATTTATACTCTTATTTTAGAGGTTTTTCGTCTCCAGAGAATGTTTTTCAGAGTTTACTTTTTCAACCAGGAACTGTAGATCTTTTTTCTGTTTTAATAGACGATTATATTGAGTTTGAAAACTCACAAAGTGGTATCATTTTATCTAGTGGTATGGATTTTGGTTTGGTACGTTATGCAAATAATTCAAACAACGTATTTGGTTATGTACGTTATGTTTTACCAAATACATCTGCAGAAAATAATGGTGTAGAAAGAGGTATGATTTTTACTTCTGTAAATGGTACACAATTAAATCTAGATAATTTTAGAGGTTTATTATTTAACGATGAAGCTTCATATACCATAGGTTTTGCAGATTATAATAACGGAAATCCTATTGCTAATGGCAATTCTATAAATTTATCTAAAGGTACAATTACAGAAAATCCTGTTTTGATTCATAAAGTAATAGAAGAAAACGGTAAAAAAATAGGCTATTTACTTTACAATCAATTTATTAGAAATTTTGACGGTAGCTTAAACCAAGCATTTGCCAGCTTTAAATCTGAAAATATAGATGAAATAATTGTAGACTTACGCTACAATCCTGGTGGTTCTGTATCTAGTGCAACTTATTTAGCTAGTATGATTACAGGACAATTTAACAATCAAATTTTCTCTAAGCAACGATGGAATCAGAAAGTTATAGATGCGCTTGGCGAAGAAAATTTTATAAACAGATTTACAGATAGAATTCGAAATACAGATTCTGATGGTAATGTTATTTTGGAAGAAAACATTAACAGCCTTTCTTTAAATAGAGCACATTTTATTGTGAGTAACAACTCTGCATCTGCATCAGAATTAGTAATTAATGGTTTACAATCTTACATAGATGTTCATTTAATTGGCACAAAAACAGTTGGTAAGCAAGTTGGCTCTATTACTTTATATGATTCTGATAATTTACTACGATCTGGAGATGATTTAAACGAAGACCACACTTATGCAATGCAACCTATTGTTTTTGAGATTACCAATAAAGACAATCAAAACGATCCTTCAGGTTATACACCAGGTTCTAGTTTACCAGGGGTACAAATTGGAAGAGATTATGGAAATCTGGGTGTTTTGGGAGAAAAATCTGATCCTATTTTAAATAGAGCTATAAATTATATTGTAACTGGTTCTAAAGGAGATTTTTCTTCTAAAAAAGTATTGCAAACTACCGAAATTTTTAGTTCAAAATTAGCAAGACCTACAAAAGATAACATGTATATAGATGTGTCTAAAAAGAACATAGAAAAACTCTTAAAAGATAAGAATTAATAATCTGGTCTATATTCGGTCATAATATTTTCCTGCTTGGTTTTAGCATAATTATAACCAGAAATCCACCATTTTCCCATTAACTTTTTGTCAAATACCAAAGAGTTAGTTGTTAAGACAGTTGGTGTATAATATAAATTTAATTTTACGTCTTTATGTTTTGCAGACAATTTACCAATAGTAATATTATGTCTTTCTACATGCGTTAACATAAAACCAAAAACATCAAACAAAAGAGAAAAAGCATTTTTTGCAGGCAATCTGTTAAATTGGGTTACCTCTGTTTCTAAAATAATAGCATCTATCTCTTTAGCTCCCCTTAATATAGCTTCTCTTATAGGAACTAAAGAACCAAAACCACCATCTGCATATTGCTGGTTGTTTTTCTCTAACAAACTCATAAAAGGTACATAGTTGCAAGAACCCCAAATCCAATCGCAAAAATCTTCGTAACTACATTCTTTATTCGATTTATACTCGATATCATTATTTGTTAAATTAGAAAGTGTTACTACTATTTCTTTTTCTCTAGAAAGTATTTCAGAATACATTTCTTTTGTAACTTTTTTCTTAATTAAACTTCTTAAGTTTTTACTTTCACCAAAAGTCTTTCTTCCATTTAAAAAGTTCCAGATGGTATTTAAGTGATTAATACCTACAACCTTCTCGCCTGAAATTTTTCGAACAGCAAATGGACTGTTACTAAATATAGATCGCTGATTTACATTGGTGTACAATTCTTTTAACTCATCTATCATGCCAAGAGATAAATGCGAAACCATTAAGCTACCTGTAGAAGTTCCAAGATACAAATCGTAATCTTTGCCTTCTTCAGTCATTAAATATTCTGCAACTCCACCAGCAAAAGCTCCTTTACTCCCTCCTCCTGAAATTACCAAAGCTTTTTTCATTATCTAAATTTTGATTTGTTATTTTCGTAGTAAAGTAAAATTAATGAAAAAATATCTTCTTTACCTCTTAACAGCACTGCTATTTTCTTGTACAAAAAATTATGTACCAAGAAATATAGATAATATACAAATAACAAGCCTAAAAAGAGAGAACACAAGTATAAGAGCAATTCACGCTATAAACCAATCATCATTAGTTTATGTTGGTTCTAAAGGTGATTTTGTAAAAACTACAGATAATGGTAAAACGTGGCAAACCATTACCATATCGTATAAAGATTCTATTAAACCAGAATTTCGAAGTTTAGCATTTAATGGTAAGAGTTTTTTTGCTTTGTCTGTAGCAAATCCTGGGTTGTTGTATAAAATTACAAACGATGAGTATACACTAGTTTACAAAGAAGAAGGAGAAAAAGTTTTCTATGATGCAATTCAGTTTTATGAAGATTTACAGCATGGTATTGCTGTTGGCGATCCTACAGAAGACTGTGCTTCTATTTTAATTACTAAGGATGCTGGGGAAACTTGGACAAAGATTCCCTGTAATAACCTCCCTAAATTTGAAGATGGAGAAGCCTTTTTTGCAGCAAGCAATACCAATATAAAAACCATTGGAAATACAGTATGGATAGCATCTGGTGGAAAAAAAGCTAGAATTTTAAAGTCAACAGATTTTGGCAAATCTTGGGAAATTTTTCAAACACCAATTATACAAGGTGATGGTCCACAAGGCATTTATTCTATAGACTTTTATTCTAAGGATAACGGAATTGTATTTGGTGGAAATTATGCGAAACCTAATGAAAATACAGCAAACAAAGCAATTACAGAAGATGGTGGAAAATCATGGCAATTGGTTGCAAATAATAAAAATCCTTCTTACAAAAGTTGTGTGCAGTACGTTCCTAATACCAATGGATTAGAAATTTTTGCAGTAGGTAAAACTGGAGTTTCTTTCTCAAATGATGGAGGAAAAACCTGGAAACAAGTCTCAGAAGATAGCTATTACTCTATTCAGTTTGTAGATAAAAATACAGCCTGGCTTAGTGGTAATGAAAAAATTGGAAAATTAGAAATTAAGTAATTGATGCGAACTACACTTTTTTATTTACTTATCGCTTTGTTCTTATTTTCATGTAAATCGGAAAAAACGATTCCTTTATCAATCACATGTAAAAATCTTTGTATAAATAACACAGAGTTACATAAAGACTTTTCTAATACTTTTTCTATTGAGGTACCAAAAAGCTGGAAGGTTAATCTATATAATGATAATGTACAATCTTCTATTTACACCGCAGATACAACAAAAAATCTTACCAATAGCATATTATTAGACGTCTCTTTGGTTTCTAAAAAAGAAGTGTTAAATGAAGTATTTTTTTTAGAGTTAGAGCAAGAAAACTTGCGTAAAAGCTTAGTAAGAACACAATTCTTAGAAAATAAAAATTACAATACGCATTTTTATCATACAACTTACAAAGGCTTTAAAAGAAAAATTCCATATCAAAAAAACCAAATTCACATAAAAAAGAAAAACAATAGTTTTTTAGTAGCTACCATAGAAATTTATGGCGATTCTTTAGTTGAACAGAGGTTATGCAAAGCCATATCTATTGTAAAAACCTTAAAATTTTAAAATGATTTCAAAAAAAAATATTCAAGATAGATTTATAAAATATGTAAAAATAGATACAGAATCTGATCCAAATAATCCAAAATTTCCAAGTACAGAAAAACAATGGAATTTGGCAAGATTATTGGAAAAAGAGCTAAAAAGTATTGGGTTATCTGATGTTACTTTAGATGAAAATTGTTACGTAATGGCAACTCTTCCTTCTAATATAGATTACAAAGTACCTACAATAGGATTTATATCGCATATAGATACTTCTCCAGATTTTACCGGTAAAAATATAAATCCACAGATAATAGAAAATTATGATGGCAAAGACATCCTTCTAAATAAAGAAAAGAACATTGTCTTATCTTCTAATTATTTCGAAGATTTATTAGAATACAAAGGGCAAACTATTATTACTACAGATGGCACAACCCTTTTAGGTGCAGATGATAAAGCTGGTATAACTGAGATAGTATCTGCTATGGAGTTTTTAATTCAAAACCCTAATATAAAGCATGGTACAATTAAAGTTTGTTTTACTCCAGATGAAGAAGTTGGCAAAGGAGCACATCTTTTTGATGTAGAAAAATTTGATGCAGATTGGGCATACACAATGGATGGAAGTCAGATTGGCGAACTAGAATATGAAAACTTTAATGCTGCAGCAGCAAAAGTAACTATTCACGGAAAAATTGTACATCCTGGTTATGCAAAAGGAAAAATGATTAATTCTATATTAATAGCTAACGAGTTTATTGCTGCTTTACCAGCTAACGAAGTGCCAGAACAAACTTCTGGCTATGAAGGATTCTTCCATTTACACGATATAACTGGAAGTGTTGAAAAAACAGTTTTAGAATATATTATTAGAGATCATGATTTAGACGTATTTGAAAAAAGAAAATATCTGGTTCAAAAAATAGCATTTGACATGAATAAAAAATTTGGAAAAGATGTTATTGAAGTAGAAATAAACAACCAATATTTTAATATGAAAGAGAAAATTGCACCTGTAATGCATATTGTAGAAATAGCAAAAGAAGTTATGTTAGATCTAGATATAAAACCTTTAATTAAACCAATAAGAGGAGGCACAGATGGTTCGCAATTATCTTTTAAAGGTTTGCCTTGCCCAAATATCTTTGCAGGAGGTCATAATTTTCATGGAAAATATGAATATGTTCCTGTAGAATCTATGGTTAGTGCAACAAAAGTTATTGTTGGTATTGCAGAAAAAGTTGCTAAAAAATACAAACAAGGTTAAGACAACTCAGGAATCTTCCCTTTTACATCTTTGTAAAACTCTTTAAAATGGGCAAAGTCTTTTGCTACATTATCTGTAGTATAATATGGTTCAGATATTTTAACTTGTTTATTTTCAAAATCTAATGTGGCCATAACTATAGGTACGTTTGCTCCTTTAGCTATATAATAAAAACCAGTTTTCCATTTATCTACTTTTTTCCGAGTACCTTCTGGAGATAATCCTAATCTAAATTCTTCTCTAGCATTAAAAATATCTACAATAGCGTCTACAAGCTTGTTGTTTTTACTACGGTCTACAGGTGTACCTCCAAGAGCTTTAAATATAAACCCAAAAGGACCTTTAAATAAAGAGTCTTTACCAATGTAATGAATCATTATACCAGAAGCCATTCTTGCTAAAATTCCTATTGGAAAATCTACCCAACTTGTGTGAGGTGCAGCAATAACAACATATTTTTTTTTTCTAGGAAAATCACCAACAAGTTTCCAGCGCATAATAGTAAATAGGATAAAACGAGCTACGTATTTCATTAATAAAAAAGTTGTTTATAAAAAGTAAAAATCAAACTTTTAAGGTGCTAATTAAAGTTATAAATTTAAGGACTTAATTTGATATGATGAATGATTTATTTATTTACTTAGGGTTAGCGCTAGTCTTTAGTTTTATTGGTGTATATATTGGTAAACTTTTAGGAAAACTTTCT
This sequence comes from uncultured Polaribacter sp., assembly GCA_964477255.1. GTDB lineage: Bacteria > Bacteroidota > Bacteroidia > Flavobacteriales > Flavobacteriaceae > Polaribacter. The sequence continues at coordinate 14,425 of CAYZDK010000005.1, forward strand.
TTTGAAAAAGAGAAAAATGATTTGGTAAATCAAACATCCATTTTAAAAGAAAAAGTGGCTACTCTTTTGGAAACTAAAGAAGAACATGAAAATGAAATATCAAACTTTTTAAAAGAAAAAGAATCTTTTATAAAAGAAAACTCCAATTTAGCGTCAGAGATTACTTTTCTAAAAGGAAAATTAAAAGATCAAAAAGAAGATGTAGAAAAACTTCAAGAAAAGTTTACCAAAGATTTTGAGCTGCTTGCAAACAAAATTTTCGAAGATAAATCTTCTAAATTCACCAATCAGAATAAAGAAAATATTAAAGATATTTTAGAGCCGCTAAAAGAAAAAATAGAAAAATTCGAAAAGAAAGTTACCGATACTCAAGAAAAAAATGTAGGGATGCACTCTGCCCTAAAAGAGCAACTAGATCAAATTAAAGATCTAAATACGCAAATGAGTAAAGAAGCCAATAACCTTACAAAAGCTTTGAAAGGAGACAGTAAAACTCAAGGAGATTGGGGAGAAACACAGCTAGAACTTTTATTAGAAAAAGCCAATCTAACTAAGAATATACATTTTACAACCCAAGGTGGTTACAGAGATGAAGAAGGCAAATTAAAAAAGCCAGATTTTATTATAAATTTACCAGACAATAGACATTTAATTATAGACTCTAAGGTTTCTTTAACTGCCTATGAAAGCTACTTTAGTGAAGAAGAAGAGTCTAAAAAAGAGGTTTATTTAAAGAAACACATTGATAGTTTACGAAAACACTTTAAAGATTTAGGAGACAAAAAATACGACGCTTTATATGAAATAAATTCTCCAGATTATGTGTTAATGTTTGTACCTATAGAACCTGCACTTTTACTGGCGTTAAACAAAGCAGATAAGTTGTATTTAGAGGCCTTAGATAAAAATGTTGTTTTGGTTTCTACATCTACATTATTGGCAACATTAAGTACAGTTTCTTCTATGTGGAGACAAGAAAATCAAAAAAGAAATGTTATCGAAATTGCTAAGCAAGCAGGCGCTTTATACGATCAATTTGTGAATTTAACAGACGATTTAATAAAAGTTGGTAATCAACTAAAAACAGTTCAAGGTAGTTATGATACTTCTATGAAAAAACTAACTGGAAGAGGAAACCTAATAAGAAAAGTTGAAAAAATTAAAAAACTAGGCGCTACAACATCTAAAAATATGAATCAAAACCTTTTAGATAGAGCAAATAATAATTAATAAAAATCTATAACCTTTTTATCTCTTTTAGAAAATAACCACTTGTCTTCTTTTAGTATTTTTTTTCTATATCCAAACAAGTGAAAAACCTCTGTGGTTAATAATGATGCTACTTTAGGATTCACCTCTAGTGTGTTTCTAAATTGTTTGTTTTTCTTAATTCCCGGCAATAGCCTAAGCAATACATGTAAGTTTAGTCTTCGTATTATTCTAGATAATGCTAGCCAAAATTTATGTATCCTTTCTACAATAAAAAAACCATCATCTCCCTTATCTTGATATAGAGGTAAAAAAATTTCGCCACTGAAAGGTGATTTCACTGAAGTACCATTGCTATATGCTAATAATTGATTGGTATATACTTCATCAAAGTTTGTATAACCAAGTAACATTTTAAAATCCTCTGTTTTTTTTATTACATATCGGTAAGTTATTTCTCTAAAGTCTTTTATATCTTTAACTTCATTTAGAATCATTTCAAAATTGTTAATCTCTAGAATATTTTTTTTATTTACACATTTTGCAGCAGTTAATGCAGCGTATATAAAAGATTCACAGTATTTTACAGAGTTAACATCTTTATGTTGCCCTCCTTCAAAACCAAGAGCAATATGTCCAAATTTGTTTATATAACTTAAAAAAGGGCCCTCTAAATATTCTTCGATTCCTAAAATTACAGGAACAGGAAAATTTTTACAAAACGTTCTATTTTTAAGAGAATCACTTATTGTTATAAATGGTTTGGTTGTTGCAGAAGTAGTATGCAAATCTAAAAAAATGAAAGGTCCTTTTTTTGTTGTAACAATTTTTTTGATTTCAGAATACAAATCCATTAATTCTTCATACTCAGAAGAATTATTTATTTCTGAATTTGTTGGAATAAAGTTCTCTTCTCTCCAAATTCTATTCAAATCAAAATCAAAAAAACGAACGTTCTCTTTTATAGCTTTAAGGTTACCTTGAAAACCATAAAAATTTCCATTAAAAGAAATATTATTAGCTGTAAGTTTTTCGAAAACTGTTTCCAGTGCAACTATTCCTGCTCTTTCATTGCCATGAATTCCTGCAACAGCAATGATAGTTGGTGCGTTATTGTTTGATTCGATTTTTCCAATTAGCCTTTTTAAGGTAAAAGTTCTATCAAAAGCAGTAATTTTATTTTCTATAATAGAAATAGTTTCCATAATTAGGTTGCTTTTGCTATTTGTTCAATTTTTTTTATGTCGTTATTGGTTACTAATCCAATGAGGCTATTGTTTTTATCTAAAACTGCAATGCATGTATTATTGTCTTGTGAAATTAGTTTTTTGGCATTTATAAAACTTGTTTCAGGATCTGCACTAACAAAATTTGTGGTCATTAGATCTTCTACAATAGCCGTTTTACTTAATTCGTTATCTAAGATTAAATGTTGAATATCTTTTTTAGCAATGATTCCAATAATTTTATTTTTATCATCTACAACAGGTAAATGATGAATTTTTTTCCATTCCATTATTTTATTTGCTAGATGAATTAAATCGTTTTTATGAATCACAAATAGTTTGGTTGTCATAATCTTATACAATTTGTCGTACTTTTTATCAATTGTATTTTCTTTTCGCTTAATTGATTTCCATTGCGAAATTACTTTCCCACTATTTTGGTTCTGATAGATGTGTTTTGTTAGAATTGCATTGGTTTCGTATTTAGAATAATATTTAGAAAGTTCTCTTTTATTCTCAATTATCCATTTACTACCTGTATTACCGTTATCTATACGTTTTTGTATAATTCCCAAATAATAATCAATTTCTTTTCTATTAACATTAGATTGTAACAACCCTTCTCTAGCAATAGGAATTAAGATGTATTCTAGTAGTTTTTTAGCAGACATTCCTTTTCCAAACCAATTAAAATAAGTGTTTAATCCTGTTCTACAGGCATTTATAAAATTGGCTTTAGCATCTTTAAAAGACATCTTTTTCCAAATTTTCTCGTATTGTTTTGGCATTCCTTGCATTACACCAACCCAAAACATTGCATTTGCAATTTCATCTTTGATACTTGGGCCAGAAGGAATATATCTGTTTTCTATTCTAAGATGAGCAACGTTATTTGCAACCCCATAACAAAGTCGATTCCATTTGTAAAGGGTACCATTATGAAGGTTTATGGCCTTTAATTTTGGCATTATTCCATTTTTTGCCATTTCTAAAGAATCTTCTTCAAAATTTGAAGTTACTATTGGTGGATATCTAGAAATATCATCTGTAAATAATTCTAAAATAGATTCTTTAATCCAATCATTACCAAAAGAAACCCTTGGCTTTTGTTCTCTGGAAAAATGAGAAACGTTTCTTAAGTCTATACTCTGTTGAAATAATGCTACTCTGGTTTCACTCCATAGTTCTTTTCCTAATAATAAAGGTGAATTTGTCATTACAGATAAAATAGGGCCAGCAATAGCTTGCGACCAATTATACATATCTATAGCTTTGTCTGGATTTATTTGAAGATGCACTTGAAAACTAGTATTACAAGCTTCAAACAAGATAGATTTATGTTTTAAAATTAATTCGTCAACACCCTGAATGTGTAATTTAAAATCTTTTCCTCTTATTTTTTTAATAACATCATTTATGGTTTTATATCTTTTAAAAGGTGTAACGTTATCAAAAACTAGGTCTTTTTTTCGTAAAGTTGGTAGAATACCTGTTAAAAGAATTCTTGAATTTTCTTCTAATTCTGCTACTTTCTTTCCTTTATCTATTAATGTTCTTAGCTGTTTTTCTATGCGCGAAAAGCAATTTTTCTCTAAAACAAAAGGGTCTAAATTTATTTCTAAATTAAATAAAGCTAATTCTGTTGTATAGTGTGGATCATTTATTTTTTCTAAAATTTTAATGGCAGTAAAAGCTGGTCTAAAGTGTTCGTCTACAATACATAATTCCTGCTCTGCACCTACCCTTTGTACGTTTTTTTCAAACAAATTATTGTTTAACATGTATTCTAGTGCATCAATATCATTTAAGACGTGTTGCACAAAAACTTTTCTATCTTCTAAAGTGGTTATTGCTTTTACTGATTGAGATCCCATAATTATAAATAAAACACTTACGAATATGAGATATAAAAAGCAGAAAAAATATGATATATATCAGTCTAAGAAACTCTATTTAAAGAATTTATAATTAAAGAGTATTTATTTTTTATGAAATTTTTTTACAAGTTTTCCAACAGTTAAACCTTGAACTAAAATGGAAAAAACAACTACAAAATATGTTATAACCAAAAAGAAATCTCTATTCATTTCATTAGTTAAGCTTAGCGCTAAAGCAATGGAGATTCCTCCTCGTAAGCCACCCCAAGTCATAATAACATCTGTTCTTGTTACGAATTCTAATTTCTTTTTAAACAAGTTTACAGGCAATAAAAGCGATAAATACCTAGCAATTAGTACAACAGGTATAGCAATTAAACTAACAGCTATGTAATTTTCTTTTAAAACAAGAACAAGCATTTCCATACCAATTAACACAAATAAAATTGCATTTAATAGAATGTCTAAAAGTTCCCAAAATTTGTCTACATATTTTTCAGTAACTTCAGACATAGAAGATTCTCTCACTTTGTCATTACCAATAATTAAACCTGCTGTTACCATGGCTAATGGTGCAGATAAGTGTAGTTTCTGTGCTATAACTGTACCACCCATTACTGCAGCTAATGTGATGATAACTTCTATATGATAATCGTTTATTGTTCGCATTAATTTATAACAAACCCAGCCTAGAACACCTCCTAAAAGGATTCCTCCAAACACTTCTTGTCCAAAAAGTTGAAACGCATTAAAAGCTGTATCATTATTAATACCAGATTTTGCAATTTGATAAATTGTTAAAAAAACAACAACTCCTACTCCATCATTAAACAAACTCTCCCCAACAATTTTAGTTTCTAATTTTTTGGGTACACCAGCTTGTTTTAAGATACCTAATACTGCTATTGGATCTGTAGGAGATATTAAAGCACCAAACAACAAACAGTATATAAAATCTATTTGAAAATTAAACAGCCCCATTAAAATATACATAAAACCACCAACTAAAAAAGTAGAGGTTAATACCCCTAAAGTAGAAAATAAAAGAATTGGCCAACGTTGAATTTTTAATTGCTCAAAATTGGTGTGTAATGCTCCTGCAAATAAAAGAAAACTTAACATTTCATCTAGCAATAACGTTTTAAAGTCTATGTTAGATATGATTTCTTTTTCTACGTTTAATAGCGTAGGATCAACATAACTAAACAACAAAACAAAAGCTGTAAAAAAAATGGTAATTACCATTAAGCCAATAGTATTTGGCATTTTTAAAAATCGTTCGTTGATATAACCAAAAATTGCTGATAAAAAAATTAGAATTGTTGCAATTAAATAAGCGTCCATTAGTTTGTTTTTTGAAATTTAAAGATAAAAAAAGCATCAAGAAAAACTTGATGCTTTTTTAAAAATATTACCATTCGGAAATTACATCACAAATAGCCTTTTAGAACACATCATGTCTGCAACTTCTTCTCCAATTCTATGTAATTCTTCTTCATTTTCAGCATTTTGTAAAGCTCTGTCAATAAAATCTACTACCTGAATCATATCGTCTTCTTTAAGACCTCTTGTGGTAATTGCAGGTGTACCAATACGTATTCCTGAGGTAACAAAAGGAGACTGATCATCAAAAGGAACCATATTTTTATTTACTGTAATATCTGCTTTGCCTAAGGCAATTTCAGCATCTTTACCAGTGATGTTTTTATTTCTTAAATCTATTAACATACAATGGTTGTCTGTACCTCCAGAGATTAATTTGTACCCTCTTTTTACAAATTCGTCTGCCATAGCTGCTGCATTCAACTTAACTTGAATTTGGTAATCTAGAAATTCATCTGTTAAAGCCTCTCCAAATGCAACTGCTTTTGCAGCAATAACGTGTTCTAAAGGACCTCCTTGATTTCCTGGAAAAACTGCAGCGTTTAGTAACGTAGACATTTTTTTGGGTTTACCAGATTTTAATTTATGTCCAAACGGATTCTCAAAATCGTTACCCATCATAATAATTCCCCCTCTAGGGCCTCTTAAGGTTTTGTGGGTTGTAGAAGTTACAATATGACAATGAGGCAAAGGATCATTTAAAATACCTTTTGCAATTAAACCAGCTGGATGAGAAATGTCTGCTAATAAAAGAGCACCAACTTCGTCTGCAATTTCTCTGAACTTTTTAAAATCCATATCTCTAGAATATGCAGAAGCTCCTGCAATAATCATATTTGGTTTTTCTTTTATTGCAATTTCTCTAATCTTATCATAATTTAAGAGTCCAGTTTCTTCATCAACACCATAAAAAGTTGGATTATATAATTTACCAGAAAAGTTAACTGGTGAACCATGTGTTAAGTGCCCTCCATGAGATAAATCGAAACCTAGAATTTTATCTCCAGGTTGTAAACACGCAGCAAAAACAGCAGTATTTGCTTGCGATCCAGAATGTGGTTGCACATTAACATAAGCAGCACCAAATAACTCTTTAGCTCTTTCTATTGCTATGTTTTCTACTACATCTACTATTTCACAACCACCATAATAACGCTTTCCAGGATACCCCTCTGCATATTTATTTGTTAAAATAGAACCTTGTGCTTTCATCACTTGCGCACTTGCATAATTTTCTGATGCAATTAATTCTAATCCATTAATTTGTCTTTCTCTTTCCTCTTCTATTAAATCGAAAATTTGATGATCTATTTGCATATTTTGCTAATTTTAATAAATACCAAAAATAACTAAAAACCAATGGTAAAAGAAGTAGTTTATGTGTTGTTTTCAACAATTTATTAAGAGATAGTCTTTTATTAAAAAAGATTGTTAAAAATGTATGTTTTCTAATATTATAATTTCATTTTCATAAAAAAAGAGTGTAGATTTGAAAATAAATTAAAAGAAAACAAATGGAGATTACAGCGAATAATCCTAATAGAAAATCGTGGTTAAAAGTTGATAAAAACTCAGATTTCCCAATTCAAAATATTCCTTTTGGAGTTTTTATCACCAGAGACGATATTATAACCATTGGTAGTAGGATTGGAGATTATGCAATTGACTTAGGTGCATTCCATCAATTAGGTTATTTTGATGGTATACCACTTACAGACGATATGTTTTTACAGGATAATCTAAATGATTTTATTGCAGATGGAAGAAAAACATGGCGCTTAGTAAGAAACAGAATCGCAGAGGTTTTTGATGTTAAAAATGGTAAGTTACGTGATAATGCAGACCATAAAGATAAAATAATATTTAGAATGGATGAAGTAGAAATGCTGCTTCCTGTTTCTGTTGGCGATTATACAGATTTTTATGCAAGTAAAGAACATGCAACCAATGTGGGTTCTTTATTTAGAGATCCTGAAAACGCTTTGCTTCCTAATTGGTTGCACATTCCTATTGGTTATCATGGTAGAAGTTCTTCTATTGTTCCATCAGGAACTCCAGTTAGAAGACCATTTGGACAAACCAGACCTGCAGAAGGATCTAATAAACCAGGTTTTGGGCCAAGTAAATTATTAGATTTTGAATTGGAAATGGCGTTTATAACTACAGATGCAAATGTTTTAGGTGAGCGAATTCCTATTGATGAGGCAGAAGAGTATATTTTTGGATTAGTTCAGTTTAATGATTGGTCTGCTAGAGACATTCAAGCTTGGGAATATGTTCCATTAGGACCTTTTTTAGGTAAAAGCTTTGCTTCTACAATTTCTCCTTGGATTGTTACTTTAGATGCGTTAGAACCTTTTAGGGTGGATAATCCTAAACAAGTGCATGAACCTCTGCCCTACTTAAAACAAAAAGGAAAAGGGAGTTACGATATTAATTTACAAGTTAGTATTATGCCTGAGGGTGCAGAAGAAACTGTTGTTGCAAACTCTAATTTTAAATACATGTATTGGACAATGGCGCAACAGCTTGCACATCATACTGTAAATGGTTGTCCTGTAGAAAGTGGAGATATGATGGGCTCAGGAACAATATCTGGACCTACAAAAGATAGTTTTGGCTCTATGCTTGAATTAACTTGGAAAGGACAAAATCCTAT